>DATCFU010000153.1:0-73567 GCA_036509315.1 Acidothermaceae bacterium
TGCGAATCGACTTGAAGATGCGCGGCACTGTCTCCAGGTTGTGCGCGAACACCTCGGGCTGCGCGTCGAAGACCTGCGCCAGCAATTCGGGCCTGGCGTGGAAATCGGGGGTCAGCAGCTCGACGCCACAGCCTGGCACCGTGGCGTGGATCTCGCGGACGGTCTGCGCGTACAGCCAGGCGCCCTCATCGTCGAGGTCGTCGCGTGCAACACCCGTCACTGTGGCGTAGCGAAGCCCCATGGATGCGACCGACTCAGCGACTCGTCGCGGCTCGTCGCGGTCGAGCGGAACGGGTCGCCCGCTGTCGATCTGGCAGAACGAACAGTTGCGCGAGCAGGTCGCGCCGCCGATCAGAAAGGTCGCTTCGCGGTCTTCCCAGCATTCGAAGATGTTCGGGCAGCCAGCCTCTTCGCAGACCGTGTGCAAGCCCTCGCTGCGCACAAGTTCCTTCAATGCGGTGTACTCAGGACCCATCTTGGCGCGGGTCTTGATCCAGGCCGGCTTCTTCTCGATCGGCACAGCGGCGTTGCGGGCCTCGACCCGCAGCAGCTTGCGGCCCTCGGGCGCGACGGCGCTCATGCCGACACCTTCGCCGGTCTTGCGGCCTTCAGTGCGTTCGCCAGGTGGAGTTCGACGAAAGGAAGGACCTCGTCGACGCTGACGTCGCGGCCAAGCTCGCGCGACAGCGATGTCACATCGGCGTCGTCGATACCGCACGGCACGATTCGACCAAACCAGCTCAGATCCGGGTCGCAGTTCAGCGCGAACCCGTGCATCGTCGTGCAACGAGAGATGCGGACGCCGATTGCTGCGATCTTGCGCGCTGCTGCCCCGCCGTTACCGGGCACCCACACCCCAGAACGGCCCGCGATCTGGATCGCCGAGACGCCGAAATCCGCGCAGACCGCGATCAGGGCCTCCTCGAGCCGCCGTACATGCCCGACCGCGTCGATGGGCATCGGCAACCGCACGATCGGATACCCGACAAGTTGCCCGGGACCGTGCCACGTCATCCGCCCGCCACGGTCGACGTCGATCACCGGCGTGCCGTCAATAGGCCGCTCGAAATCCTGCGTGCGCCGACCCGCGGTGAAGACCGGCGGGTGCTGCAGCATCAGGCAGGTGTCGGGGATCTCGTCGGCCACCCGAGCGGCATGCACGTCGCGTTGAATGTCCCACGCCTGCTCATAAGGGACGACGCCGAGGTGCTTGAACGCGATCACACTTTGAGGATACGGCGTCGGCGTTGCGCTGGTGAGCGCTGCCAGCTGTGGACAACCGCAGCGGACAAGCGGCTGTGTGCGCTGCAATGGCGGCGTGGACGAGTTCTCGCTTCCGGGTTACGACGTCGAGGAGCTGGCCGGGTTCGGCGGCTCGGGCGAAGTCTGGCGTGCGCATGAATCGTCGACCGGCGAGGTGGTCGCGCTCAAGCGGCTGCGCGTCGACACGTCGAGTCCGTTATCGACGGAGCAGTTGCAGCGGGAAGCGGCCCTACTCGCGTCCGTGCGTCACGACCACATCGTTCCGCTGCGATCCGTCGTCTCGACCGGCGACGGGCTCGTCCTGGTGCTCGACTACGCCGAGGGCGGCAGTCTCGCTGCGGTACTCGGCGCCCGCGGTCGGCTGTCGGCGGGCGAGGTCGTCACCATCGGCGCGCCGTTGGCGCAGGCGCTGTCCGACATTCACTCGCGAGGCCTGATCCACGGCGACGTCACGCCGGGCAACATCGTCTTCGACGGATCCGGCAAACCGCTTCTTGCAGACCTTGGGGTCGCACGTCTCGTCGGGGACCAAGCAGGCCCGGCCGGGCGGACGCCGGGCTACGCCGACCCGGCACTGGCGACCGCCGAGGTGTCCAGCGTGGCGAGCGACGTCCACGGCCTGGCTGCCGTCTGTTTCGCCGCTCTCGCGGGCGTGCCGCCCTACAGCGACTCCGAGCCCATGGTCGCCCGACCACTTGGGCCGCTGGCGCCCGAGGCTCCCGCCGAGCTGGTCGCGGCGATCGAGGCGGGGCTCGATCCCGCTCCCGATGCCAGGCCCGACCCCGCGGCCTTCGGTCGCGCGTTGTTCGCATCCTGCTCACCTGTCGCGGTTCGGCTCTTGCGGGGGAGCCCGCGGGTGGGCCGGACGCCCGCAGCGAGCACGCATGTCGTGCCCGGCTCAGTTCGGGCGGTGGACCCGTCCCAGGAGACCGGTGCGCCGTCGCCGTCGCGCTTTCGTCGCGGCGAAGCGGCAGGTCGGCATCGCTGGTCGGTGGGCCGAGGCGTGCTGGTGCGCCGCGCGGTCGCGGTGGCCTGTGTCGTCACTTTGCTCGGCGCGGCCGTCGCGATCGGGATTGCGTGGGGATGGTCTGATCACGGCCACCGCGCCTCGGCGAGCACCGCGAGCACCGCGAGCGCCGCCGTCGCACCGTCCGCCAGCCCGGCGTCCGGGCTCGCTGTAGCTTCCGCGCCGCCCTCAGCGGTCGAGCATCTGACAGGGACGCCGTCCACGGCCAACCCGTCTCCCAACTCGCCGGTGGCGGTTGCGTCGCCCGCCCCCGACTGGCTCTCTGTCGTCGGCGCGCTCGACGCGAGCCGCGATGCTGCGTTCGCGGATGCAGACGCGAACGAACTCGACGCGATCTATGTACCGGGATCTGCCGCCCTCGCGACCGACCGCGCAGCGCTGGGTCGTCTTGTCGGCGCTGGTCAACGGGTTCGCGGCCTGCAGTTTGTGCTCGCGTCGGTGCGGGTGGTCTCCCAGTCGCCGGCCGAGATCACGCTCGCTGTGGCCGACACCCTTGCTAGCTACGACGTCGTCGATGCTGCGGGGGCAGCGACCCATGTGCCCGGGCGGGGGATGCGGAACTGGACGGTCGTGCTGCGCACCGAACCGGACGAACTGCGCTGGCAGATTGCGTCGATTGCGCCCGCCTAGATCCGGGATCTGGGCGCCGCGCCTTACTTGACATCGGCTGTCCGGAAGCTAACACTCTGGATCGAGTAGTTGAACCAGAGGAGTGTCGATGGCGCGCCGCCAGAGGTCCAATCCGCTGGCTCTTGCCGTGCTGGCCTGCCTTGTCGAGCGTCCGATGCACCCATATGAGATCTCGACGACCTTGCGCAGCCGTGGCAAGGAGCTCAGCATCAAGCTGAACTATGGATCCCTGTACTCCGTCGTTGAATCGCTGGAGAAGCACGGTCTGATCCGGGCGCGCGAGACCACCCGAGAGGGACGCCGGCCGGAGCGCACGGTTTATGAGATCACCGATGCCGGCGCGATCGAGTGTGAGGACTGGCTGGCCGAGCTGATCTCAGTGCCGGTCCGTGAGTTCACCTCGTTGGAGGCAGGCCTGTCGTTGCTTCCGTTGCTCGAACCACAAGAGGCTGCGCGGTTGTTGGACGAGCGAGCCGAGCGGTTACGGATCGAGCAGCGAGGGATCGACGCCGCCCACGCCGAAGCCGCGAGCATGCAGCTGCCCGATCTCTTCCTCATCGAGAGCGTGTATCGGCGCACAATGCTCACCGCCCAGTTGGAGTTCGTCACCACGCTCGCCCGCGACATTCGATCGGGCGCCTTCCAAGGCACCGATTGGTGGCGGCGCATTCACGAACTGCGCGCAGTCGGCATCGGTTTCGAAGAACTCGCGCGGGATCCGGTCACGCATCTAGGGGAGGAGGCGGCGCGCTGGTTCAACCAGCCACAGTCCACGTAGAAACACAGTCCAGTTAGAACACGGAACTGAACCCCTGACCGGTGCGTGAACACCGGCCAGGGGCCATACACCCGAGTTGAGACCGCAGGCGGCCCTTCCCGAGGCGCACTCACACGATAGGCGTTGCGGTCTCGACTCCCCACCCAATGAACAGGGGAGTTCCATGTCCGAATCGCCTTCGCCGGCACTGGCTGCCGTCGATCTCGTCAAAACCTATCCAGCCGCGCGCGGCAAGCCACGCATCCGTGCGTTGGACGGGCTATCAATCAATGTCCAGGCCGGCACCGTGTTCGCCTTGCTCGGCCCAAACGGTGCCGGGAAGTCGACAGCGGTCAAGATTCTCGCCACGTTGTCGCGTCCCGATTTAGGGCAGGCCAGCGTGGCCGGCGTCAACGTACTTCGGGACCCCGACGCGGTTCGGCACATCATCGGCCTCGTCTCGCAAAAGGCGTCGAGCGACCCGATGGCAACAGCGCGCGAGAACTTGGTTCTCGCCGGGCGGATCCACGGGATGTCGAGTTCCTCCGCGCGTGCTCGTGCGGCCGAATTGGTGTCCCGGTTCGCGCTCGACGACGCGGCCGACCGGTTGGCGAAGACCTTCTCGGGCGGCATGACTCGCAAGCTTGATGTCGCTATTGGGCTCATGCATCGCCCCCAGGTGCTGTTCCTCGACGAGCCCACCACGGGCCTCGATCCGCAGGCACGGACCGAACTGTGGGCGGAGATCGAGCGGTTGTCGGCGCACGAGGAGGTTGCGGTGCTGCTGACCACGCACTACTTAGACGAAGCCGACCAACTCGCCGACCGGCTTGCGATCGTCGATCACGGTCGGGTGGTGGTCGAGGGAACTCCGGAGCAACTGAAGGCTGAGTTGAACGGCGACGCCGTGCAGGTCGAACTCGCGACGGCCGACGCGATTCCAGGTGCCCTGGTGATGCTGTCGCGCATTCCCGGTTTGCGCGACGTCGCGTCGGTTGGTGCGAGCCTTCGAGCTCGTGCCTCAAGTGGCGCCCGTGCGGTGCCGTCCCTGCTGTCGGCACTAGAAGATGCCGACATCGCAGTGGCGTCGGTGACGGTGGCGCGTCCTTCATTGGACGACGTGTACCTGCATCACGTCGGTCGCAGTTTCGAGGTGGCAGCATGAGTAGCGCACTCGCCGAAGTTCCCACCTCGACGGATTCGCTTGTGCCGCGTCGACAGCGCGGGCGCCTGTTCCAGCATTCGGTTTACCTGACCGCTCGTTCGCTACGCACCCTGTGGCGACAGCCGACCTTCGCCGCGATGACGTTGATCGCGCCGATCATCTGGCTACTGTTGTTTGGTCAGCTTTTCCGATCTGTTGTTCATATTCCTGGGTTTTCCTCGGGCTCGGGCTCCTACCTCGAGTTCATCACGCCCGGCGTCATCATCATGACGGCGTTGTTCTCCAGTGGCTGGGCAGGCACTGTCTACATCGATGACATGCACCGCGGCGTGATGGACCGCTTGCTTGCGTCGCCGGTGCGTCGTGGCGCGATGATGATTGGAACTCTTGCGTACCAGGCGGTCACGACTGTCGTGCAGACCCTGATCGTGTTCGGGGTCGCGTACATCAGCGAAGCCCGCTTTCGCGGTGGGGTGATCGGCATCGTCGTCACCATTGCCGCAGCTGCATTGATCTCGGTCATCATGGCTTCGTTCTCCAACGCGCTGGCGTTGCTCCTGCGTCAACAAGAAGCCCTGATCGGCGTTAGCCAGTTCATCGTGTTGCCCTTGCAGTTCCTGTCTTCCGCAATCATGGACACCAGGTTGTCGCCGCACTGGGTGCACCACGTCGCGCGTTATAACCCCGTCGACTGGGCGGTCGTCGCGTCTAGGCAGGCGCTGTCGTCCGGCACGGAGTGGGGCGCGGTCTGGCCGCGACTGGGCTTCCTCGCCGCGTTGGCGGCAACGATGGCCTGGCTTGCCACTAGGGCATTTCGGAGTTACCAGGCGTCGATCTGAGTTCAGCCGTCGCCGGCGCCGTCGAATGGACGGCGCCGGCCAATCGGCGTCCAGCTTGCGCTTTTGAGATGGCACGATCCTGCTTAGTCGGTCACAGGATGAACAGCATCTCCTGGTAAGTCGGGAGCGGCCACAGGTCGTCAGCCACAATCCCCTCGAGCTGATCGGCAGCAGAACGTACGGCGGCCATCGCGGGCAGCAGCGCCGACTGCGCGTGCTGTGCCTCCTCGAGAGCCGTCGAGCCGCCGTGACGGGCGAGTGCGGTCTTCAAGTCAGCCAGACCCGAGCGAAGCGATGCGATGCGCCCTGACAGATCCTCGAGGTCAGCCAACTCCGGAGAGATGCCTGCCTGCTTCAGTGCTCCGACGTTGAGAGCCACCTCGGTCTGGTAACGGACCGCTGCGGGCAGCACCGACGTCGTCCCGATTTCGAGAGTGAGCCGCGCCTCGACGCCCACGCTCAACGCATATTGCTCGAGTCCAATCTCGTAGCGACTGTGCATCTCGCGGTGGGTAAAGACCCCGTACTTACTAAACAACTCCATCGACTCTTCGGTGATCAGCTGCGGCAATGCGTCAAGCGTGGTGCGCAAGTTCGGCAGGCCACGCGCCGCCGCTTCAACTTGCCACTGCTCGGAGTATCCATCCCCGTTGAACACCGACGCTCCGTGCACGGTGATGATCTCTTCAAGGACCTTCTGGACGGCGACATTGAAGTCGACACCATCGGCGACCGACGTCTCAAGATCGGTCGCAATGTAGTCGAGCGCCTCGGCCATGATCGTGTTGATCGTCACCATGGGGCCCGCCACCGACTGGCCCGATCCCGGCGCGCGGAACTCGAACCGGTTACCGGTGAAGGCGAACGGGCTGGTGCGGTTGCGGTCGCCCGGGTCGGTCGGCAGGTTCGGCAACGTATCGACGCCGATCGTGAGCGTCCCCTTTTCCTTCGACGAGGTCGCGCCGCCTTTCGCAATCTGGTCGAACACATCCGTCAACTGGTCGCCCAAGAAGATCGAGATGATCGCGGGCGGGGCTTCGTTTGCTCCCAGACGGTGGTCGTTGGACGCCGACGCAACCGACGCGCGCAACAACCCACCGTACTTGTGGACGGCGCGGATGACTGCCGCACAGAACACCAGGAACTGTGCGTTCTTGTGCGGGGTGTCGCCGGGCAGCAAAAGGTTGCCCTCGGTGGAGTTGCCGAGTGAGAAGTTGACGTGCTTGCCCGATCCGTTGATGCCCTCGAACGGCTTCTCGTGGAACAGACACTCCATGCCGTGCCGTTGGGCAAGACGCTTGTAGGTCGACATCAACAGTTGCTGGTGGTCGGCGGCCACGTTTGCCCGTTCGAACATTGGCGCGATCTCGAACTGGCCGGGGGCCACCTCGTTGTGCCGGGTCTTGGCTGGTATGCCGAGCTTGAACAGTTCACGCTCGGTATCCATCATGAAGCCGAGTACTCGCTCCGGGATCGCGCCGAAGTAGTGATCGTCGAACTCTTGGCCCTTCGGAGGCTTGGACCCAAATAGTGTGCGGCCGGCGTTAAGCAGGTCGGGGCGAGCCAGGAAGAAGTGTCGGTCGACCAGGAAGTACTCCTGCTCGGCGCCACAAAACGACACGACGTGGTCGGGGTTCGGGTGACCGAACAGCTTCAGTATGCGTTCGGCATGAACCGCCATCGACTGTTGTGAACGCAGCAGTGGTGTCTTGTGGTCGAGTGCGTCACCGGTCATCGACACGAAGATCGTCGGTATGCACAGCGTGTTCCCGTTGGGGTTCTCAAGTACGTACGCCGGACTCGTGACGTCCCACCCGGTATAGCCGCGGGCCTCGAACGTGTTGCGCAGGCCACCGCTGGGGAAGCTCGATGCGTCGGGCTCGCCTTGGGTGAGTGTCTTGCCGGCGAACTCGGCCAGGGCGGAGCCGTCGCCTGCGGGCTCAAGGAAGCTGTCGTGCTTCTCAGCGGTGAGGCCAGTCAGCGGGTAGAAGACGTGGGCGTAGTGGGTCGCCCCTTTCTCCATCGCCCAGTCCTTCATGGCGGCCGCGACGGCGTCAGCCACGAGCGGGTCGAGCGGCGCAGAGTGTTCGATCGTCGCCATGACCGACTTGAAGACCGACTTCGGCAGCCGCTGTTGCATGACGGCTTTGCTGAAGACGTTCTCGCCGAAGATCTCCCCAGGTGTCTCGGTCGCCAGGAAGCTCACGGCTGGAGGTACATAGGCCTCGACATCTTGAATGGCCTGGAGTCGAACGTTATTGCCGCTCATGGAGACACCCTTCGTACGCCGCTTGCGTTTCCGGCTGCGAACCCGACGCCGCGACACTAGGCGTCAAACACATCGGGGGTGTTTCGTCGACGTGAACGCTGCGCGTCAGCCAGCTGGCAGCAGCCGAGCCAGCTTTTTAGCGCAACCTCAGGAATCGTTGTCATCATGGCGTCATGAACTTCGGGCTTCGGGGGTCCGCCGGGACGGCGCCGTCGTTGCCCCCATTGCCTGCCGACCTGGCGCCGTCGCCGGGCACCGCGCATTCGGCGTCCCGTTGGCATCGCCTGCTCGTCGCAGAGGTCTGGATCGTTCTCGCGATCAGCCTCGGGGCCAGCGGCGTCGGCGCGTTGCTCGCTCTGATCGATGACCTCACCAAGAAGCACGTAGCGCTCTCCTCGCAGAGCACCACGCTGAACGGGTCCGTCACACCAGACCGGCCGTGGCTCGATCTCGCCTTTCAGCTTTTCGGCATCGCCACCGGCCTCGTTCCGGTTGCGTTGGTGATCTACCTCCTGCACCGATCCCGGGAGTCGTTACGGACTATAGGTGTCGACCGATCGCAAGTCGGTCGCGACATCGGACTCGGCGCATTGCTGGCGGCGTGTGTCGGTGGCGCGGGTCTTGCGCTCTACATCGGCGCCCATGCAGCTGGCGCGAATGTCGTTGTGGTTCCGACGACATTGGGACCGCACTGGTGGCGGATCCCGGTGCTGTTGTTATCGGCTGCGCAGAACGGGATCTACGAAGAGGTCATCGTCAGCGGTTACTTGCTGCATCGGCTGAAGCAGTTCGGTTGGGGCGACAACAAGTCGCTCGCTACAAGTGCGTTGATTCGTGGTTCCTACCACTTGTACCAGGGCTTTGGTGGCGGGCTGGGCAACGCGGTCATGGGCCTGATCTTCGGCCGGGTGTATCAGCGAACCGGTCGCACGTTGCCGCTGATCATTGCGCACACGCTCATGGATGCAACGACGTTCATCGGCTACATCTACTTGGCGCACAAGGTTTCTTGGCTGCCAACCTGATTGCTGGTCGGTCAGGCGTTTGCTTCGACGAGCGCGCGCAGTGCGGGTTCGATCTCGGAATAGCCGAACTCAAAGCCGGCAATGACGAGGCGTTTCGGTAGTACCCGCTGGCCGCCAACCACGTTGCCGGCGAACTCGCCGAGCACGGCCTTCAACGCAAGTGTCGGCGCGGGGAACAACGCCGGGCGGTGGACCGCGGCGGCGATGGCTTTCGTGTACTCACGGTTGGTCACCGGATTTGGTGCAGTGAGATTGACCGGCCCCTTGATCGCATCGGCGTCGAGCAGGAATCGCATCGCCGCAATGTGATCGGGTCGCGCTATCCAGCTGATGTACTGCCGCCCGGAGCCGAGCCGGCCGCCGACGCCAGCCTTGAACAGCGGGAGCACCTTTCCGAGCGCGCCACCTTTGGTGCTCAAGACGATGCCGGTCCGCAAGAACACCGTGCGGATGCCAGCGTCGCTTGCCGCAACGGCGGCTTCTTCCCATTCACGCGCAACAGTGGCCGCGAAGTCGGTGGCGGCGGACGCGTCCTCGTCGACGAAGCGATCGCCAGTCTCGCCGTAGAAACCAATGGCCGACCCTGACAGCAAGACTGCGGGCTTCGGTTCGAGGCTGGCCAGAGCCTCGGCGAGGAGTCGAGTCGATGAGATGCGGCTCTGGAGGATTTCCTTCTTGTAGTCATCGGACCAGCGGTGGTCGCCCAGCCCAGCGCCCGCGAGGTTGATCGCCGCGTCGACGCCTCGAAGCCGCTCCACATCAGGACCGCGACCGGCAGCAGGATCCCAGCTGATTTCGTCGGGCGAAACTGCCTCGCGGCGCACGAGTCGCAGCACCTCGTGCGCGTGTCCTTCGTCTTCGCTGTTCAGAACGCGGACCAGCGCCGAGCCAATCAGACCGGAGGATCCGGTGACGACGATCTTCATCTGCGGTGCTCCGAACGCTTCATAGCCGATGCCCTGGCCTAGAGGCCGAGGTCGGCTTCGAAGCGCCCTTCCTCGAGTCGTGCCTTGATCGTGCCCAGGAAGCGGGCTGCATCGGCGCCGTCGACGAGCCGGTGGTCATAGGTCAGCGCGAGATAGACCATCGAGCGAATCGCGATCGTCTCGCCAAGGTCGCCGTCGTCGACAACCACCGGTCGCTTGACAACGGCGCCGGTGCCCAGAATGCCGACTTGCGGGGGCAGCAGGATCGGAGTATCGAACAGCGCGCCTCTGCTGCCGGTGTTAGTCAGGGTGAACGTGCCGCCCGACAGTTCGTCGGGGTTCACCTGGTTGTTGCGTGTGCGGTTGGCAACGTCGGCGATCTTCCGGGCGAGGCCGCCGAGGTTGAGGTCGCCTGCATCGCGCACGACCGGTACGAGCAGGCCACGCGGAGTGTCGACGGCCATCCCGAGGTGCTCGGCATCGTGATAGGTGATGGTGCCTGCAGCGGTGTCGATGCTCGCGTTGACGACGGGGTGTTGCTTTAACGCTTCGACTGTCGCCAGCGCGAAGAAGGGGAGGAACGACAGCTTCACACCTTCGCGCGCCTCGAAGTCGGCCTTCGCGCCGTCGCGCAGGCGCGAGACACGGGTCACGTCGACTTCGACAACCGTTGTCAGTTGGGCCGCGGTTTGCAGTGATTCGACAAGCCGCGACGCAAGGACGCCGCGAAGCCGCGACATCTTCTCGGTGCGCCCGCGCAGCGCGGCTGCGGCGGGGCTCGGCGGAGCGGCCGGTGCTGCGGTGGCGGCCGGCGCGCTCGACATTGCCGCGGCAGTCTTCGCTGCTCGTGCTGCCTCGGCGGCGGCGAGCACATCTTGCTTGCGGATCCGGCCGCCTACCCCGGTGCCGGTGAGGCTGCTGAGGTCGACGTCGTGCTCGTTGGCCAGCTTTCGCACCAGCGGCGTGACGTAGGAGGGGTCGCCGTCGCTGGCCCCGTCGCTCGCGGCTTCGGCCACGCGCGGCGCCGGAACCGCCGCACTCGCCGGAGCCGCCTGGGGGGCGGCACCCGGTGCCGATGGCGCGGCCGGTGCCAATGGCGGTGATGGGGCGGTTGCTTGGGCTTGCGGCGCAGCCACTGGTTGAGCAGTTGCGGCGGCTTCAGGTGCAGGGGTCGTCGGTGCTGCTGGCGGCTCTGCCTCCGCCGCCTGGTTGCTGGCTTCGGCTTGGGGCGCCGGCTGCTCGGCGTCCGGCTCAGGCGTTGCTTCTGCTGCTGGTGCAGCATCCGCAGCTGGCGCTTCAGTCGCGGCGGGTGCTGCTGTCGGCCCGGCCTCGGCGGATCCGTCATCAATGACGGCCAGTTCGGCACCGACCTCGACTGTCTCGTCTTCGGCGACGGTGATCTTCGACAGGATGCCTGCGACCGGCGAGGGGATCTCGGTGTCGACCTTGTCGGTCGAGACCTCGAGCAGCGGCTCGTCGACTGCGACCTGGTCGCCTTCCTTCTTCAACCAGCGGGTGACGGTGCCCTCGGTAACGCTCTCTCCGAGGCGGGGCATCGTTACTGATACCGACATGAGGGCCGTGACTCCCTGGTTAGGACGCCGCTGCTTAGGACGCCGCTTGTTAGGACGCGTGACGAGGCTAGCTGTGCACGTGGAGCGGCTTGCCGGCCAGGGCCATGAGGGCCTCGCCGATGGCTTCGGTCTGCGTCGGGTGCGGGTGGATCAGTTGAGCAACCTCACTGGGCAGCGCCTCCCAGTTGTAGATGAGCTGGGCTTCGGCGATCAGTTCGCTCACGCGAGCACCGACGATGTGGAGACCCACCACCGGACCGTCGGCAACCGCGATCACCTTGACCGCGCCCGACGTCTTCAGGATCTGGCTGCGGCCGTTTCCTGCCAGGTCGTAGCTGAAGGTCTTCAGGTTGTCGCCGTACTTCTCTTTGGCCTTCACCTCGGTGAGCCCAACCGAAGCGACCTCCGGCTCGGAGTAGGTGATGCGTGGCACGCCGTCGTAGTCGATCGGGACGGGCGATAGGCCTCCCAGTCGCTCGGCGACCAGGATGCCTTCGGCGAAGCCGACGTGCGCCAGCTGCAAGGTCGGGATGAGGTCGCCGACCGCGGAGATGGTGGGCACGTTGGTCTGGCAATACTCGTCGACGAGGACGAACCCTCGGTCGGTCGCGACGCCGTTCTCTTCGTAGCCAAGGCCGGCCGAGACCGGGCCGCGGCCGACGGCTACCAAGAGGTACTCGGCCTCGATCGTCTTGCCGCCTTCGAGTGTCACGACGACGCCGGCGTCGGTGGTCTTGACGCCTTCGAAGCGGGAGCCAAGCTCGAAGTTGATGCCGCGACGGCGGTAGGCGCGCTCGAGCAGCTTCGAGCTTGCCTCGTCTTCCAGGGGCAGCAGGTGGGGGAGCGCCTCGACGATCGTGACCTCCGAGCCGAACGATCTCCACACGCTCGCGAACTCGACGCCGATTACACCGCCGCCGAGGACGACGACTGAAGCAGGCAGCCGGTCGAGCGCCAGCGCGTGCTCACTGGTGATCACCCGGTCACCGTCGATCTCGAGACCCGGTAGCGACCGGGGGGTGGAGCCGGTCGCGAGCAGGACGTGCCGGCCCTCGTAGCGCTGTCCGGCGACCTCGACCGCGGTTGGGGAGACCAGCCGGCCCTCGCCCTCGATGTAGGTGACCTTGTTCGCCTTCACCAGGCCCTGCAGGCCCTTGTAGAGGCGGTTCACCACACCATCCTTGTAGGCGTGCACGGCCGGAACGTCGATGCCGTCGAACGTTGATTTGACGCCGACTGATGCGCCGTCGCGAGCGCCGTCAGCAATCTCGGCCGCGTGGAGCAGCGCCTTCGTCGGGATGCAGCCCCGATGCAGGCAGGTGCCGCCGACCTTGTCCTTTTCGATCAGTGCGACCGAGAGCCCGAGTTCGGTCGCCCGAAAAGCGGCCGCGTAGCCGCCACTCCCGCCGCCGAGGATGACCAGGTCAAACGTGCCGTTCTCGTCTGCCACGAGCACTCCCTACGCGAGTGGTTGCGCACCGACGGTGCAGCGCCTGCGGGATCGCCGCGGCGCACAACATCATTCTCCCACGCCGGTCTCGCGCGTGAGTCCGCGCGTCAGAGCCGACCGCCCGCCACGTCGTCCGCGAGTTGGACGAGGGTGCGCACAGCGGCGCCAGTGCCGCCCTTCGGGGTGTAGCCGTACGCATCGCCTTGGTTGAATGCCGGACCGGCAATGTCGAGGTGCGCCCAGCGGATGGGTTCTCCGTCGCGCTTTCCGACGAAGTCGGACAGGAAGCTCGCCGCGACCAGCATGCCGCCGAACGATTCGCCCATATTCGCGATATCGGCGACCGAGGAGTCGAGCGACTTGCGAAGCTCCGGAGGAATTGGCATCGGCCACATGTGCTCGCCGGCCCGGGTCGCGGCGTCGACGACCGCGTTCCGGAAGTCGTCATCGTTGGCCATGACGCCAGACATCCGGTTGCCGAGCGCGACGGCCTGTGCCCCGGTCAGCGTCGCGGCATCGACGATCAGGTCGGGTTGTTCTTCACTGGCGCGCACGAGCGCGTCGGCGAGAACCAGCCTGCCCTCTGCGTCGGTGTTGAGCACCTCAACCGTCTTGCCGCCGTAGATGGTGATCACGTCAGATGGCCGCTGCGCCGAACCTGATGGCATGTTCTCAGCGAGCGGCGCCCAGCCGGTGACGTTCACCGGGAACTTCAGTTGGGCGATCGCGACTATCGCCATGACCACCGCCGCCGCGCCGCCCATGTCGGACTTCATCCACTCCATGGGCGCCGCTGGCTTGAGCGAAAGACCGCCGGAGTCGAAGGTGATGCCCTTGCCGACAAGGGCGATGGTCTTGGTCGCCTTAGGGTGCCGATACGCCACCCGAACGAGTCGTGGGGGATTCACCGACCCTTGCCCGACGCCGATGATGCCGCCGTAGCCGCCCTTCTTCAGGGCTTTCTCGTCGAGCACCTCGATCGCGAGGCCGACCCGATTCGCTTCAGCTGTTGCGATTTCGGCGAACTCGCGCGGGTGCAAATCGGACGGCGGTGTGTTGACGAGGTCGCGGACTGTGCACACCGCGTCGCAGACGATCTTGGCTCGCGCGACAACTTGCTTGGCCGATCGTTGGATCGGATCGGCGACGAGCACTACCACTGACCTGACCGGGGGGAGGTATCCATGCAGCGTCGCATTGCGGTAGCGCCGGTAGGAGTACGCACCGAGCAACGCCCCGTCGGCGACCGCCTGCACGGATTCGTCGGTGATCGTCCCATCGGCGGCCGTTCCGAGTGAGATCGCGACTTTGCCGGTGCCCGCGAGCGAACGAACCGCTACGCCGGCGGCACGGCGCAGCACCTCGGGTGCGAACTGCTGGCCCCGGCGGACAGGCGTGCCGAGGCCGACGACAACAACTACCGGAGCCGCGGTCGCGCCTAGGGTGGCGATCCGATGGCATTCGCTCGCCTGACCGGTCGCACCGAGGCTGACCAGCGCGGCCACCAGTCGCCGGCCCAGCGCAGTGTTGATAGCTTCCGAGCCGGGAGCGAGCACGGGTCGCCCGTCTGGGCCTGCGGCGACGCCGACAACGACGGCATCCGCCTTGATCTGGTCGGCGGATTCGACGGCAAGCGCGATGGCAGTCACGGCCGCCGATCGTATCCCGCCAGTGGCTGTAGGAGTGCGGTGGTCGTCGGAGTGTTAGTGCTCGGCGACCGCGGGCTGCGGTGGCCCGCTGTGGTCGCGGGCGCTTTGTTCGACGGCCGCCACGTGGGTGTTTCGGCTCGGCAGCGTCAGGGCGAGCACGGCACCGAGCAGCGCGATGAACCCACCGACGAGGAACGCGCGGTCGAATCCGGAGCTCAGAGCGCCCGGGGTTCGAAGGCCGTGGGAGCGGTCGGTCGCAATCGTTGCCAGAATCGCGAGGCCCAGCGCACCACCGACCTGCCGGGTGGTGTTGACCAGCCCGGACGCCAGGCCCGCCTCGCTGCGGTCGACCCCCAACGTCGCGGCGACCGTCACCGGCACGATCGAAAGCCCGAGCCCACCAGACACGAGCATCATCGGCACCAGCACGTGGGCGTAGTAGTTGCCGGTCGTGGGCAGCCGCGACAACCACCACATGCCGATGGCGGCCAGCGTCCCGCCGATCACGATGATGCGGCGTGGGCCGACCTTGCTGACAAGCCGCGATGCGGTCTGTGCCCCGAGGATGATCATGAGGGCACCGGGGACGAACGCGAACCCGGTCTTCAAGGCGCTGAAGCCGAGAACGTCCTGCATGTACAGCGACAGGAAGAAGAACATCGAGAACATCACTGCGCCAACGGCGATAGCGATGCCGTTAGCCGATGACAGCGCGCGCAGCTTGAAGATGCGAAGCGGTACCAGCGGTTGCGGGCTGTAGCGCTCGATGGTGACGAACGCGGCGAGCAGTGCAACACCGATAGCGAGGGTGATCAGGGTGCGCGCGGAGCCCCACGGGTGCTCGTTGGTGCTGACGATCGCATAGACGATGACGGCCAGGCCACCAGTCACGGTGATCGTGCCCGGGATGTCGAGGGCGCGAACCGTTCGAATCTGACCACGCGATTCGCGCAGCGAAACCCACGCCGCAGCGAACAGAACGGCGCCGATCGGCACGTTCACGAACAGCACCCACCGCCAGCTCAACTCGTCGGTGAGGATGCCGCCAGCCATGACGCCGAACGCGCCACCGCTGCCGGCCGTGGCACTCCAGAGGCCGAGCGCGCGAGCGCGCTCCCGCTGCTCGGTGTAGGTCGTGGTCAGCAAGCTCAGCGTCGACGGGGCCAAGATCGCGCCGCCGAGACCCTGCGCCGCACGCGCGATTTCGAGCATCGTCCCGTTCTGTGCGAAGCCGCCGACCAAGCTCGCGCCGACGAACACGATGAGACCGAGAAGGAAGATCTTCTTACGCCCGAACAGGTCACCGGCGCGACCGCCCAGCAGCAGAAAGCCGGCGAACGTCAGCGCGTAGGCGTTGACCACCCATTGCAGCTCGCTCTGGTTCATGTGCAGCGACTGGCCCATCTTGGGCAGCGCCACGTTCACGATCGAGATGTCGAGGACGACCATGAATTGCGCCGCACAGGCGATGGCGAGCACTGCCCACGAGGGGATGTGTGCGTGGGTGGCCGACTCGTGCGCCGCGGGAGCGGGCGAAGACGTGCCGGTCGCGTTCTGACTCATTGGTACCCCTGAGATGCGGCTACTTACGGCGGGCGGACGTCTGGCCGACTTCTTCGACTGTAGGCCCCAACCTACGAAGGACCTGAGACATTTCCGTGGGGAGGGTGTCCGCTGGACGGAAGCGGTAACGTCCGCCCATGACAGATGCCCCTCCGCACGCCGCCAGCGCCGGCGAGCTGCTCCACTCGCCGCTGCACGATCGCCACCTCGCGCTCGGAGCGAAGATGGGCGAGTTCGGGGGTTGGACGATGCCGCTGGAGTACGCCGGCGGGGGAGTCATTGCCGAGCACACCGCGGTCCGCGAAAACGTCGGTGTCTTCGACGTGTCACACCTCGGCAAGGCGTCGGTGCGCGGCCCTGGTGCCGCCGGGTTCATCGATGCCACCTTGACCAACGACCTGTCGCGGATCAGTTCCGCGGAGTACACGCACGGCGCACGAGGTGCGCAATACACGCTCTGCGCCGACGATTCCTCCGGCGGTGTCGTCGACGACCTGATCGTCTACCTGCGGGGCAACGACGATGTCTTCCTTGTACCGAACGCCGCGAATACCGCCGAGGTGGTGCGTCGGCTCACAGCTGCCGCACCCGACGGCGTCGATGTGCGCAATCTGCACCGTGACTTCGCGGTGCTCGCTGTCCAAGGGCCGCGCTCACCCGAGCTCCTCGCTGCGATCGAGTTGCCGTCTGAGCATCCGTACATGTCGTTCATCGATACCGAGTGGACGTCGGATGCAGGCGTCAGCGCGGACGTCACGGTATGTCGATCCGGCTACACCGGCGAGCGCGGCTACGAACTGGTGGTGCGCAGTGCCGACGCCGGAGCAGTGTGGGATCAGCTATTTGCAGCTGGCGCGCCCCTCGGCGTCCGCGCTTGTGGGCTTGGTGCTCGTGACACGCTGCGCACCGAAATGGGTTACCCGCTGCACGGGCAGGATCTCTCGCTCGACATCACGGCGAATCAGGCGCGCGTCGGGTGGGCCGTCGGCTGGAAGAAGCCGGCATTTTGGGGACGCGACGTGCTGCTCGCCGAGCGAGCCGCGGGACCAAGCCGGGTCTTGCGGGGCCTTGAGTCCCTCGACCGCGGCATCCCGCGACCGCACATGGTCGTGAAGTCGCGGGACGGCGAGGTCGTCGGTGAGGTGACAAGTGGCACGTTCTCGCCCACCCGCCGGGTCGGCATCGCGCTCGCCTTGCTGCGGCCCGACTTCGTCGAAGGTGACGAAGTCGAGGTCGATGTTCGTGGGAGGCCATCGGCGATGCGCGTGGTGAAGCCGCCCTTCATCGAAGGGAGCCGCGCCGTATGAGCCAGGCCGAACGTATCGTCCTCATCGGCATGATGGGCGCGGGCAAATCCACGATCGGCGCGAGCCTGTCGACGCTCACCGGTTGGCCTTACATCGACAACGACCAAGTGGTCGAGCAGATGGTCGGCATGCCGACCCGCGACCTGCTGCAACAACGCGGAGTCGAGGCGATGCGCGCGGCTGAATCCGCTGCGGCTATTCACGTTCTGACGATGCCGGCACCCCTCATTGCCGGTGTGGCGGCCGGCATCGTGCTCGATCCCGCGGTCAGCGCACAAGTTCATGACGGGGCGTTCGTCGTCTTCTTGCGGGCCCGAATCGAGACGCTCGCGAAGCGGGTCGAAGGTACCTACCGGCCGTGGCTCGGCGACGATCCCGAAGCGACGCTGCGCAAGCTGTACGTCGGCCGCGAGCCGTTGTACGAAAAGGTGGCCGATTTGGTCCTCGATGTCGACGACACCTCACCGGCCGCCGACGTGCAGCGGATTCTCGAAGCTTTCCGGGCTGCTCCCGACTAGGGGCGTGCAGCGGGGCTAGTGGCCCATCGCGGTGATCAGGAAGCAGGTCATCGTGGCAATCTCGCCACATGCGCCGATCACGTCTCCGGTGACGCCGCCGAACCTGCGCATCGCGTGCCGGCCGACAAGTCGGGCCACCGCGAGGGCAGCGAGCACCGCCACCAGCCGCTGAATCGCGCTGTTGATGCCCTCGATATTGGCGTAGCCGGGACCATAGAAAGTCGCGCCTGCGCACAGTACGAGAGTCCAGAAGATTGCGACGATCCTCGGCACCGAGCCGGCGACGAGCGCACCCATGCCATCAGGGCGAGCAGCCTGGATTCCGGGCGTACACGCCCAGAGCATCGACACTCGGCCGACGACGACGCCGAGTACCAATGCCTGCGTACCGCGGTGCACGAGCACGTTGCTCGTCAATGCGAGAACGTCGATGCCAAGTACACCGATGAGTGCCGCGGCACCCAGCGCACCGACGCGGCCGTCGCGCATGATCGCGAGAGCTTCTTCGGCCGGTTTGCCTGACGCCAGGCCGTCTACGGTGTCGGCGAGTCCGTCGAGGTGCAGACCGCGGGTGAGCAACGCCAGCGTGAGAATCGCGAGCGCCGAGGCGATGAGCGGACCCTCGAACACCGGATTAGCGTTGCGGATGTACAACGCCGGGCCGGGATACACGATCCTCGCGACGACAATCACGCCCGACGCGATCATGGCCAGCGCGGCGCCGATGAGCGGGCTCCATGCCATTGACGATCCGGCGATCCGGCGGTTGATCCGGCAGGTCTTCACCGGTGCGACCGTGAACATCGTCAAGGCGAGACGGAGGCCGGCAAAGTCAGCCACGATTACTGACGTTCGCCTCGCCGAAGGTCGCCATTCCGCCGAGGATATCGGCGGCCGCAGCCACGATCGGTACCGCTAACAAGGCGCCGCTGCCCTCGCCGAGGCGCAAGCCGAGGTCGATCAACGGGGTCAGCCCAAGGGTGTCGAGTGCAACTTCGTGGGCCGGCTCGACCGAGCGGTGGCCGGCTGCCCACCAGGCGGAAGCGCCCGGCGCCAACCGCTGCGCAAGCAGTGCCGCAGCTCCGCTGATCAGCCCGTCGAGCAGCACCGGCGTGCGGCGGACCGCAGCCTGCGCGAGGAGACCAGCCATAGCGGCGATATCGGCGCCGCCCACGGCTTGCAGCAAAGCTAGCGCGCCCTCGGCTCCCTCGGCTCGCTTGATCCCAGCCGCCACCACCGCGCGCTTGCGGGCGAGCGCGGCGTCGTCGATGCCGGTGCCCCGCCCGGTCACAAGTTCGGCCTCGTGGCCGGTCAGGACGCCGATGAGAACCGCAGCCGGCGTGGTGTTGCCGATTCCCATGTCGCCGGGGATCAGCAGGTCGGCACCGGCGTCGATCTCCTCATCGGCTATCGCCTTTCCCGCGTTGACCGCTTGTGCGGTCTCAGGTCGGGTGAGGGCGTCCTCGACGTCAAGGCGGCCCGAGCCGCGCCGCACCTTCCACTTGGTGACCTCGGCGGGCAACACGAGGACCGGTAGATCGCTGCCCACCGCCATGTCGACCACCCGCACCCCGGCGCCCACGCTACGTGCCAGCACATTCACGGCCGCGCCGCCTGCTACGAAGTTGGCGACCATCTGCGCGGTGACTTCGCTGGGGTACGCCGACACGCCTGCGGCGGCCACGCCGTGGTCACCCGCGAAGATCACCACCCGGATGTGCTTCGGGGCCAACGGCGGGCAGCGACCTTGGACGCCGGCCAGCCACACCGAAACGTCCTCGAGCCTTCCTAGGGCGCCGGTGGGCTTCGTGAGCATCGCTTGGCGAGCGATCGCCTGCTCGCGAGCGCCGTTGTCGGGTTCGGGCACCGCATCGAAGGCGACGGTCACGTTGACTCCTCGTTACCCTGTTGGACGGCGGGTGGGTATTGGACGGCGCGTGGGTGCAGGAGCGACCGGCTAATGCCGGCCTCGACGACCAACACCTCGTCAGACTCTGCGGCGAGCCGGGCATTCAGGCTGCCGAGCTCGTCGCGAAAGCGCCGCCCGCTCGGGTAGGGCGGCACGACACCCGACCCGACCTCGTTGCTGACCGCGACGACGCGCGCCGCCGTCGTCCGCCATGCGAGCACCAAGGCGTCTACCGCTTCGGCTAGCGCGACATCAGCGTTTGCGCTGGCCGTCGCTGCGCTCTCGCTTGACCAGAGGCCGGCGTTTTCCATGATCGTGGCGAGCCACACACTGACGCAGTCGATGAGCAGCGGCGGATCCTCGGCGCGCGCCGCCGCCAACAGTTTGGTCAGGGCGATCGTCTCGACGGTCGCCCAGTGCACAGGTCGACGCGCTCGGTGTGCCGCGATCCGAGACCGCCACTCGGCGTCCATGGCATCGGCTTCAGCCGTCGCCGTGGCGACGTAGGTCACCGCAGGTGCCGCGGCCAACAGTCGTTCGGCAGTAAGCGACTTTCCGGAACGTGCACCCCCGAGCACCAGGGTTCGCCGCGGCAACGCCCTAGCTGGTGTTGAAGCAGCCGAAGCCTCGTCGAGTCGGATCACCGCGCCGTCCGGCATGAGATCGCTGCCCATCGCGGCGAGGCGCGCCCGCAGGATCGATGGCGCCGGATTGCCGTGGCCGAGGTGGATCGCGACGACCCGGCTGTGGTCGTCGATCGCGTTCTCGCGGCGCAGGCGGGCGAGTGTCGTCGCGAAAGACGAGAGTCCGTGGTGGCCGGTAGCACCTGCGACCGGACGATCCCCCCAGCTGTCTTCGAGCAGCAACAGGTCGTAGTGCGCATCTGCCGGCGTGGTGAATTCCGGACCGGTGTCTGTTGCGTAGAGCAGCCGATGTGTCGACGTCGCCACGTCATAAATGACCCCACCGTCGCTGTCGTGGTCGGCGGCGAGCACTCGCACGGTGTAAGCGCCAAGAGTGAGCACGTCTCCCGCAGCGGCGGGCCGGAAGTCGACCTCAGGGTCAGCGGGTGGCAGCCAGGGCGACAACGTGGCCAATGCTGAGGAAGGTCCGACGAGGGTCAGGGGTCCAACGCCGGCCCATCGCCGGGCGAGCAGCGTTGCTCCGCTCGCATGGTCGAAGTGGTCATGCGTCACCAGCAAGTAGCGAACGCGGTCGAGGCGGACGCCGAGACGCACTGCCGATCGCACAACGTCGTGTCCGCAATCGATCAGCACTGCGTCGTCGATCAACGCGGCGCTGTGGGCGCGAATCTCTCCCTCGGCGTACGCCGCAGCGCACGACGCGCAGTTGCAGAACGGGTGTGGCCAGCCGGGCGCGTCACCGGTGCCGAGCAGGGTGACGTCCATCAGCGGTGATCGCTCAAGAGCGCCGGTGACGGTGAGGGTGGCACGAATGCCACAGGGGCAGTGAAGGCGGCCCGACGCGCTGCTCGCCTAAGTGCGAGCAAGACGGCGCGACCGGCGATTAGCACGAGAACGGCGTTGCCCAGTGCCCGGGTGAGATCCCAGCCGACCGACGTCGCGACGTAAAACGCCGCGTAGTGATGCACCTCAGTAGCCCAACTAGCCCCTTGTACGTAAGAGATTTGGTGAGAAAGGCCGCTTGTTTCGAAAGGCCAGAACCACAAGTTGGTGATCGCGCCGTACAACATTCCCGCGACCGCGCCGTAGGCCGCCAGCATCGCGATCTCCAGCTTGCCGCGCAGCGGCGGCAGGCAGCCGGCGAACAGGCCGACCCATCCGGCCGCCAGCATTTGGAACGGCAGCCAGGGTCCGACGCCGCCGGTTAGCAGAGCACTCGCGAAGAGCGTGAGTGTTCCGAGCACGAACCCGAAGCCGCGCCCGAGCACGCGACCGGCCGGGATCAGCAGGAAGAACACCGGTGACGCGCCGGTGGCGTCGACGCCGAGCGGTCGCAGGGCAGCGCCGCACGCTGTGAGTACGCCGAGCAGCGCGATGGCCTTCGCGTCCATCCCGCCGTCGGCAACTTCGGCAAGTACAACAACGAGAAGCAGCGGCAATACGATCGCGAAGATCCAGGGCGCGTCAGCGGTATGTGCTGTGTCGACGTTCTGCGCCTTGCTGTGCAAGAGGAACGGCCAGCCGAAGGCGAGTACACCGAACCCGCTTGCGACTGCTAACGCAAACGTCGAGCGAAGGTGCAAGCCGACGGGGGCCGGACGTCGAGAGGTGCGGGCAACCATCGCAGTTGCTGTCGTCATGGCGCCGCCTTCATGGCGTCACCGCGAGCGTTGCACGAACTTGTGCGACGGTTAGCCACGGAAGCGGCGCGAGGATCTTTGCGATTTGCGGCGCGAATGCCGGAGATGCGGTGACAACCTCGCGGGTGGGGCCGTCCGCGACAATCTCGCCGTCCGCGAGAACGACGGTTCGGTGGCTGACCTCCGCCGCTAGTTCGACGTCGTGAGTAGCGAGGATCACAGCAGTTCCGTCGGCGGCAAGTTCTCGCAGCACGTGTACGAGGCGGCCCTTGCCTGGGTAGTCGAGGCCACGGGTCGGTTCGTCGAGCAACAGCACGGTCGGCTTGCCGGCCACTACCAGGGCGAGTGCGAGCGCGAGCCGCTGTCCTTCCGACAGATCGCGCGGGTGGGTATGCCCGGCGATGCCGGGAGCGAGCCGATCGAGCAGCGCACGAGCATCACCCCCTGCGCCTGCGCACTCGTCGTCGACCGTGTCAGCCCAGAACAGATCGGCCGGCTCCTGCGGAACGAGACCGACGTCGCGAACAAGGTCTGAGCCACTTGTGCGGTGTGGGTCGTGACCGGCGACGGCCACCTGGCCTGCCGTCGGCTTGTTCAGCCCGACCAGGTGCGCGAGCAGCGTCGACTTGCCGGCGCCGTTGCGGCCCATCAGCGCGACGATCTCACCACGTCGCGCGAGCAGGTCGATGCCACGCAGTGCAACGAGATCGTCGTAGTTCGCCTGCAGTTTGCGCACTGAGACGACGGGCTGGCCGACAGCGGGCTGCCGTTCGTGCGGAGCGGGCATAGTGGCCAACTGCGCGCGCAACGCGTCGGCCGCACGACGCGCATCGCGCACCGACAGGGGCAACGGGGCCCACTGCGCCAGCCGACCAAGCTCGACGACTGGCGGCGCGACGATGCTGTTTTCCATCGCCACAGTCGGCGTCGTGTCGTGCACTCGACCACCGTCGTCGACGTGCACAACTCTGTCTGCGTATTGGATGACCCGCTCGAGGCGGTGCTCGGCGGCGACAACCGTGATCCCGAGATCGTGCACGAGCCGAGTCAGGGCCGCGAGCACGTCATCGGCCGCTGGGGGGTCGAGTGCAGACGTCGGTTCGTCGAGTACCAGAACCCGCGCGCCGGCCGTCAGCACCGATCCGATCGCGACTCGCTGCTGCTCGCCGGACGACAGCGTGCGCAGCGGTCGGTGGCGCAGGCCGGTCAGTCCGAGTGAGTCGAGGATGTCTTCGACGCGACGTCGCATCACGGTCGGCGAGACCCCGAGCGATTCCATCGCGTACGCGAGCTCTTCTTCAACGCTGTCGGTGACGAAGCCCGCAAGCGGATCCTGACCGACGTATCCAACGACGTCGGCGAGTTCGCGCGGCGGATAGCTGCGGGTGTCACGCCCGTCGACCGTGACGCGGCCGGCGAGGGTGCCTCCGGTGAAATGCGGCACCAGCCCGTTGATGGCTTTCAGCAGCGTTGACTTGCCCGCGCCGGTCCGGCCAATGACCAGCGCGAGTTCGCCCTCGGGGATCGACAGCTCGACGTCGCGTATCGCGGGTCTCTCGGCGTCCGGGTAAGTGACGGTGACCGCTTCGAAGACAATCATCGGCCGACTTCCGCTGGTTCGGGGGAGTCTGCGACGGGCTGCCGCGGCGCAGAAATCCCTTGCGGGACAGGGATTTGCGGTGACGTGGCCCAGGCTGGGATCAAGGCAAGCACGAGGCCGACCAGAGCGGGCCATGGCAACTGCGGGACGACGAGTGGATAGGTCGTCGTGTGCAGCGACCCTGGATACAAGCGACCCGCAACGAGCATGCCGGCGAGCGCCGCGACGCCCGACGCGACCACGACCCACTCCGGTGCGTGCCATGAATCGGGCCGATACTTCGTTCGCGTCGGTTCCCGCCCCCCGAACAAGACGGCACCACACGCGATCGCGGTGCCAAGCACGAGCAAGGGAAGTCCGATCAAGGTCGGCGATGTTGCGTCCAGCAGCTCATAGACCGCGATGGCAACCGCGACGAGACCAGCGACGACGGCCGACGACACCAACCGCCGACGGGCCGCCGATACGGTTCCGCGCCTGCCGAAACCGCGTGAATCCATGGCGGCTGCGAGTTCGATCGAACGCTCCAAAGCGTCCTCGAGGACAGGCACTGCAATACCAAGCCACGAGCGGACGCCGGACGACGGACGTCCGCGTAGTCGCCGAGCTCGCCGGACCCGGACCGCTGCGGCGGCCAGCTGGGGTGCGAACGACATGGCAACCGTGATTGCGACGCCGGCTTCGTAGAGCGCGCCCGGCATCGCCCTGAGAAGTCGACGCGGGCTGGCCAACGCATTCGCGGAGCCAACACAGACCAACAGCGTCGCGAGTTGTAGCCCACCGTAGACCGCCGTGAGCAGACCCTGCGCTGTGATGTTTCCGCCGAGATGCAGGCCAGCGGCCCAGTCAGGCAACGGAACGGTCGGCACCCGCACGAGTACCTCACCAGTCGGCTGCGCGCCGAACACGATGTCGAACACGACGCGCACCACGAGCACCACGACGCCGAGTCGAAGGAACAGTGCAAACGATCGTGAGCTGTGTGGTGACCGGCGCGCTGTCACGGTGAATGCGGCGACGGAAACGAGCAGCAGCAGGACAATCGGATTGGTGGTGCGAGTCGCAGCCGTGGCCAGTGCGAGCGACCATGCCCACCACGCACCCGGGTGCAACGCGCGCGGGGGCCGACCGGCGTGCAAGGTGCTCATCGTCCGCGCGCTCTCGTGCGCCAGATCGCTGCGCTGCCAAGGATCACCACGAGTGCGATGCCACCGATCGTGGTTGCCGCGACACCGTGGTTTTGTCGGGTGTTCGACCGCAACGCCGCGAGCGAGAGCGCCGACGGGCTCACTGGAGCAATGACGGGCGACGGCGGCGAAACCGGCGACTGCGCGAGAACGGGTGACTGCGCCGGACTGCTTCCTATTGACGAAATCGCAACAGCCGGAGTTGCCGGCGCGGCGGTGGTCGCTGGCGTCGTCGGTGCCGAAGTTATCGCTGGCTGCCCACTCGCCATTGCATGGAGACTCACACGGGACGGCGTCGGCGACGGTGTTGCGACAGCCGGCGCCGGATTGGCGGCGACGGCAACTGCACACTCGGTCTTTGGGTAACCGTCGATGCCGCACACGAGACCGGCGTCCGAACCGGTGCCTATCCGGACCGCAGCCGCAGCCGCCAGGACGTCGGCGCCAGTCCTGCCGTCACGAACCGAGACGCAGCCTCGCACGACCCCAGCCGGCGGCTTCTCGTGAGCAGGGGCGTCGGTCGGGAGCCCGAAGTCGATGACCACGCCGACCCGCAACTCACCCGGCTTCGCAGGCGTCGACTTGCACAGCGCCGCGAAGTCCGGCGCGGCTCCGGGCAAGAGTCCGTTCCCTGCGTCAACCTGCACGGCGAATCGCCAGCCCTGAACCTCGCCGTCGACCGGATACTCACTGGCGGGTCCACGCTTCGAGTACTGCCAAGTCGTGCCATGCGCAGTCGTGACGTAATACGCCCAGTAGCGGTAGCCGCCAGCCGCGCTGGCCCGACCTGAAATCGTGATGACGACGGCGGCGCAGGCCGCCAGGACGGCGAGCCCGAAAGCGCGCGCCCTGGTCAGGGTCATCTGGTCAGCACCCGTGTTGGCCTACCTGGCGGCGCCTACCCGGCCCGCTAATGAGCCGGCTAATAACCAGCGCGGCAATCCCGAGCCCGACCAGCAATGCACCCAGGGTGCTGAGAGGCATCGTGTCGCTGGTTCCGGTTGCTGGCAGAGTCGCGACCGGCGTCGCGACCGGCGATCGCGTCGGCGCGGCGGCTGGCGGTGCCGGTGCAGCGACCCGTTCGGTCGACGCCAACGTGGTGGTCAGGTCGACGCCACCGAACGCGCCCGGATCGACGCCGCTCGCGTGAGCGACTATCAGCAGCGTTGCCAGTGGTCCCGGTGCGTACGCACCCGCGGTCTGCACGTAGGCCTTGGTACCAGCTTGCAGTGCAGCCAGTGCCGGCGCGACTGCGGTTGTTCCAGCTCCAGCGGCTTCAAGATCGAGCACCGCGTTCGCGGTCGACGTCCAATCTGTGCCGCTCCCGAAAGCCGACGGGATCGCACCCTTCGTCGCGCCCAACCGAGCGGCGAGGTAGCTCGTTGCTGCTGCCGCCGACGTTGCCGCATCGGTGACGGTCGCGGGGCAGGTCGGAGTCGACCCAGACGCGGTCGCCGGGCTTACCGGGAACGACTTACCGAGTTCACCGAGCAACCCCTGCACGGTCGCGTAGTCGTTCGCGTGCAAAGTGGCCTCGCCCTGGAAGTCGTATGCACCTGCTCCGGTCGTCGCCGAGCACGCGATCTGCAGCGAGCGCAGATAGCTGTCGCCGGTCTTGCCCGTCGTGGAAGTGACGCTCGCCGGATCGACGCCGGCAGCGACCAAAGCGCTGAGCGCCAGTCCGGTGGAGTTCGCGTCCGAGGCCGCTGGGCCAAATGCCGTGTTGTCGTAGAACCCGCCGTCCGGCAGCTGGAAGTGCTCTAGTGCCGCCACGGCGGTCGCCGTGGGTTTCCCGAGCGCAACCAGCGCCTGAATCGCTGCCGCGGTTGCGTTTTCGTCCTCGGTGGCAGGCTGGCATGCCGCCGCCGTGTTGGCCCGGTAGGCAGTGAACGCTCCGTCGGCGCATTGCTGCGCAAGCAACCACGCGACGGCGGGCGCGTTGGGCGTGTGCCCGGTCGCCACCAGGCCGAGGATCGCGAGGCTCTGCCGATAGACGCCGTCGTAAGTCGGATCCTGCGCACCGAACAGACCGATGTTGGTTGGGGCGAAGGTCGCGATCGGTGTCGCCACCGGCGCCGGCGTTGCGGCCGCCGCCGTGGAGGTGAGCATCGTGGTGGCGGTGAGAGTCGCGGTGGCGCCGACTGCGATGAGTGCGGTGAGCGAGCGGAGGGCAGACCCGGCCCTGCGGCTGCGTGCTTGCGGCAACTGCGCCGCTTGCAGTGGCTCCGTGACGTGCATGGATCCGTGCGACATTGAGTTCCTCTCGGGACGGGCCGCGGAGTCCACGGCGTAGATCCCGGCCCTGCGACGCCCCTGACAACACAAACCCCACGAGCGCAGACGGCGCAGCGTGGGGGCGTTGACGGGTCGGTGCGACCCGGGCTCCGCCCCGCGAACCTCGGCAGGCGATTGGAGCCGATTCGCATCCGGCAGGTAATCCGGCTCGCCGTACCGGTGAAAGAAGCCGGTGCGGCCTACGGTTGCGGGTCAGCGCCGGCATTGGACCGGCTTCCCCTGAACGCGGATGCGTTTTCAGTTGTGGGCGCGAGCAAACCACGATGCGGGGCGCGCCGTCAAAGGACGCGGTCAAACAACTGTGGCGGTCAAAGGGCTGCGACGCGCTAGCCTGCGGTGCGGGTTGATGTAGGACGCCCTCTGTTCGACGGCGTGAGGTTCGAAGACGCGACTTGATCGGGAGTGCGATGGTCGGCTGGTCGTGGCGGTACGAGAGTGCGGACGGCGAGCCGGTGGCCCCGGCTGAGCTGCCGCCCGCGGAAACCTTCCCGACTCAGTCGGACGCCGAGTCGTGGCTCGGCGAGGAATGGCGCCCGCTGCTCGCTGCGGGCGTTGCTCGGGTCAGCCTGCTCGAAGGCGATCGGGTCGTTTACGGACCGATGAGCCTCGACCCTGCCGACTGACCCTGCGACTAGGCCAGCGAACTAGGGTCTTCTCGCCAGCCGTTCTGTTTTGGCGGGATCGCGCTCGACGATGGGATCGAGGACCTCATCGATGCGCGTGAGCAGGTCCGCGTCGAGCTTGATCCCCGAGGCAACAACGTTCTCGGTGACCTGCTCTGGTCTGGTCGCCCCGATGATCGCGCTCGACACATTCGCGTTGTTCAGCACCCAGGCAAGAGCGAGCTGCGAGAGTGGCAGACCGGCCTGGGCTGCGAGCGGTTCCAGGAGCTGCACGCGGGCCAGAACATCGTCCTCGAGGTAGCCGGAGATGAACCTCGCGCCGCCCTTCGTGTCGGTAGCCCGCGATCCCTGCGGCGGTGCGGCGCCTGGCTTGTACTTCCCGGTCAGCACACCTTGCGCCAGCGGTGAGAAAACGATCTGGCCGATGCCTTCGCGCTCCGACAACGGGACCACTTCGGCCTCGATGACCCGCCACAGCATGTTGTACTGCGGCTGGTTCGACACGATTCGGTCGAGACCTATGTCGTCGGCGATGCGCAAGGCAGACGCGAGCTGGTCCGCCGTCCATTCGCTTACGCCTATGTAGTTGACCTTGCCTTGCCGTACGAGGTCATCGAACGCCCGCAACGTCTCTTCAAGCGGGGTTTCGATATCGAACCGGTGCGCTTGGTAGAGGTCGATGTGGTCGGTCTGGAGCCGACGCAGCGATGCGTGGCAGCTCTCCATGATGTGCTTGCGCGACAGCCCGCGGTCGTTGCGCCCAGGACCGGTTGGGAAGAAAACCTTCGTGCATAACTCGTATGACTCACGACGGGTGCCGGCAAGCGCGTCGCCGAGGACGGACTCTGCCCGAGTTCCGGCGTAGACATCAGCGGTGTCGAATGTGGTGATGCCGGCGTCGAGCGCGGCTGCGACGCACGCTTTCGCTGCGTCCGCTTCAACTTGCGACCCGTGGGTGATCCAGTTTCCGTACGCGATCTCGCTGACGATGAGGCCGCTCTTGCCCAGGTGTCTGAACTCCATGAAGTGGACCCTATGCCGCCGTGGCAGGGCGTGCGGCGGCCGGTCGGGCGATGCGGTCGGTCAGATCTTGGTTCCGCGCGCGACCCGCGCGCCTGGCATCCGCATGCGCCGGAACTGCAATGCCCGCATGGCGGCGTATAGCCCGATGCCCCTGGTCGGCTCGTTGGGAAAGCGGACGGCGACCTGCTGGCGGATTGCTCGCGCCATCAGGATCGAGTCGAAGACCGAGCCCAGGATGTAGGCGTAGAGAGCGAACGTGGTGATGAGAACGACGACCTTGACGTGCGGGAACACGAATCCGAGCAGGATCACCGGCACCGCGACGGGCACAAAGAGGCCGAGCACGTTGCGCCGCGAGTCGACGTAGTCGCGGGCGTATCGGCGCGCTGGGCCGCGATCGCGCAGGGGCAGAGCGCTGTCGTCGCCGCGGCGCATCGCCTCGCGTCGCACCCGGGCTTGCTCGGGGGTCAGCCGGCCGCCCTTGCCGGTGCCGCGCACGGCTCGTCCACTCGCACCGATGGCCGAGACCTTCCGGGCCGCCTCCGCTTCACGGCGTTTTGGAGTCGCCTTGCCCTTGGTGGGCGGGCCAACATCCGTGCCGAGCGGATCTCCGGGGTTGGCCACCCCGGCAGCATCTTTGGTTCCACGTCCGAACACGGAGCACAGGCTACTGCCCGGGAACCCTCTGCCGGTGCGGTCCGTCGACACATAGGGTGGAGACGCTCGTCGAGACCGCCAATGAAGGAGCCGACACCCATGGGTGTGATGAAGCGCATGTCGCTCATCTTCAATGCCAAGGCCAACAAGGTCCTTGACCGCGCTGAAGACCCGCGCGAGACGCTTGACTACAGCTACACCAAGCAGCTCGAGCTGCTGCAGAAGGTCCGACGCGGCGTTGCCGATGTCGCGACGTCCCGTAAGCGGCTCGAGCTCCAGGCGACCCAGCTGCAGCAGCAGGCCGATAAATACGACGGCCAGGCCCGCGCGTCCTTGGCGGCGGGTCGCGAAGACCTTGCTCGCGAAGCATTGACCCGCAAGTCGGCGCTCACCCAGCAGATCAGCGACCTCCAGACCCAGCACGCCTCGCTACTGGCGGAGGAGGAGAAGCTGACCTTGGCGTCGCAGCGCCTCCAGGCCAAGGTCGACGCGTTCCGGACGAAGAAAGAGACCATCAAGGCCACCTACACAGCGGCCGAGGCCCAGACGAAAATTGGCGAGGCCTTCTCGGGCATCTCCGAGGAGATGGGTGACGTCGGCTTGGCGGTTCAGCGGGCGGAAGACAAGACCCAGAGCATGCAGGCTAGGGCCGGTGCGATCGATGAGCTGCTTGCCTCGGGTGCGCTGAACGACCCGACCGGTACCAGCACCGACGACATCCAGCTCGAGCTCGACCGCATGTCGAGCACCAACGATGTCGAGTCGCAGTTGGCTGCCATGAAAGGGCAACTTGCGGGCGCGCCCGCAACGCCCGCGATCGAAGGCACAGCCGCAACGGCGACATCCGCGGCCGCGGCACCCGCCGAGCAGCCAGCCGCCCAGCCAGCCCCTCAACCGGAGGAGTCGTCATGATCCTGCGGATTCTCGGTGAGGGTCAGTTCGAGATTGCCGACCACACGGTCGAGGCGCTGAACGGTCTCGACAACGAATTGCTCGCGGCGGTCGAGAGCGGTGACGAGAGCAAGTTCCAGGACACTCTCGCCGCGCTGCTTGCCCTTGTCCGCGAAGTCGGGCAACCGGTGCCCGACGACCACCTCGGCCCGTCTGAGTTGGTCTTGCCCGGCTCTGATTCAACCCTGGAGGAGGTGCGTGCGCTGCTCGGCGATGAGGGACTCATCCCTGGCTGATCGGCGTCCGTCTTATGGCCCGAACTCGTTTTGCCGCAGACCGTGGTCTATCGGCCCGCATGGTCTTTGTCATGTTCCTTCTCGGGCTGGTGTACGTCCTGTTCATCGGCGTGCTCATCGCGATCCACCTGTCACCGATTCTGATCGTCGTGATCGCAGGTGGCTTCTTCCTGTTCCAATTCTTTGGCTCCGACCGGATCGCGTTGTACGCGATGCACGGCAGAATCGTGACGCCTGAAGAGGCGCCCGAACTCCACGCCATCATTGACCGACTCTGCGCGATGTCGAATACGCCCAAGCCCAAAGTCGCGATAGCCGACAGCGACGTGCCCAATGCGTTCGCGACGGGCCGCAGCCAGAAGCGCGCGGTGGTGTGTGCGACCACCGGCATCATGCGGCGGCTCGACAACGAAGAGCTCGAGGGCGTGCTCGCCCACGAGATGTCACACGTCGCACACCATGACGTCGTCGTGATGACAATCGCATCGTTCCTTGGCGTGCTCGCCGGCCTGATCACGCGCTTTGCGTTTTACGCAACGCTCTTCGGTGGCGGTGGAAACAACCGCGGCCGCAACAACAACCAAGACAGCGCCGCACTTGTCGAACTTGTCGTCCTGCTCGCATCAGCGATTGTCTACGCCATCAGCTTCTTGCTGATCCGGGCGCTGTCGCGATACCGCGAGCTGTCCGCAGACAGGTCGGGTGCGCTGCTGACCGGACGCCCGTCCGCTCTGGCAAGCGCATTGCAGAAGGTAACGGGCGCGATGGGTCAGATTCCGACTCGCGACTTGCGTTCGGCGGAGAGCTTCAATGCGTTCTTCTTCACGCCGGCGCTTGCTCCTGGCTTCTCGCTCTCGTCGCTGTTCTCGACCCACCCGCCGCTGGAGAAGCGGCTTCAGCAGCTTGCCGAGATCTCCCGCGAGCTCGGCCAGGGCAGGTAGGAATGGGCTTCTTGGACACGGTGCTCGGCCGGACGAAACCCGTAAAGGCTGACCTCGACGACCTGTTCGCGTTGCCGTCGGCGGCGCTGACTCTTCAAGCGGGGCTCGACTTTGCGCCGACGGGCCTGGGTTCCGTGTGCTTCAAGGCCGCCGAGGGTGCTGCTTTCGCGCGCACGCAAACCGACGTGCAGCAACTGCTCGACTCATCGTCAGCGGGCAGCGCGCCAAAGGTAGAACTCAGCAAGGACAGCTTCGGCTACACCTGGTTGCTCGTACGGCATGACCCGGCGGACGTCCCGGGTCTCGTCACCGACCTGCACGCGGTCAACAGTGGGTTGCAAGATGCCGGTTTCGGGCCACAACTGCTGTGCTCACTGATCTCGTTCGCCCATGTCGACGGACGCCGGTTGGCGCTGGTCTACCTCTACAAGCGCGGCACGTTCTATCCGTTCGCGCCGCTAGGCGGCGACCAGCGTCGCGACAACGCGCTCGAGATCGAGGTCCAGGGCACGCTCGCAGGCGACATGAAGATCGAGCCGGAACTCACTCGCTGGTTCCCCGTCTGGGGCGCACCGGGCTTGTGAACGTGCGCGGCTTGTGAACCACGGGCCGGCTGCGCGACGGCGGGTGCTCGTCGCCCCCGACTCATTCGGCGGCTCGATGTCAGCTGGTGAGGCGGCCGACGCGATCGCCGCAGGCTGGCGCGACGCCGCTGCCACGGACGTCGTGAAGACGTTGCCCTTGTCGGACGGCGGGCCGGGCTTCGTCGCCGTCCTGCACGCAGGGCTGCACGGCCGGCTGCTCGAGGTCGAGATCGACGATCCGCTCGGCCGACCCGTTCGAGGGGCAGTGCTCGTCGACGATTCGGGCGGGCGCCGCACTGTGTATGTCGAGTCGGCCCAGGCGTGTGGGCTGCACCTGCTCCAACCATTCGAACGCGATCCAAGCCGGACGACGACTGCGGGCGTCGCAGCGTTGCTGCAGGCCGCGCTCGTCGCTGCGGCTGACCGCATCGTGGTTGGCCTCGGGGGCTCGAGCACCAACGACGGCGGCTCGGGCATGATCGAAAAGCTCGGCGCCGACGCCGATCGCCTGCGTGCTGTCGACCTCGTCGTCGCCACGGACGTCGACAACCCGCTGCTCGGGCCGCTCGGTGCGACCGCGGTCTTCTCAGCGCAGAAGGGCGCGACTCCCGACATGATGCCGGTGCTCGAGGAGCGGCTGGCCAGGTTCGCCGACCTTATTGGGCCAGAGTTGGCGCAGCTCCCCGGCGCCGGTGCCGCTGGGGGCCTGGGTCTCGCGCTGTTCGCCCTCGGTGGTCACCGCGAAAGTGGCGCCGACCTCGTGCTGCGCGAGTTGGACGTCGCCGGTCTGATCGCGGCGTCCGACTTGGTTGTGACGGGGGAAGGTTCGCTCGACGGCCAGTCTCTGGCTGGAAAGCTCCCGGTCAGGGTGGCCGCTGGCTGCCTCGACGCCGGGGTTCCGTGCATCGCGATCGCCGGGCGAGTGTTGCTGGGCCGCCCTCAGGTGGCCGCCGCCGGATTCGCCGGTGCTTACGCCATCGAGGGCTACGCCGGCTCGCTGGAGGCGGCGATCACGCTTGGCGCTCCAGGGCTTCGCGGGCTGGCGACCAGGGTAGCGACGGAGTGGCGCAGGTGACTCGTGCCCCATATTCGACTCAGGTCCCACATTCGGGATGACCGGCGCCCCAACCGGTGTTGCTCGTGAGACGATGGGACCAGGACGAACATCAGGGAGCACATCGATGACCGCTCAAGGCGACACCACCACACGACCCGACACTGAGACCAGCGACATCGAGACTGGCGTCACTGACATCGAGACTGGCCTCACTGGGATCGTGCTTACCGATCACGCCGCCGCCAAGGTGAAGGCGTTGCTCGAGCAAGAGGGTCGTACCGACCTCGCGCTGCGGGTAGCGGTGCAGCCCGGTGGCTGCTCCGGATTGCGCTACCAGCTCTACTTCGACGACCGCTCGGTTGACGGCGACCAGGTTCAAGACTTCGGCGGTGTGAACGTCGTCGTCGACAAGATGAGCCAGCCCTACCTTTCCGGTGCGTCGGTCGACTTCGTCGACACCATTGAGAAGCAAGGCTTCACGATCGACAACCCGAACGCCGGCGGTTCGTGCGCTTGCGGCGACTCGTTCCACTAGTTCTGGTGACCTAAAGGCCCTGCCGTCGGCAGGGCCTTTGGCATGCCTGCGATGATGCTGCACCCGGCAACATGCGGTGCCCGTGCGAGGGGAGTTCGTGAGTGATGTCCGAGCAGATGCGCATCGCAGTGACGGGGTCGATCGCCACCGATCACCTGATGTCCTTTCCTGGGCGGTTCGCCGACCAGTTGATGCCAGATCAGCTGCATACGGTGTCCTTGTCCTTTCTCGTCGACCGCCTGGAGATCCGCCGCGGCGGTATCGCCGCCAACATCTGTTTCGGAATCGCGGCGTTTGGCTTGCGGCCAATCCTCGTCGGCGCGGTTGGCGCGGACTTCGACGACTACCGCTCTTGGCTCGAACGGCACGGCGTCGACACCCTGTCGGTGCATGTTTCCGAGTTGCACCACACGGCACGATTCGTATGTACGACCGACACCGACCAGAACCAGATCGCCTCGTTTTATGCGGGTGCAATGAGCGACGCGAGGTTCATCGAGCTCGGACCAGTAGCCGCGCGGGCGGGCGGCCTCGACCTGGTTGTCATCAGCCCGAACGACCCCGAGGCGATGCTGCGACACACTGACGAGTGCCGCGGCCGCGGGTACCGATTCGTAGCGGATCCCTCGCAGCAGCTGACTCGGATGGACGGAGCGCAGATCCGCAGGCTCATCGAGGGCGCGGCCTTCCTGTTCACCAACGAGTACGAGAAGTCGATGACCGAGACCAAGACCGGATGGTCTGACGCCGAGGTGCTGTCGCGGGTGGGGGTCAGAGTGACGACCCTCGGCCCGCGCGGGGCGATCATCGAGCAGGCAGGCCAGCCACCGATCACCGTAGCGGCGGTGCCGGAGCGTGGGCTGGCCGATCCGACGGGTGTGGGCGACGGCTTCCGGGCGGGCTTCTTCGCAGGGCTCGCCTGGGGCGTCGGCCTCGAGCGGTGCGCGCAGATCGGTTCGTTGCTTGCGACCTACGTGCTGGAAACGGTCGGCCCGCAGGAGTACGAGGTGAAGCCGGGCGCGTTTTTCGACCGCTTTTCAGAGACCTTCGGTGACGACGCTGCGGCGGAGCTCGGGCACCTCGTCGACGCCAGTTTGAAGTCCTAGTTCGGCGTCTCGCCGCGCCACGTTTTGGGTGGCCCTGTGGGCAGTTGGGCAACCCGCCTGGAGTAGGGTTTTGCCGACCCCGCACGGGCGGGTGCACATGCCCGTCTGGGCCCGTCCGGCCTGTCACGGAAGGCGACACGTGAGTCCGAGCACCGACGGATCATCGCGGCAATCCCGCCGTAGGCCTGGCCGGCCCGGTCTGATCCTTCGCTCGGCGATGACGGTCGCGACGCTCATGCTCGTGGCCGGCTGTTCGAAGAACGACGTTCCGCGATTCGCGATGCCAACGCCGATTACCGCGGAAGGCCACCGCATCCTGTCACTGTGGCAAGGCAGCTGGATCGCTGCGCTGTTTGTTGGCTGCCTCGTCTGGGGGCTGATCATCTGGTGCGTGATCGCTTACCGCAAACGTGACGAGAGCGCGGCGCCGCAGCTTGCGTTCAACCTGCCGATCGAGATCCTGTACACGATCGTGCCGGTTATCTTCGTCGGCGTCCTCTTCTATTTCACAGCGCGTGACGAGACCGCGATCGACAAGCTCTCGCCGAACCCGCAGGTCACCGTCGAAGTCGTCGGATTTCAGTGGGATTGGCAGTTCAACTATCTGAGCAGCGCCAACGACGCGACCGCCGTGACGATGGCAAGTGTCACGGGCGACAACGCCCACGGATCACCAGCAACGCTCGAGTTGCCAGCAGGTGAGTCGGTGCGGTTCAAGCTGGTGTCACCCGACGTGATCCACGCCTTCTGGGTCCCTGCGTTCTTGTTCAAGCGCGACGTCATCCCCGGGCGTGAGAACGAGTTCGAGGTGCACATCGACGCCGACAAGGCGGGCAACACCTACGAGGGTCGATGCACCGAGTTCTGCGGACTCAACCACGATCAGATGATTTTCCACGTGAAGATAGTGACTCCGGCGCAGTACCACGCTGACTTGCTGAAGATGGAAGCCGCCTTCAAGTCGGGGAGCAGCACATGACCGCCGCAGGCATCGCGCAGCCAATCGTTCGTCCGCGCAAGCGCCGCGGCTCGTCGCTCGTCAACTGGATGACCACCACCGACCACAAGCTGATCGGGCAGCTTTACCTGGCGACATCGTTCCTGTTCTTCCTGCTGGCCGGTGTCATGGCGCTGTTGATGCGCGCCGAACTGGCCCGGCCAGGCCTTCAGTTCCTTACCAACGAGCAGTACAACCAGCTGTTTACGATGCACGGCACGATCATGTTGCTGCTGTTCGCGACGCCACTGTTCATCGGCTTTGCAAACGTGATCGTGCCCTTGCAGATCGGTGCACCCGACGTTGCGTTCCCGCGGCTGAACATCTTCAGCTTCTACCTGTTTCTGTTCGGCGGCCTGATCACCATCGGTGGCTTCCTCACCCCTGGTGGCGCCGCAGACTTCGGCTGGTACGCCTACACACCGCTGACGAACGCGGCCCACTCGCCAGGCGTCGGCGGCGACATGTGGATCATGGGGCTTGTCGTCTCCGGGCTCGGCACGATCCTTGGCGGCGTGAACTTCGTCACCACCATCATGGTGATGCGTGCACCCGGCATGACGATGTTCCGGATGCCGATCTTCACCTGGAACATCCTGCTTACTTCCATGTTGGTGTTGCTCGCGTTTCCGGTCCTCGCGGCCGCACTGCTGTGTCTGGAGGCCGAGCGCAAGCTCGGCGCGCAAATCTTCACCACCGCCAACGGTGGCCCGATCCTGTGGCAGCACTTGTTCTGGTTCTTCGGGCACCCAGAGGTCTACATCGTCGCGATCCCGTTCTTCGGGATCATCACCGAAATTCTGCCGGTATTCGCCCGCAAGCCAGTGTTCGGCTACAAGGGCCTCGTGTTCGCGACGATCTCCATCTCTGGCCTGTCCATGACGGTGTGGGCGCACCACATGTTTTCCACCGGTGCGGTGCTACTGCCGTTCTTCTCGTTTATGACGTTCCTGATCGCCGTCCCGACTGGCGTGAAGTTCTTCAACTGGATCGGCACGCTCTGGCGTGGCCAACTGAGCTTTGACACTCCGCTGCTCTGGGCGCTGGGATTCCTCGTGACCTTCCTGTTCGGTGGGCTAACCGGCATCATCCTCGCGTCCCCACCACTCGACTGGCATGTCACTGACACCTACTTCGTTGTTGCGCACTTCCACTACGTGCTGTTCGGCACGGTGGTGTTCGCGATGTTCGGCGGGTTCTACTTCTGGTGGCCCAAGATGACCGGCAAGATGCTCGACGAGCGGCTTGGCAAGGTTCATTTCTGGACGCTGTTCATCGGGTTCCACACCACGTTCCTGGTGCAGCACTGGCTCGGCGTCATCGGCATGCCGCGCCGCATCCCCGACTACCTGCCCACTGACGGATTCACCACGCTGAACACGGTATCGACCATTGGTGCATTCATCCTCGGGCTCTCTATGTTCCCGTTCTTCTTCAACGTCTGGAAAACCTGGCGGCATGCGCCGCTGGTCGGCGTCGACGATCCCTGGGGTTGGGGTGCGTCGCTTGAGTGGGCGACCTCGTGTCCACCGCCGCGGCACAACTTCGTTCGCATGCCGCGCATCCGTTCGGAGCGGCCGGCGTTCGATCTGCACCACCCCGAACTGACTGGCCGGCCGCGCACACCGGTGGCAGCAGGCACAGCGGTTGAAGGAGGCAGCGCCTAGTGAAGACCGAAGGTCTGCTCTTTGCGGGTTGCGCGGTCTTCTTCGCGGTCGTCGACATCGTTTACTGGAGTCTGTCGCACGACCCGACTGGCACCACGGCGTTGGCGCTTGCGGTAGGTCTCGCGTTCCTCGTGGGTTTCTACCTTTTCGTGACAGGCCGTCGCACGGGGATGCGCCCCGAAGATCGCCGCGACGCGGAAATCTCTGAATCTGCAGGCGAATTCGGCTTCTTCAGCCCGCACAGCTGGTGGCCCTTGTTCACAGCTGCATCGGTCGCGGTCGTCGCACTGGGAGTCGTTTTCGCTTGGTGGCTGGCGATCCTCGGCATGATGTTCGTCATCTTGACGGCGTTCGGCTTCGTGCTCGAGTACTACCGCGGCATTCACATTCAGCAGTAGGCACGCACACCGACGCGGTTGTGTCACGTCTCGGACGACCCAGCGGATGAGTCGCGTGCGTCGTCCTCAGTATGACGTGCGTACTCGCTCTGCTTATTGGCCGTTGCCGTTATGCACATTCTGCTGAGTCGTGCACAGCTTTAACGGGGCAAGCGGGTCTGCAGAAAGTGTCAGTGGTGGTGGGTAGCTTCGATCCATGTTGATCGCCGAGGCCGATGTCGATTTCTTTATCGACGAGTGTGACCGTGCGACTGCTGCGTCGTTGTTGCCCGATGCTGGTCCGGGATGGTGCAACGAAGATCTGCTGGAGTTCGAGCCGGGTCGCACCATGATCGGGTATTTGTCGTTGTTGGACGTGGACAGTCTCGATGAGAACTCGGCATCGATCATGCGCACGTTGCTTTGAGCGTCAGCAGGCGTGGCTGGCTGAGATGGGTGTGCGGGTGACTGCGCTGGTCGCTGGTCCGACTCCGCCGGCAGCTGATCCGAACAGCACCGACATGGTGGAGCGTGACCCGATCGACGCCGGGGCGAATCTGGTCGCGGCGAGTTTGGGGCTGACCAGCGGCGGCGCCCAGACCCGCGTCGATACGGCGCGGGCGATCACCGAGATGCTGCCGAGGTGCCAGGTGGCGATGGCGGCGGGGCTCATGGGGTACTGGCATGCGCGGGTGGTCGCCTAGGCGGTGCGCGACGCCGGCCTGGACGCGGTTGGGATCGCCGTGGTTGACGCGCGGGTCGCCTCGCGGGCCAAAGGGGCAGGGTTGGGCGGCGTTTCGCCGCACGTTGCGCCGGGCGATCGTGGCTGCGGCCCCCGATCTGCTGTTGGCGGAGCACACGGAGGCGATGGTTCATCGCGGGGCGGACAAGGTCGACCTGTTCGATGCGGTGATGAGCGAGTTCCGGGTGACCATGTCGAGCATTGACGCTCAAACGGTGTGGTTGGGATTGGACGCCACCGCGCGGCAACTGCAAGCCGCGGCGAAGAAGGCTGGGCTGGCCGATGAGGGCATCGACGCCTACCGCTCTGATGCTTTGGTGGCGTGGGCCAACGATGCACTGGCGGATCCGAACGCACGACGCCGGCACGGGCGGCGCCAACAGGTGCAGTTCATCACCGACCTGCCGTCCCTGCTCGGGTTGGCCGATCACCCGGCTGAGCTGGTCGGTTACGGGCCGGTCCCGGCCTCGTTGGTGCGTGACGGGGCCGCCGAGGCGGAGTGGCGGCGGCTGATCGTCGAGCCGGTGACTGGGTTCCTGCTGGATTACGGCAGCGTGATCTACCGGCCACCGGTGGAGCTCGCGGACTATGTGATGGCTCGTGATCGGCGCTGTCGGTTCCCCGGGTGTAACACTCGCGCCACCGTGTGCGACATCGACCACAACATTCCCGCTCCCCGCGGGGCTACCTCGGCCAAGAACTGCTGTTGCCTGTGTCGGCGACACCACCGGCTGAAAACTTTCGGCGGTTGGACCGTGCAACTCCAACCCGACGGCAGTTGCCTATGGACATCACCAGGCGGGCGCCAGTTCGTGTCCGGCCCACCACCCCAACCCGACTGAAGTCGTGGGGGAACCGCTCAGTCGGAGTGACCTTGGCCTGAGGTGAGTTCGGTCTGCTCAGCCGCGGGCAGTTCGCCGTCCGCGTGCCCGCTGCTTGCATGGCCGTCGCCGTGGCCGTTCGTCAACGGCTCGACGTCTGGCTCGTACAGGAATCCACCGATGCGACCGCGGACCTTCTCGAGTGGATTGTGGCGCGATTTCGAGCGCACGCCATGCTCGTCGACGGGCGGCTCTAGTGCCGGCGGCGGTCCTTGACGGTACTCAAGACCCATGCGCGCAACGACATCTTCCGGCAGCGCGGACTCGACCTCGATGAACTCGCCGTTCGCGAGCATCACAATGCGGCCGGTCTCGTAGCCGTGTTGCGCGCTGTGGGCGTCGCGATACTGCAGACCCAGGCAGATGCGCCGCGTCGCCATGAAGGCGAGCGGCGGCAGGACGAAGAACGCGACCCGGAACGTCCATGTTGTTGCATAGAGGCTGACGTTGTACTTCTCGGAGATGACGTCGTTGCCGCCGGCGAGCAGGCACACGCCGAGTTCGGTGAGCACGGCGACACCCAGCGCCGTGCGGCCTGGCCGATTACGCGGCCGGTCGCAGATGTTGTGAATGGCGTAGTCGCGAGTGACCCACGCTTCAAGGAAGGGGTAAATCGCCATGGCGGTGAACAGGAGGCCGGGAATCACTACAGCCGGAATCAACACGTTCCAGCTGATCGTGTGGCCATCGACGTGCGTCTCGAGGTTAGGCATCATGCGAAGCGTGCCCTCGAGCCAGCCGATGTAGAAGTCGGGCTGTGAGCCGGCACCGACCTGCGCTGGGTTGTAGGGCCCGTACAGCCACACCGGGTTGATCTGCACCAGGGCCGACAAGCCTGCTGTGACGGCGAACGTCGCGAAGAAGAAGCCGCCCGTCTTTGCCATGAAAGCGGGGTAGAACGGGGCGCCGACCACGTTGTCGTTTGTGCGGTGCTCGCCGGGCCACTGCGTGTGCTTTTGGTGCCACATGATGATCATGTGCGCGGTGATCAGCGACAGCAGGATGCCCGGCACCAACAAGATGTGGATCGTAAACAGCCGTGGAATGAAGTCAGGCCCGGGGAACTGCCCACCGAACACGAACGAGCCCAGGTAGGTACCGACGATCGGGATCGATTCGATGATGCCGTAGGCAATCCGCAGGCCGGTGCCCGACAGCAGGTCGTCGGGCAAGGAGTATCCGGCGAATCCCTCGAGCAGGCCCAGTGAGACGAGCCCGACGCCGATGAGCCAGTTCGTCTCACGCGGCTTGCGGAACGCGCCGGTGAAGAAGATGCGGCAGCAGTGCGCCACGATCGCGGCCATGAAGAGCAGGGCTGCCCAGTGGTGGATCTGCCGGATCAGCAGGCCACCGCGCACATCGAACGAGATGCGCAATGTGCTCTCGAAAGCCTCGGTCATCGGAAGGCCGCGCAACGGCACGTAGTTGCCGTTGGTCGGGTAGATCACGGTATTGGTGCCCGGCCGGAAGAAGAACGTCAGGAACGTGCCCGAGATCAGCAAGATGACGAACGAGTACAACGCGATCTCGCCGAGCATGAACGACCAGTGGTCGGGAAAGACCTTGTTCAGGTTGCGCTTCAGAAAGCCAGCAGTGCCAAACCGTTCGTCGACCTCGCCGAGCCCCTTCTTCAGGATCTTCGGCGCGGGCTTTGGGCCAGCGGGGTTGGGTGTCGTGGCCGACTTTCGGGCGCCACCCGGCCTGATCGTGGTCATGAGCGTTCGAAGAAGCTCGGGCCGACAGGCTGGTCGAACGGCGCGGTGGCGATGAACTCGCCCGCGTCGTTCACCGAGATCGGCAACTGCGGCAGGGCACGTGCGGCGGGGCCGAAGACGACCTTGCATGCCTTCGGCACATCGAACGTGGATTGGTGACACGGGCACAGCAACTTGTGGCTCTGCTTTTGGTACAGCCCGATCGGGCACCCGACATGCGTGCAGATCTTCGAGTACGCAACGTGGTCTTGATAGGCCCAGTTCTCCCGGCCAGGGGCCGGCTTGTTGATTCCGGGCTCAAGCCTGATCAAGAGCACCGGGGTCTTCGCGTAGTCCTCCTCGGACATCTGCTCGACCGGCACCGGCACCACTGTCGTGAAGGATCCGACCTCAAGGTCTCCGAGCTTGACTGGGCTTCCGGTCTCGGCGTTCAGGAGTGGCGAGTTCGCCTTCCACAGCGTGGTGTCGAGGCTCGTACGTGGGAGTGGGCCGAGATCGCGCAGCACCAGCACACCGGGCAACGCGAATAGGCCGAGCGCGAGCCCAAGGGAGCGCTTGATCAGTGAGCGGCGCGCGATGCCGGTCTCCTCGACGCCGACAACGATGATCTGCGATGCGATTTCGAGGTCGGCGTCAGACGCCGCCAGCGAGTGCCGTTCTTGGACGACTTCGTGTGCCGGCATGATCCAGCGCACCCACGCGATGATGCCCGCAGCAAGACCGGCGAGTGAAACGGTGAGCGAGATTCCGAGCCAGAAGTTCGACCATCGAACATCTTTGGTCGTCGAAAGGGTGGGAATCGCAATGTAAGCCGCGATGAAGCCGATCGTGCCGGCGGCCGACACCAAGAACATCAACGCGATCTTGCGCTCTGCCCAGTCAGCCTTCTTCGGGTCGGCGTCCTGCGGCCGCACGACGCGTTCGATGATGGGCGGGCGTACCGAGCCCTCGTCGTGCAACTCGACCTGATCGCTCATCGTGCCCGCCTTGCTCGTGCGCCGATCCACATCGCCACGCCTGCGAGAACGCCAATCCCGGCCAGCCAGGCGACTAGTCCTTCAGCAATGGCTCCGGACCGACCGAGGTTGAAGCCGCCTGGGTCGGGTTCGGCCTTCATGCCCTGGACGTAGGCGATGATGTCCTGCTTTTGGGCGGTCGTCAGTTGCCGGTCTCCGAACACCGGCATCGTTCCGGGACCCGTCAGCATCGCTTCGTAGATCTGTTGGTCGGTGGCGTTCTTCAGCGACGGCGCGCTTTTGCCGTATGACAACGCACCGCCTTCACCAGTGAAGTTGTGGCAGGAGGAGCAGTTGGTGCGAAAGAGCGTCCCGCCCAGTGCCATATCAGCGTCCGTCGGTGTGTATTGGTCCTTGCTCGGCACCGACGGGCCAGGCGCCAATGCGGCCACGAATGCAGCGATCTCCGCGGTCTCCGCCGGGGTGTACCGCGGCGGCTTGCGGCGAGCCTCCGCGTCTGTTGCTTGCAAAGGCATCCGGCCGGTGCTGACCTGGAAGTCGACTGCGGCCGCTCCGACCCCGATGAGCGAGGGCGCGTCGGTGCCACCCTCGGCGGCAAGTCCGTGGCAGCTTGAGCAGCCCTGTAGATACAGCGCCTTGCCCTGTAAGACTTCTTGGCTGGGGTTGCCTGCCTCCGCGACGCCTGGTCGTTCGGTGACGAATCCGTAGGCGGTCCCGACGCCGAGCAACGCGCCCACGATCACCGCGTAGCCGGCCAACCGGCGACGTCGGCGACGCGCTCGGGGCTCGGGTGTTGTCGACATCAGCGGATCACCTGATCAGGAAAATCATCGAGAAGAGACCAATCCATACGACGTCGACGAAGTGCCAGTAATACGACACGACGATGGTGCTGGTGACCTTCTCTGGCGTGAACCGACCGCGCGACAATCGAGCGAGCAAGAACACAAATGCGACGAGACCGCCGGTCACGTGCATGGCGTGAAAACCCGTTGCTAGAAAGAAAATCGAGCCATAAGCGGACGACGAGATCGTCATGCCACCGTGGCCCGCGAAGTGGTCCTTCACATAGTTCGTGTACTCGAAGATCTGACCGCCGACGAACACTGCACCCATGAAGAACGTCAGGATGAACCACTCGCGCAGACCCCACAGCCAGAACTTGAAGATCGGTCCGGAGCGATGCAACCGGCGCTCTTCAGCGGCGAATACACCGAACTGGCAGGTGACACTCGAGAGCACGAGCACGACGGTGATGACACCGTCGAATTTGGTATCGAGGGTGTCTCCCTTCGGCGGCCATTGTGTGCTCACCGAGCGGATTGTGAAGTAAATAGCGAAGAGTGCCGCGAAGAACATCAACTCTGAGGAGAGCCACACGATCGTGCCCACGCTCACCAGGCTCGGCCGCGTCAGTGAACCATGCGCCGGGTTCTTGCCGAGGGTCGTCGCAGTGGCCACGAGGGCCATTATTGCGAGCCCGCTCCACGTTCACACCGCGACCCCCTCACCCGGGCGAGTCGGGGGTCACGAGCGTCGCCGGGTGCCTCGCGGCGATAGCATCGCGACGTCCCACCCCGCCTCCGGTTGCATCCCGCCCACCGCCCAGCCATATCCCGCCCACCGCCCAGAGGAGCACCACCCGCGATGAGCAGTGCCGAGTCGCCACCAGCCGTTATGACCGTGCTGGTCTACAGCGATGACGTCACGACCCGCGAGCGCATTCTGTTGGCCGTTGGCGCTCGGCCGGTCGCGGATCTGCCCAGCATCGACTACATCGAGTGTGCGACCCATCGCGCGGTCATCAAGGCTGTCGATGCCGGCGGCATCGACGTCTTGATACTCGACGGCGAGGCGGTGCCGAGCGGCGGCATGGGCATCTGCCGGCAACTGAAGGACGAGATCTACAACTGCCCGCCGATTCTGGTCATCACCGGTCGTCGGGACGACGCGTGGCTGGCCTCGTGGTCGCGAGCGGACGCCGCTGTGCCGCATCCGATCAACGGCATCACGCTGGCGCCAGCAGTCGCCGAGTTGATGCGGCAGCGGCTCGCTCACGCGCCGGTTCGCTGACTCGGTCGCGATGACGACCTCGGCATAGGGCGGACACCTCATGGCCGACACAGCCGAACCTGGCGAGGGAGCTCAGCCGACCTGGCCCGCCTTGCTCACTTCGCTGCTCCATCGCACCGACTTGACCACCGCACAGACCGCCTGGGCAATGGCACAGATCATGAGTGGTGAGGCGACGCCGTCACAGGTCGCTGGCTTTGCCATCGCGTTGCGGGCCAAGGGTGAGACTGCAGATGAGGTCGGTGGCCTCGCCGGCACGATGGTCGAGTTTGCGGCGTCCGTTCCGGACGTCGGCGCAGCTCTCGACATCGTCGGCACCGGCGGTGACCGTAGTCACACCGTGAACATCTCAACCATGGCTGCGATCGTGGCTGCGGCGGCCGGCGTGCCGGTGGCCAAGCACGGCAACCGCGCAGCATCGTCGTCGTGTGGCTCGGCCGACGTCCTGGAAGAACTCGGCGTCGCCATCGACCTGTCGGGTGCAGGTGTCGCGTCCTGTGTTGTCGAGGCCGGCATTGGCTTTTGCTTCGCGCCGGTGTTCCATCCGGCGTTTCGGCACACCGCCGTCCCGCGCCGTGAGCTCGGCGTCCCGACCGTGTTCAACTTCCTTGGCCCGCTCACCAATCCGGCACGGCCAACGGCGAACGCTGTCGGCGTCGCGGATTCCAGGATGGCGGCTGTAATGGCCGGCGTACTGGCCAAGCGCGGCAACCGGGCGTTGATCTTTCGCGGCGATGACGGGCTCGACGAGCTGACCACCACGACGACATCGCAGGTGTGGGTTGTCAACGACGGCACGGTGACGGCCAGCGTGCTCGATCCAGTCGCTCTCGGGTTGAAGCCTGCGCAGCCCGATGACCTGCGCGGTGCGGATGCTGTGCACAATGCCGACGTCGTGCGTCGCCTGCTGGCGGGGGAGAAGGGTACGGTGCGCGATGCGGTCGTGCTCAACGCAGCAGCTGGTTTGGTCGCCTATGCAGGTCCTGACGCGGCTCGACTGGTCGAGCAGCTTGAGACGGCCATGACCCGGTGCGAGACGGCGTTAGACGACGGCTCAGGGGCCCGCAAGCTCGATGTGTGGATCGCGGCGAGTCAAGCGGCTCGAGCGGCTGGCTAGCTGTCGCTGAGGCCGAGCGAGAACGCCGCCTCGAGGTCGTGCCGTGAGTAGGTGCGAAAAGCCACGTGCGTCTCGGTCGAGAGCACGCCGTCAACCTTGTTCAGGCCTCCAGGGATGACCTCGGCGAGCTCTTCGTGCTCGCGCACCCTGACCATGGCCACCAGGTCGAACTCACCAGTGACCGAGTAGACCTCGGTGACGGCCGGCAACTCCGCGATCGCCTGTGCGACGTCGGGCACCTGGTCGACTGCGGTCTTCACGAGCACGATGGCGGTGATCACGCTGGGAAGACTAGCTCGCGCGAGCCGGCCGCTGCACTGGCCGTAGGCCGCGGCGGTCAGCGAACGGGTCGGGATCGGACTCGAGTTCGATTGCGAGGTCGAGGAGAACTCGCTGGCCGCCTGCGCCATGAGCCGGACACGACCACGAACCGTCAACCTCGACGAGCCTGACGCCCGGCGAGTCGAGCCATCGCAGCACGCACTCGATTTCGTCGGTGCTCGCCGCCGCAAATGACACCGTGGCGCTGGCCACCGCAGTTGCGCCCGCGGCAGTGCTGTCGAGCACGACCGTCTCAGCCGTAGCGATCAGCGCGTCGACGTACGGGCGCGGCGCCGCGCTCGGAGGGATCGTGCCGGTCGCCACGAGCCGGCCGTGCCGGACGACCACGACCTCGTAGCCGTGCTCGGGCGTTGGTCTTGCAGCCACCAACTGGGCACAGCCGGCGAGTGCCGAAAGCCGTTGCCCGCGGGCGGCTGCCCGGATGAATGCGGCGAGCCGGTCACGCTGTGTCGCCGCATCTTCGTAGCGCAACATCGCTGCGAGCGTTTCGATGCGCCGTAACAACGTCCGCACCACACCCCGCGCATCGCTCTCGATAGCGTCTCGCACGGCAGTCACGTGGGCGGCGTATTCGTCCACGCTCTCGCTGCCGTCGCACGGCGCTCCACACTTGCCCATCTCGGCAAGGACGCACGCCGATATCGGACGCCGTGGATGCAGCCGCGCGCGACACTGCCGAATCGGGACCGCCTCGTGGACCGCCGCAACGGCAAGCTCCGCTGACCGCGTCGATGAGAACGGGCCGAGGTAGCTGCCTTTGTCGGCCTTGACTCCCCGAACGATCGACAGCCGCGGGAACGGCTCGACAGTGAGCTTCACCCACACCGAGCGCTCGGGAAATTTCGAGCGGCGGTTGTACGGCGGCTTGTGTTGCGCGATCAGCCGCAGCTCGCGCACTTGTGCCTCGAGGTCGGTACTACAAACGATCGGGGTGACGTCGTGCGCGATCGCCACCATCTCGATGATGCGCTGCCGCATCTCCGACGACGTGAAGTACGTGCGCACCCTCGTGCGTAGGTTTTTTGCCTTGCCGACATAGAGAACGCGCCCTCGTTCGTCTCGGAACACATAGACCCCGGGGGAGTGCGGCATCACCTCTGCGAGATGACGCTTGCTGCGCTGCTGAGCCGTGACCTGCCCGGTGAATGTGCGCAACTCCTCAAGGGAGTGCACACCGAGACCCCCGAGGCGTTCGAACAACACATGCAGGACGTCGACGGTGGCACGTGCGTCGTCGAGCGCGCGGTGCGTTGGCTGCACGCTCGCGTGCAACACGCGGGCCAGCGTCGCCAGTTTGCAGTTTGGCGCTTCGTCGCTGGTCAACACGCGCCGCGCGAGCCGCGCCGTGTCGATCGAATCGAAGCCGGGCCAGTTCACTCCGAGCCCGGTGCATGCGGCCTTGAGGAACCCGAGGTCGAACGGTGCGTTGTGCGCCACGAGCACGCAGTCACGCGCAAACTCCAAAAATGCAGGCAGGACGGCGTCGATCTGCGGCGCGGTCGCGACCATGCCGTTGGTGATGCCGGTAAGGACGGCGATGAATGAGGGGATCGGCTCGCCCGGGTTGACCAGGGTCTGCAACTCTCCGAGCACCTCGCCACCACGCACCTTGACGGCGCCGATCTCGGTGATGCCACAAGTCGCCGGCGCGCCGCCGGTGGTCTCGAGGTCGACCACGACGAACGTGACCTCGCGCAGCGGGACGCCGAGTTCGTCAAAGGTGCCCTGGACGGCGATCGACCTCTGTGTCGAAGTTCCAGTGCTTGCCGAGACTGCAGTGCTCACACCCCGGACGGTAGGGCGGTCGGCCGACAGTTCGGCGACGCCACGCGGCGCCGGGCCCGCCCGGGAGAAAAGTCGGCGAGCGGATTGTCGACGGCAGTGAAAAGTGTCACTGCCGGTTCTTAGTGTCGTGGTGATTGCCGGGCGGCTAACCCCGAGCCGTCCGCGACGAAGGTGGAGGAGTCATCGTGCTGATCGACTGCGACAGCTGCGCTGTCCGCGGGCTTGCCTGCGGCGATTGCGTGGTCACCGTCCTACTTGGCGTCTCACCGGCCGGCGTCGAACTCGACGCTGCCGAGCAGGCGGCGATCAGCGTCCTCGCCGATCAGGGCCTGGTGCCACCGCTGCGGCTGGTGGCCGCGCTCACGGCCGAAACGGCTGCAAATTCGGCGTTGCAAGAGGGTCAGGAGAGGCCACTGGGACAGGTGGGACAGACGAGGTCCGCGGCGTCCTGAGGTGCCGTAGTCCGTTCGGGTGACGGGCGAGCGATCTTCTTCGATCGCTGCTAACCTGCCCGCGGGCAACCGTTTCCCAGCCGTGAACTGCACGGCAGCGGTGCCTGCGCCTAATTCGTTCGGTGCGGACCGCTTGGTCTGCAGCAACGAAGCCGGGGACCCAATCTCCGTTGGGGTGAATCGAGTACGGCGGACTTCTGCCGCACTTGTAGGGCCGCTTCCAGCCCGAACCCGTCAGCTAACTTGGCCGGCGCCGAGGAAGAAGGAGATCGCCCACGTGGCGTCCCCTCAGATCGTCTTTGCCCCGCAACTTTCACGCGCCGCCAGGCGTCTATCCAGTCCTCGCCGGGCTGCCTTGCTTGCGGGATTCACCGCGACGCTGGCCCTGACCCTGCTGCCCACCGGCTCCGCGCAGGCTGATCAGGCCACCACTGTCGATACCGCAGCCGGCCAGGCCCAAGTCCAGGCTCTTGCCGACAAGGCCGAGATCGTTGTCGAGCAGTACGACGCTTCGCAGGACGCGCTGTCTGCCGCGCAGGTCCAGCTCGCCGCGGACCGGGCCGCGATCACGGCAGCGCAGACGACCGTCGACTCGACCCAAGTACAGGTCGACGCGATCGCTCGCGACGCCTACGAGTCGGGCGCACTTGGTGGCGCCGCCACCGTGCTGCTCTCCCAGGACCCGCAGGCCGCCCTGCGCGGCGCCGACTACTTGCAGCGGGTTGCGGATAACCGCGACCGCCAGCTTGCGCAGGCCACCAACGCGCGCAACGCGCTCGTCCAAGCGCAGGCGGCGGCTAACCAGGAACTCGCGAGCGTGCAGACGCTCCAGGCGTCGCTCCAGGCCGAGCAGAAGACGATCAACGCCCTGATTGGCAAGCAGCAGGCCGCACTCGACGCGACGCAGGCACAGGCTGCCGCTCAGGCGGCTGCTCAGGTCGTCGCGGCAACACAGGTGAGCCGAAGCCAGCCGAGAACCGCGTTGCCGGCGGCGAAAGCGAAGGCCGCGGCACCGGTAGCCAAGGTCGCGCCCCCCGTCGCGAAGGTGGCGGCTCCCGTCGCGAAGGTGGCGGCTCCCGCCGTCCCCGCCGTTGCAAGTATCAAGGCCGCCGCGGTGCTGCGGTACGCCTACGCCCAGCTCGGCAAGGCCTACCGCTATGGCGCGGCAGGTGCACGGACATTCGACTGTTCGGGACTCACGATGAAGGCTTGGGCAGCGGCTGGCGTCGCGCTCAGTCACAACGCGGCGGCGCAGTACTACTCGACCAAGCACGTAGCGAAGAGTGCCCTTCAACCCGGCGACCTGGTGTACTTCGGCCGCCCGATCCATCACGTCGGCATCTACATCGGCGGGGGCAAGTTCATCGAGGCGCCCTATACCGGCGCCAAGATCCGGATCTCCAACCTCAGCGCTCGCCACGACTACGCGGGTGCGTCGCGGCCCTAACGGCCTTCTGTCGACCTGCTTCAAGATCGGCCGCCCTACGATGACGGCGTGACGCGCACGCTCGTCGTGACGAACGACTTCCCGCCGCGCGCCGGCGGCATCCAGTCCTTCGTCCACGAGCTCGTGGCTCGACTCGACGACGTGGTGGTGTACGCGCCGGCCTGGGACGGCGCGGCCACCTTCGACGCCGCGCAGGGATTCGAGGTCGTCAGGCACCCGTCGTCCCTCATGCTTCCTACGCGCGCCGTCTCGAAGCGAGCTGCAGCGCTACTGAAGGCACACCGCTGCGAGGCGGTCTGGTTCGGCGCGGCTGCTCCCTTGGGCTTGCTCGCGCCGGCGCTTCGGCGAGCCGGCGCTGGCCGGATCGTGGCCACGACCCACGGCCACGAAGCGGGCTGGGCACAACTTCCGGTGGCCCGGCAGACCTTGCGCCGCATCGGCGACGCGGTCGACGTCGTGACCTACCTCGGTGAATACACCCGCGGCCGTCTCGAGCGTGCGCTCTCGACGTCCGCGCAGACGCGGCTTGAACGGTTGGCGCCGGGCGTGGACACCTCGTTCTTCAAGCCGGGTGCGGGCGGCGACGTTGTCCGCCACGACCTCGGACTCACCGATCGTCAGGTCATCGTCTGCGTGTCGCGCCTGGTACCCCGCAAGGGGCAGGATGTGTTGCTCCGCGCGCTGCCTGCGGTGCTGCGGTCGGTACCCGACGCGGCACTGTTGATCGTCGGTGACGGGCCTGATCGCAAGCGGCTCGAGGCGATCACTGATCGCGAAGGGCTGCGGGCCGCGGTCCGTTTCAGCGGACCTGTCGCGTGGGCTGACCTGCCCGCCTACTACGACGCGGGCCAGGTGTTCGCGATGCCTTGCCGGACAAGACGCAGGGGCCTGGACGTCGAGGGGCTCGGCATCGTTTATCTCGAAGCCTCAGCGACCGGTCTCCCGGTCGTTGCCGGCCGATCCGGCGGCGCGCCGGACGCGGTGATTCTCGGTGAAACCGGGCAACTGGTCGACGGCCGTGACGTTGCCGCGGTGGCGGGGTCGATCGTTTCGCTCCTGCGCGATCCGGGCACCGCGGCCGCGATGGGTGCGGCGGGGCGGGCATGGGTCGAGCGGGACTGGACCTGGGACGCCGCAGCATCACGGCTGGCGGGCATGCTGCGAGGGGTCTAGGTCTAGGCGGGGGCGACCTGGAAGTGCGGGGCGTCGGGGTTTGCTCTGGTGGTCGGTTGGTGCCGCCAGGTGAGCGCAGTCGCGGTGACGACGGCGACGGCGGTTCCAGCTAGCCATGCGGTCGTTTGCGCGGCACCGATGTGGTGGGCCAGATCGACCGGAAGGTAGATCCGCCATGGTTTGTTGAACACCCCACCTGGGGTCCAGTTGATCACCGCGCCAAATGCGTGCAGCGCGACGCTGATCGTCGCAAGAGCAGCGAATGTCGTACGACGAACCCGCGTGTGTGACGTCCACTCGCGCCACATCAGGGTCAGCAGTGGCACGCACAGGCTCAACGTCTCAAGAGTCGTGCGGTAGGAGTAGAAACCGTCGCCGCCGCCGAAGCGGATACCCCAAAGCTGCAGGACCAGGTACGCGAATCCGGCCACGGTCGACCAACGTACCCACGGCGGCGCCACTGCCCACGCCGCGCGAGCGCCGGGCAGCACCAGGAGAAGCGCGGGGGTCATGACCAGCATGCCGCGCTCGGGTGAAACGAAGTCCCCGGCGAGCCCGATGATCAGTGCACTCACCTTGTGACCGGACGCCGCTACCGGCTGGTCGTAGCCCCCGAAGATCGAGATCCCGCCCCACAACGCGTTGTTGTATGCGAGCAAGATTGCGCCGCCTGCGAGCGCTCCGACTCCGATCAACAGCGGCTTCAGTTGCTTCGTGTGCACGATCGCTGCGATGCAGAAGACGAGTGCTACGACCCCAAGATGCGGTCGGATGAGGATGGCGGATCCCGCGGCCAAACCAGCGAGCAGCCATTGATTTCGGACCACGCAGATGAGTGTGAGCAGGACTGCTGCTTGTGCGGGGCCGTGCGTCCATAGTTCGTGGGCTGAGACCGTCCAGGTTCCGGTCGCGAAAGCCAGGAGCGCGGCCGCGACGAGGGCGGCTCGACGGCTCACCAGCCGACAACAAAGCGAAAAGGCAAACGCGGCAGCGAGAGCCGAGGCTGCCGCTGCCGCCAGCGCGCTGGGATAGACCGGAGGAGGGTTGCCTCGGCCCAGTGCCGCATAGAACGGCGCCGCCCAAAAGATCGTGCCCGGGAGTCGGTTCGTCACGTAGCGCGGGCCGACGTGGTAGAGCCACGCAACGTGCCCTTGGAAACCCGTGAGCGTCGCATTGCCGTGTATTGCTAGCTGCCACGCGGCGATCGCGGTCGACTGTGCGTCATTGTTGCTTGGTGCGTGATAGTTCGCGGTTGCAGCCAAGACTGCGAAGGCGATGACGCCAACTAGGAAGGCGTCGAACCAAACGGGGCGCTCGGGTAAGCGGCCGACGTCGACGTCGGCTGGTCGCATTAGTCCGCTAGGGGGTGCAAGAGCCGGTAGACGTAGTCCCGTTGCTGATGCCGTTGCACGTCTTCTGGAACTTGGACTTGACCACGCTTCCGAGCGCAAAGACGATGACCACGATGACGGCAGCGATTGCTGCGATGAGCAGCCCGTATTCGACGGCAGACGCGCCTTTGTCGTCCTTCACGTGGCGGCGCACTGCCACCATGTAGGCGATCATGGACGAACCCTTCGCGGTGATCGGTGCTGACCCGGGTCTGCCGGAGTCAACTGCCAGGCGTAACCCACCCAGCGTCTTGAGCCTGCGCCCTCCATCTGCCATGTGGTATCGGACGCTTGGTCGAAAACTGCGTACTGACGGGGGATGGCAGACCGCCGCTTTCCAGACTATTGTGCGCGCCCCACGAAGGTGCAGCTCGCGTCTACTGTTCAGGCGACTTGATCAGGCGCAATCGCATGGCCGCCATCAGCGCTTGGGCGCGGTTCGCCGCGCCGAGCTTCTCGTAGAGCTTGGAGATGTGCGTCTTGGTCGTCGACTCGCTGATGTAGAGCTGGCGGGCGATCGCGGCGACACCGAGGCCATCGGCTAGGAGCTGCAGCACTTCGCGTTCGCGCGGACTCAACTGCGGTCCGGACGGCGTGAGGCGACGGCGCATCGCTTCGGCGAGATCGCTGGCCGAGAACGACCTTGGCGAGACGACGGCGTGGCGGGCGGCGGAGACGACGTCTTCGGCGGGAGCGTCCTTCGCGACGAATGCCGAGGCGCCGGCCTCGAGGGCACCGAACAGCTGCTCGTCACCCGCATACATCGTGAGCACGACGATGCCGATTTCGTCGTTCTGGTCGCGCAATGTGCGGGCCAGGTCGAGGCCGTTTCCGTCCGGTAGCCGGACGTCGACAACTACCACGTCAGGCTGGTGCTGCTTGGCCAACGCTACCGCTTCAGCTACTGAGCCGGCCTCGGCAACGACCGAAAAGTCCTCAGCGCGCTCGAACGCCCGACGCAACCCCTGGCGGATCAGCTCATGGTCGTCGACAAGCAGCACGGTCGCGACCATCGCAGTTCCTTTCTTCTCGCTTGCCGCCGACGTTACCGTGCCGAGCGCGAATCCGGCCGCACCGGGACGTCGCCCAGGTCATCGAGCCTGTCGTTTCCAGGCGAAGTAGCGTCGTTCCCCGTCTCGAGGTCAGAAAACTCGCCCACTCGGACGTCGACGAAGGTGCCGTGCGGTTCGCGCGAACCCATGGTCAGATCTGCTCCGAGCCGGGCGGCGCGCTCGCGCATGACCTCAAGCCCGAAGCTGTCGTGACGCCCGGTGCCCATGCCTCGGCCATCGTCTTCGATCCGCAGGTGGGCGTTCGGCGGGTCGACGCGCAGCGTCACCCACAAGTGCTCGGCCGCAGCGTGCTTGCGGGCATTCGTGATGGCTTCCTGGGCGATGCGCAGCAACTCGGTCTCGGCCGCGATCGGAAGCCGGTCGGGTGATTCCTCCAAGACCAGGTGCACGGAGAACGTGGTCCCGACGCTGACGGCACGCACATAGTCCGAGAGCGCGGTGCCGAGGGCAACTTGCGCCTGCACCTCGCTGCGCAGGTCGAAGATCGACAATCGGAGTTCCCCGACCATGCGGGTGATCTCGCCGCGCAGTTTGCGCAGCACGTCGGCCATTGGCGGGTTGCCCGTTCGCGCGTGCTCTTGCGCGTCTTGGGACGCCTCGGCGACCAGATCGTCGACGGCGTAGCCCAGCGATGCCAGTTCTTGCGCGATCCCGTCATGGATCTCTCGCGCCAGGCGACGGCGTTCCTCCGACGTTGCGATCGAGCGCACCTCCCCAAAGAGCAGCGCGGTCTCAAGCCGCAGCGCGGTCTCGTCGACCATCCGCATCGCTGGCTCAACTAGCCGCAACTCAGAGCTGGCTGGCCCGGTGCGATAGCTGGGGGGGCGCTGCCCCGTCTCGAGGGCGACCAGTCCGAAGGTTCGTGAACCCATCCGCAGGGGCAGCACGGTATGACCGAAACGCGTCGGGTCGGACGCCGTGGGGCTGTGGCCGAGCGGCTCGCTGGCCAGCGTCGGGCCCGGGGTGAGCCAGGCTTTGCCGAGCGGGGTGTCGTCGGTAAGAGACGTGTCCCAGTCGACGAAGCTCGCGCCCTCAAGTGCGAGCGGGAGCAGCCGCCCACCCTCGGCGCGCACGAACACCGCTCCCCGTTCGTACGGCAACTGAGCACGTAGCGTCTGCAGGAGTCCTTGGGCCAGGCTCACCGGGTCGAGGCCCCCGACGAGTTGCCGGCTCACCGTCCGCAGCTGGCTGAGCAGCTCGTACGCATCTTCATACGATCGGTTTTGGTCGGATCCGGCCGACGCGGCGGCCAGCCGGCGAATCCATGCGGCAAGCAGGCCGACTGCTAACGCGAGCAGCACCCATTGACTGGAGTTCGCCGCAAAGGTGTGCAGAGCCGTGGGGTTCTTCGCGATCAGGTGACCGGTGAGCAACACGAATGCGGCAATGCCAGTCGCGGTGACGGCCGGCACCAGACCGTAAATCAATCCCGCCGCAAAGGCCGGTGCCAACAAGTAGGGCAGCAGGCCTGTGCGGTCAGACGGCGGAGCGATGACGGCACCGGCGGCGATGCATGCCTCGAGCGTCGGCAGCAATCGCCGAACCACCACGTTGCTGCTGGGTATGTAGGCCACGGCTGCGGCAGCGACAAGAACCAACGCGCCGGCGACTGTACGGCGCGGGTGTGCGTCGAGGGCGGCCACGACGAAACAGAAGCCGAGCAGACCGAGCCGGACGGCGAATGCGAGCGTGCGTGGCTCAGCGAGCCTCGCCCATCGTCGTCCCTGCTTCATCGGCTCGTCCTAGTGGTTGAACACTGCTGGTGGTTTTTGCTAGTGGTTGAAAAGTGAGTGATAGGCCGAGATCGCGGCAGGTCCCATGACCACGATGAACAGCGCGGGCAGGATGCAGAAGACGAGGGGAAACAGGATCTTCACCGGTACCTTCTGCGCCATCTCTTCTGCGCGTTGGCTGCGCTTGACCCGCAGATCCCTGGCCTGTACACGCAGCACGCTCGCCACCGGGATGCCGAACGTATCGGCCTGCACCATCGCGGTGACGAAGCCGCGTAGCTCCGCTACGTTCGTCCGCTCGGCAACAGCGCGCAAGGCGTCGATTCTGGCCAACCCGATCTGCATCTCCTGAAGAACACGGAACAGCTCCTCGGCCAATGGGCCCTGGGTGTTGCGGGCCACCTGCGACAGTGCCGCGTCGAACGGCAGGCCGGCCTCGACCGAGATCGTGAGGAGGTCCATCGAGTCAGGCAGGTCGCGGCGAATTCGCTCGTTGCGGTTGTACGCCGTTTGATACAGCACGAGGTCCGGCGCGAAGTAGCCGAGCGGGCCTAACAAGACCGTTACTCCTGCCGTCACGGCAAGGCCGCCACCGAGCGCCAACGGTAAGGCAACTCCGACCGCCACCCCACAGACCAGGCCGATGACCTTGAACGCGAGGATGCGTTCGACGTCCCAACCAGCCGGGTTTCCTGCGAGGTCGATGCGATGGCGCAGCTTCGACGCCTCATCGCGCAGGCGTAGCTGGCCACCGAACCGGCTGAGGCGCAGCAGAATGGGGCCGAATACGCGCTCGACAAATGGCCGGTCGAGTTCACGCCTTGCCTCGTCGCGCCGCGGGCTCAGTGCGTCGAGCGCAGCCAGCGATCGGTTGACCTGCTGGCGGTCGGAGGCCGTCGCGCCGAGCGCCATGACGAGGCCAACGATGCTGGCGAAGATGGCGATGACGCCGCCCACTAGCAGCAGCTGTTCCGTCACCTCAGACCTCGACCTTCACGACGCGACGCAGCCAGACAATGCCCGTAATCATCAAGATGATCATGACCCCGAGCAGCGTGACGCCTAGTGGATCAGTGAACAGCGGCTTGATATACGTAGGGCGTACAAGGATCAGGTAGGTGGCGAAGATCGGTGGCAGTGCGCCCAAGATCCAGGCCGACAGCCTGCCTTCGGCCGACAGGCCGCGGACCTGCCGGCGTAGTCGCTCGCGTTCGCGGATCGTCGCTGCCACGGTGGTCAGGATCTCGGCCAGATTTCCGCCAACCTCGCGATGGATCCGGATCGCCATGACGATCCACGCAAAGTCCTGGCTGGCCATGCGTGTCGCGATGCCTTCGAGGGCATCCTCCACGGGCATCCCAAGGCGGGTCTCGACCAGTGCGCGATTGAACTCGATGGACATGGGTTGGATGTCTTCGCGGACGACGGCGTCCATGGCCTGAGCGAGTGAGTGACCGACCGAGATGCTTCCGGCGATGAGCTGCAGCGTGTCTGGCAACTGTTCGAGGAATGCAGTCGAGCGGCGGCTTTCCCTCATGACCAGGTAGGCGATCGGTGCGCCAATGCCGATCAAGATACCCAGAATGGCTGCCACGGCGGATCCCCCGCCGAGAAGCAGGAAAACCACGCCGAGGCCGACTGCGGATCCGGCCTGGACGACGAGCCATTCGGCTGGCTTCAGCGGCACCCCAGCCGCTTCGAGACGCCGGCCCAGCCGCGCATCGAAGTCTCGGGAGACGACCAATCGGCCCGCTAGCTGAACCGCCGAGCGCGTCACCGAGCTATCGCCGAGCGCGGTCGGTTGCGGCTCTGCGCGCGTGGTCCGGCCGGCGAGTGTGTAGAACGACAGGCGGCGCCGCATTCTCGTGTCGCGGGTGTCCAGCAGCCTCGCGTTGAATGCGAGCAGCACGAAGATCGCGAGCAGCCCGACGAAGACGGCGGCGATCCCGATGATCAGGTACGTATGGCTCCCGAGCGGTGTGATCGTCACCTTCTCAGGCCGCGGGCTCGCCGCCGCAGCTTGTTTCGACGCTGTACTGCCGGCAACAGTTGTGCTCGAAAGCTGGTACGCCGCCGTATCGGTGACGGTTGTGTTGCCGGCCTTCGCGGTAACCGCCACCGTCACGCCGACGCCCGCAAACTGGGCCGGAACTTGTGCGGTGATCAGGATCTCGGTCGAGATGTCCTGCGCTGCGCTGCGAAACGCGGCCGCGAAATCCGCGGCCTGCTGAGTCGCAAACAGCCGACCGCCCGACGCAGCCGTTAGCTCTTGGAGTGGAGCGACCTGCGTCGCAGTTGTGCCGAGGGAAAACGCATCGACGACAGCGCCCGACAGCTGCGCCGCAGAGACGGTCTGGGAAAGTGACGCCTTGCTTGAGTCGTCCCGGCTACCAGCGAGCAACACAATGGTCCGCGAGCCGGTTGTCCCGACGGCCCTTTGCGCCACCATGGTGGCGTCGTACAGCGCTGTTCCGCCGTTCGCCGCGAGGCCGTTGATGTCTGCGGTGAGCGCCGCGCGATCGACGGTCGGCGCTACGACCAGCGAACCGGTGGTCGAAGCAGTCACGAGCCCGACCTTTGTGTCCGGCGGGACGGCCTTCAGAAACGCCAGCGCGGCACTTTGGGCGCCGGCCAGGCCAGTGCCTTTCATGCCGCTGCTGGTATCGACAACGAGCACGGCGGTGCGGCTCGCTTCGGGCAGTGCGCTCGCGGTCGCACTCCCGACCGCCATCGCTTTGCTGTCGACCGGCGTGCCGTTGAGGAAGACGTGCACTGATGCAAGGTCGACCGACTCACCGGCTGGCAGGCCAATCGCACTGAACGTGACGTCGAGCTGGCCGGGCTTGCTCGACTGGCTCTCAATGCGTCCGGTCGGCTGCACCGACGGGGTCGCCGCGCTTGCGGTCGGTGCGGGTGTTGCCGCCATGGCTGGCGAAATCGAGAACGCAACTGGCCCCGCACTCAGTGCCAGCGCCGCGATACCGATGACTCCGGTCGCCCACGCGCCGGCGTGCTTCATGAGGGGTGGTCCGCCTGCTCGATTTCAGCAGCGCCGACTTGAGCAACGGCGGCCACTCCGATAGATACGGGGTCGACGCGGATGCCTGTCGCCGCGAGTTTGGCGACGAAGTTCGACAAGGCGCCGGTTGGTAGCAGTGCTCCAAGCGGTCGCCCGACGTCGTCGTATCCAGGAGTGTGATCGAACAAATACAGATCGTGCAGCTCGACGGTGTCGCCTTCGGGTGCGATGCCGACCACCTCGGTCACGCAGGTGATGAGCCGGCTGCCGTCCTTGAACCTGGCTTGGTGCACGATCACGTCGAACGCGCTCGCCATCTGCTCGCGGATCGCCCGCACCGGCAGTTCCATGCCCGCCATCATCGCCATCGTTTCGATGCGGGCGAGGACGTCCTTTGGCGAGTTGGCGTGCACCGTACTGATCGAGCCGTCGTGGCCGGTGTTCATGGCCTGCAGCATGTCGAGCGCAGCCGCGTCGCGGACCTCGCCAACCACGATCCGATCGGGGCGCATGCGCAAGGCATTGCGGACGAGGTCACGGATTCTGATTTCGCCGCGGCCTTCGATGTTGGGCGGTCGGGCTTCGAGGCGCAGCACGTGTTCTTGGTGCAGCTGCAACTCGGCGGCATCCTCGACGGTGATGATGCGCTCGTCAGACGGAATGAACGACGACAGCACATTGAGGGTTGTGGTCTTCCCGGCGCCAGTGCCGCCTGACACCAAGATGTTCAGCCGCGCCTTCACGCACGCGCGCAGGAACTCGGCGAGTTCCGGCGTCATCGTGCCGAAGCCGATCAGATCGTCTGCCTCATACGGATCCGTCGCGAATTTCCGGATGGTCAGCAATGAGCCGTCGACCGCGATCGGCGGGACGACCGCGTTGATTCGACTGCCGTCGGCAAGCCGGGCGTCGACCATCGGACTCGTTTCGTCGACTCGGCGGCCGACCTGGGCGACGATCTTGTCGATGGTGCGCCGCAGGTGCGCCTCGTCGACAAACGACGCAGCAACGGCGTGCAGCCGACCCGCTCGCTCGACGTAGATCTGGCTCGGGCCGTTCACCATGATTTCGCTGACGTCCGCGTCGCGCAGGAACGGCTCAAGCGGGCCGTAACCGAGGATGTCGTCGGCGATCTCCTGCGCAATGCGGGTGCGGTCGGCGACCGAAAGTGGTGTCTCTTCTTGGGCGAGCACGCCCTGCAGCGTGTGCCGCACCCGTTGCTCGAGGTCGGCTTGGGTGAACCTCGTGTCATAGAGTTGCGGGCCGAGGTTGTCGAGCAGCGTGGCGTGCACTGTGCGTTTGAGATCGATGAAGGGATCGGCTGTGCGGCGCGCAGCCGAGGCCTGCGCCTCGAGTGCCTGTGTCGTGGAGTCGGCGCTCGCGTCGCGCGACCGGCGGGCTTGGGCAAGCCGATCGGCGAGACTCATGACGTCTTCGACTTTCTCCGCAACAGCCCGCGACGATCCGTTCGCAAGTTCGCTGCGATCGGGTCGGCCGCGCGCGCCAGCGGCAGTACGTAGTCGTCGCCGAACTGCCGAATGGCCATGCTCACAGGATGGGTCGGATCGTCAAGCATGATCGGCACGCCGCGGTTGATGGAGGCCGGCACGGCACGCGACGACGGGATGTGCAACGCGATCGGCACCCGCAACGTCTTCTCCACCTCCGACAGTGCAAGCCCGACCTTGGAGTCAGCGCGGTTGAGCACGACTCGCAACCGCTCACGCGGATAGTTGAGCAGGTCGAGCGTTTCGAGTGTGAGCTTGAGATTCTTCAGCGCGGGGATATCGAGAGTCGCGAGCAGGGCGATGACGTCGGACTGGTCGAATGCCGCCAACACGTGGTCGGTAAACGCGGGTGGTGTGTCGACGACGACGAAGGCGAATTCCTCTCGCAACAACTGCAGGATCGTCGTGATGAGCGACGCCGGCACGGTCTCGGCGGAGCCCGGTTCGACCGGTGCCACCAACGCAGAGAGGCCGGGCGAGTGCGGTGTCAGTAGCGCGGTGACTGCAGGTAGGTCGAGTGTTTCGAGTAGCGGTACAGCGTCGGCCAGTGTGTGTGCAGGGAACAGCTGAAGCACGATAGCGACGTCGCCAAAGTTCAGGTCGAGATCGACAAGACAGACTTCCCGGCGGCCGCCATCAGCCAGTGATGCGGCGAGATTGCTTGCAAGCGTGGTCTTTCCGCAGCCGCCCTTGGCCGAGAAGACAGTGACCACGACTCCGCGGCGGCCGTCTTCACCGTCGCCGTGCGAAGCGCGTTGACGCATCGCGGCTGCAACGTCACGGACCCGTCGCACCGCGTCGTTCACACCCGCAAGGTTGCGTTCCTCGACAACTTCGCGAATGCCGTTGCGCAGCGCGTCAACAAGCAGGGGAGTGTCGATGCGCCGACGCACCAGAACGACGCCGAGGCTCGTCCGGGTGATCCGCATGCTGTCGCTCAGGTGGAACGCAGCGTCCTGGTCGACGGACGGGCCGAGGACGACGGCATCCTCACCGGGGTGTGCCTCGAGGTGGCGGCGAAGGTCATCGAGTGTCTTCAGGACAAGCACACCAGGCCCGAGTGCGGACCGCAGGGTTTCCGCTCGGGTCGGGTCGGCTTCGACAATGACGCTCATGACTGGGTACTCATGACTGGGCGTCGTTCGTGACGTTCGTTGCGTTGGTGGGCGGCAGCGACGGGACCGAGGAATTCGGGGTCAGGAGCGTGAGATAGAGGGCGCCTGCCGACTGCGCGAAGATCAGGGTCTGTGCTTGCGCGGCCGTGACACCGAAGGTGACGACGTCGGATTGCTGCGTCGTGCCGGTTGCTTGGCCCGACGACGGCACCAGCGTGCGGCTGCCGACCGCGATGACCGAGACTCGCGGGAGGATCAGCTTCGTGGAGCCACCCGCGGTCAGGAATACGGCCACTTGCGATCCAGGGGCGACGAAGCCATTGACCCCTGCCGGGCCTGGAAGGGCAACACTCAACGCCATCGTCCCCGCCGTGGGGATCGTCAGCGCGCTCGACGCCCCTTGCTTGCCGAACTTCGTGAACAGAATCTGCTCGCCGGGGTAGATGGGTGCCAGGGTGACCAGGTTGGCTACTGGGTCAATCGTCGCGAGCGCTCCAGCGGCAACGGCTTCGCGGGCGACCTTGCTGAACTGGAGGTCGCCTTCGGCAGACGCAGCAGCCCCCGTCGTCCCGGCTGGAATGATCTTTTTTGCGATCAGGATCCGCTCGGGAGCCTCGCGGGCCTTGACCTTCTGGTTCACGTCGTGGACGTAGATCAGCACCAGGCCGGCCCCGAGGGCGGCGATCAGGACGGCGGCGACGAGCAGGACCGTGCGGCGTCCCATTCGGCGTCACCACTCCCTTCGCGTGCAGGTAAGACTGACGCGCATACTCGCACCTCTGCGGGCAGCCGGGCAGGCCTGACCACGCAGGATGCGTTGACTAAGTCCCGCAAGCCTACGGGGGCGGCGGGACTTCGGTCATCTTGCGCGAGGTGGGCTTAGCCGTTCGACACGGCGGCGACGACTCTTGCCCGCACTGACGGGTCGTCCCATCGGCGGAAGCTCTGGGCAATAGACAGCCCGCTGAGCGAGACCAATCCTGACGCGAGCACGAGGCAGGCGTACAACGACTGCTCGTGGGCGGAGAGGGCGAACAGGAGGCCGATGAGGGTCGTGACCGTCGCGAGCCGCACCGAATACACGGCCATCGCCGCTGGCGGTGCCGGGGTATCGCGGTGCCCCCGAAGGTCGGCCCGGTGCGGAGTTCGGATGGACAGCCTCAGGCAGGTGGCCAGGACGACCGCGGTGCACGACGCCAGGCAGCAGGCCATCGCCACGATGTCGGCGACCGTGATCGGCCCGGCCGCGCGCACGCTGCCCGCGATCGCCGCGACGAAGCAACTCCCGCCGATGGTCTCGCCGAGAACGATCGTTTTTGCGGTCACCGCTAGCCGGGGCGGATGCGGGAGGGTTGCCAGCCAGGTCGCGCCCCCGGCGTCGAGGCAGAACATGTTGACGCCGTACAGGAGTCCGGCGCCGGCGGCGACGAGCGCAGGGAGCAGCACCAGGGAGTCCCACCGCAACGCCGCGGTGGCTGCGACGACGCCGGGCAGGACCGCCAGCACGAGCAGGCCGCGGCGCAGCGGTGCGGCCCGCCAGACATTCGCACGGTCGACGCGCACGAGGGTGGCAAGCGGGCTCGGCGGCATCGGCCGCCGACGCTCGACGCGCGACTCCCGAAACCGCGTGCGATCGCCAGGGCGTCGAAGAGCCCACGCGCAGATCCGGGGACCACACCACAGACAGCCGACCAAAATTACGACCAGCGCCACGGTTCCGGCTGCCCAAGCGGCGTACCGGTGCGCACCGCCAGCCAGGACGGCAGACACCGCCGGCCGTGTCGGCGCGTTGTCGAGCACGCGGTAGCCAAGGTGCACCTGCAGCACGATCAGCGTGGTCACCACGATGGCCGCCAGCAGGGCCCACACAGCACGCCTGCCGAGAAGGCTCTGGCGGGCGCCAATCAAAGCCCACGCGACCATTTGACCGGCGACCGTGACCATGGCGACATAGATAAGAGTCGTGACCAGGGCGAGTCCGAGGCCAGGGCGGGCACCGGTTACGAACGAGGTCATGCCGAACAGCAGGACGAACTGGCTCATCCATGCCAGGTTCAGCGGCGCGACGAGCAGCGACTCCAAGAAGTGCGTCGCTGGTCGGATCGGGTAGGCGACCAGTTGTTCGGGCGGGAACAGCTCGTTGCCGCCACCGGCCGCGAGCGGGGCGACGAGCGAGAGCACCGCGAAACCGAGGAACGCCGTCGGTCCAAGCACGGTGACGTCGAACGATCGCGAGCGGGGCGCAAGTTGACCCGCGATCACGGCGGCGCACAGCAGGCCGGGTATGCACGCGGCGAGCACCAGCAGCCCGACCCGTACGCGTTCGGCTCTGACCATCCGCCACCGCAACCGGACCAGGGCCGGGAGTTGAGCCCCGGTCATGACAGCAGCGTTCGGTACCGCAGTTCGCCAGCCGCACCGCGCAACTCGGCAGACGGGCCTGCTGCGACGATCTGCCCTGCGCGCAGGACGACAACCTCGTCGCACGCCGCTGCCGCGAGCTCGAGCAGGTGCGTTGACACGACGACGGCCGAACCGTTGTCCCGCGCCTCGGAAATCACCCGCAGAGTGGCGTCGACGCCGAGCGGATCGACGCCGTCGAATGGCTCGTCGAGCAGCAGCACTGACGGCGCGTGCAACACGGCGAGCACGACCGAAAGCCGGCGCCCCATGCCGTGGGAGAACCCAGCGGTGATCCGATCGGCCGCGCCGACCAGATCGAAGAGATCGAGCAGTTCACTCGCGCGTTCTTTCCAGTCCGGTCCGAGCCCGCGCAGCTTGGCCGCCAGTGCGAGGTGCTCCCACGGCGTTGCGCGAGGAATCAGGCCGCCGACATCGGGGCAGTAGCCGACGTGCGCCTTCGCCGACGCGGGGTCACGCGTCACGTCAACACCTGCGACCATCACCTGCCCGCTTGTGGCAGGCAGGATCCCTGCCAGGACTCGCAACGTGGTCGATTTGCCGGCGCCGTTGCGACCCACCAGGGCGACGGCTGATGCGGGCTGCACGGTCAGGTCGAGGGAGTGGACCGCGACGACGGGCCCGAACGCGACGCGCAGGCCGATCGTTTCGACGTGAGCGGGTGTGGTGGCGGGCGCGTGGGCGACCACTTTTCACCTCCGGCTGCCGCGCGATCTCGCTTGTCTGCTCGACCGTCCCTGCATCCCACTGAAGGGCATCCCCCTGAAGCCCCCCCCACCTCTCCTAGGTCAGGGTGCCATCTGCGCGGTTGGTCCGGGGGGTGAATACAAACCTTCGATGTCGTCGGCAAATTCGGTCATGACCACGCTTCGCCGCAGCTTAAGCGTCGGGGTGAGCTGGCCGCCGGCTTCGGTGAAGTCGTGATCAAGGATCCGGAAGCGTCGGATCGACTCAGCACGCGACACCACCCGGTTGGCATCCTCGACAGCCGCCTCGATCTCGGCCCGCAGCTCGGTGTCTTCGCGCAGGTCGGCCAGGTTCAGCGACGGGTCTTTCCCGACCTTTGTCTTCCAGGTGGCCAGTGCCTCCTCATCGATCGTGATCAACGCTGCGATGTAGGGCCGCCGGTCGCCCAGCACCATCGCCTGTGCAATCAACGGGTGGCTGCGCAGCCGGTCCTCAAGTTGGGCGGGTGAGACGTTCTTGCCACCCGCGGTGACCAGGATTTCCTTCTTGCGACCGGTGATCGTGATGAAGCCGTCGTTGTCGATGGCGCCGAGATCGCCGGTGTGCAGGAAGCCGTCGGCGTCGCGGGCGGCCGCCGTTGCATCGGGATCGGCCCAGTACCGGTCAAAGACGTGCTCTCCCTGCACCAGCAACTCGCCGTCGTCGGCGACTCGCACGGTGGTGCCCGCGAGTGGGGGACCGACGCTGCCGATCTTGACTGCATCAGGTCGGTTGACGGCTGCCGCCGCTGTTGTCTCGGTCAGCCCCCACCCCTCGAGGACGGGGATTCCGGCGCCCCGAAAGAAGTGGCCCAGCCGGACGCCGAGCGGCGCACCGCCCGAAATCACCCACTGAACGTCACCGCCGAGGGCCGCGCGGAGTTTGCGAAAGACGAGGACGTCGAGTGCTGCGCGCTTCAGCCGCAAGGGCAGCGGCACCCTGCCGCGGTCCATTGCTTCGCTGGCGTGGATTGCCGTGGCGGACGCGAGCGCGAAGATCCTGCCCTTGTTCTGGTCGACCGCCTTCTGTTGTGCACCGGCATACAGCCTTTCGAACACAAAGGGGACGGCGAGCAGCAGCGTCGGCTTGAACGCAGCGAGGTCTTCCTGCAACGAACGCGTGCTGGGGCAGTGGCCAACCGGTACGGCAGCCTGCACCAAGGCGACCTGGATGTCGCGCGCAAAGACGTGTGCCAGGGGCAGGAAGAGCAGCGCGCTGGTGTCGCCGGTGAACAGTGCCGGCAGGCTCTCGACGGCGCTGGTCGCGCCGAACAAAAGGTTGCGATGTGTGAGGGCGCAGCCCTTGGGTCGGCCTGTCGTGCCCGATGTGTAGATGATCGATGCAAGTGAGGCCGCGTTTACAGACTGGCGCGCCACCGCCAGTGCGGCCGGATCGGCGGCGTCGCCTTCGCGCGCCAGCCCATCGAGGTCACCGTTCTCGATCACCCAGATGCTGCGGAGGTCGGGGATCTGGTCACGGATCTCGGCGACGGTCGATGCGTGATTGTCGGTCTCGACCACGACGCCGACGGCCTGCGAATCGCCGAGGATCCAACAGATCTGGTCAGGCGCCGACGTCTCATAGATAGGAACGGTCACCAGGCCGGCATGCCACAGGGCGTAGTCAGTGAGGGTCCACTCGTAACGCGTTCTTGAAAGCAGCCCGACCCGCTGCCCAGGCGCAAATCCGGCCGCGAGGAACCCGGCGGCCAGGGATTGGACCTGCGCGAAGAACTCCGCCGCCCTGACCGGCGTCCAGGAAGTGCTTGTTGGCGTCCCTGGTGCCGCCGCCTCCGGACGGCGGCGGAACATCACGGCGTCCGGCCTCGTCCTCGCATGCGTGACGACGATGTCGGTCAAGGTCGCGTCGTCGGCGATGGTGACTACCGCGGGCGAGGTGAACTCGCGCAACCGTTCCCTCCAGACAGCCGACTGCTCGCGCGTAGGCGCTCGACGGCTTCGCGACGGAACGTATCGGAGCACCGCTGTGTCGGGCTAGCAGCGTGGCCGCGCCGGGTGCGGTGCCTAACCTTGCGATTAGGCCATTTGCCACGCGGGGTCAAGGCGCCCGCCCTGACTGCCGACGACAACGTCGTGACCGACCAGGCCGATGTTCGTTGCCCGCACTGCGGCGCGCTGCTGCGCTCAGGCGCGCAGTGGTGCACCCTGTGCTATGCAGATCTTCGACCAAAGCCTGAGCCTGAGCCGGTCGCCGTCAGCACTCGCGAGCCACGCTACGCGGCCGCGGCACCCGACCCTTCGACCGCACCAGTGTCTGCGCTCGAAGCCGCGGCGCAGGCCCTCCTGCCGCCGACCGTAACCGGCGCCGAGGCGGATCCCTCAGCTCCGCCCGTGGGTTGGCCGTGCACGGGATGCGGGGAGATCGTGTCGTTTGACGAGGACACCTGCCCGTCGTGCGGAACGGGATTTCTGGACGGCGCACGCGGCGAACCAGACGTACTCGACCGCATCGGACCTGGGGGTCTGCCCGTCAGCACGCAGACCCTGATCATTGCCGGCGGAGCGGCGGCGATCATCGCGATCATTACCGCCGCCTTGTACATCATCGGCATGCTCGTCTGACTCCCCGCTCGTCGCTTATTCGGCCGTCCTCGACCAGTAGGGTGTGCGCGGTGACAGAACTGAGCCGGTCGAGCATCTTCATCAACGCCGAGCCGGCCGCCGTGATGAAGGTCATCGCAGACTTTCCGTCGTATCCGCAGTGGATCACTTTCATTCAGGCAGTCGAGGTCCTCGACTCTGACGAGACAGGACGCGCGACCGTGGTCCGCTTTGTGCTCGACGCAGGTGTCGTCGTCGACGATTACGCGCTGGCATACACATGGGCGGACGACGAGGTGAGCTGGCACTTGGTCCGCGCGACCTCGATCAAAGCGATGGATGGCAGCTACCGGCTCACGCCCGCGGTGGGCGGCACGGAGGTCGACTACGCGCTGTCGATCGATATCGACATGCCGCTTCTCGGGGTTTTCAAGCGCAAGGCTGAGCAGGTCTTGATCGACACCGCCTTGCGCGCTTTGAAGGTCCGCGTGGAAGCATGACGCCATGGGCCTGACGATTGGCGTCGACGTCGGCGGCACCAAAGTGCTGGCCGGCGTGGTCGACGAAGACGGTCAGATCCTCGAGCAGGATCGGCAAAGTACGCCGAAGACCGACGGTGAAGCTATTGCCGAAGTCATCGCCGGCCTCGTCGCCTCGCTGCGTAGCCGCCACGAGGTCGATGCGGTCGGCATTGGCGCGGCGGGTTGGATCGACCTTGACCGGGCGAATGTCATGTTCGCGCCGAACCTCGTGTGGCGCAACGAGCCCTTGAAGCTGCGCGTCTCGAAGCTGATCGACCTGCCAATCGTCGTGGAGAACGATGCGAACTGCCACGCATGGGCTGAGCACAGGTTCGGCGCCGCGCGCGGACGCGACACCGTTGTGGCGGTGATACTCGGCACCGGCATCGGTGGCGGCATCATTTTGGAGGGCCGCCTCTACCGGGGTGGGTTTGGCATCGCCGGCGAGCCCGGCCATATCCGCGTGGTGCCCGACGGACGCACCTGCGGTTGCGGCAATCGCGGCTGCTGGGAGCAGTACGCAAGTGGAAACGCGCTGGTCAGGGCCGCTCGAGAGACTGCCCGCTCGGCGCCGTCCAGCATGCCGTTCTTGATGAAAGCCGTCGTCGGTCAGGTCGACGCGATCACCGGGCCGTTGGTCACTCAGGCAGCCAACGCCGGCGATGTCGGGGCGCGGGAGTGCTTCGACACCATCGGCCGATGGGTTGGACAAGGGCTCGCCGATCTGGCCACGATCCTTGACCCGGTGTGCTTCGTGGTCGGCGGCGGTCCCGCAGATGCCGGCGCCCTGCTCATCGATCCGACGCGTGAGGCTTTCGACGCGGCCTTGAGCGGGGGCGCCTACCGACCGCACGCCCAGATCCTGGCCGCCGCGCTCGGAAGCTCTGCTGGTCTTGTGGGCGCCGCGGATCTCGCGCGCATCCGCTAAAGCCTTCTCGTCGCTAGCCTTAACCTTTATGCGGCGACTGGTTGGGCGGCGATCGTCGTTCCGCGCGCGCGCCGGTGACCCTCGTCGCGACGCAGGGGCCGCCGCCGTGGAGTTTGCCCTGGTGCTACCGATCCTCGTTTTGATCCTGTTCGGAATCATCGATTACGGCCTGTATTTCAGTAACACCCTCAGCGCTGAATCGGGCGTTCAAACTGCAGCGCGCCAGGCAACGGTTGGCGCACTTACACCGTGCCCGTCGTCGATAACTCCGCCTGCCGATGCTTCGCCACAGGTCGCCGAGTTGATGTGCATGGTGAAGGTCAACACTGGCTCCATCACGGGGACTGCGTTCGTCGCGGTCGTGTTTCCGGGCACAGACCCGACCACGACGGGTTGGTTTCCAGGGCAGGAACTAATCGTCTGCGAGGTCATTGACGTGGCGGGCCTAACGGGTTATGTGCCGCTGCCGCGCCATGCCGGGCAGGTTGCGATCCGTTCCAAGGTCGTAACGCAGATACAGAGCATTCCACTGACGCAGCAGGTGCCCGACAAGACCACGATGGAGGCTTCTCCACCGGGTGGTTGGGGCTGGTGCACGTGATCCAGTGTGTCCGCCGAAACGATGAAGGCGCCGTGGCGGTCATCGTGGCGTTGCTGTCGGTCGTGCTGTTCGGATTCGGGGCGCTCGTGATCGACATCGGTCACGCGGAGGTCGTGCGGTCGCAAGCCCAGAGCACCGCCGACGCCGCGTCGCTCGCCGGCGTACGGGCAATGGCCATGAGCAACGGTTCGATCGCGGCCGCCGTCGCCGCGGTTCAGAGCTACGTCGATGAGAATCTGGGAACCACAGACACGGACTTAACGGGGTGTACCGACGATCCGGCGCCGCTCGTACCCGCAGGCCCCGAGACCTGCATTTCGACGTCCGCGGCTGGTGTGACGCCGTACCAGGTTCGAGTCAAGCTGCCAACACAGCACGTCGAGGCAACCTTCGGCGGATTGTTCGGGGTGAGTTCGATCGGGATCTCGCCCGTCGCAAAGGCACAGTGGGGCCAATCGCCGCCCGAATGCGGGCCGTGTCTGCCGTACCTAGACGAGAACACAGAACAGCCGATGCCCGTGCAGTCTGTGACGTCGTCCGACCCTGCGCAATCCGCGCCGGCCGCGTCAGCGCCAGTACAGTCCGCGCCCGCCGGATCCGCGCCTGCGCAGTCTGAACCTGGGTCGTCTGCATTACCTATGGTGATCCGCAAAAAGTTGCCGGACCCCAGCCCCAACCCTCCGCCCCCTTATGTGGCTGTGCCGCCAGGCGTAGTCGACAACGGATGTCCCGGGCCTGGGATTTACGAAGGTGCGGCCAATAGCGTTCGGGTGCCTATCGGGACCAACTGCACACTTTCGCCGGGGCTGTACGTCTTCGACAATGCCAACCTCGACGTCCAGGGCAACCTGATCAGCTACCTCGCCGCAGACCCGGCGGATCCCACAGACCCCACCCTGGACCTGGGCGTGACTCTCGTGTTTTACGGCACCGGCACCCTCACGGCCGAGAACGGCGGCAGCATTACCCCGCTGCACGCAAGCCTCGTCAACGCCGACACGGAGGCAAACTGGGCCGAGGGCGACGCGATTCCCGGGGTTGCGATCTTGATCGACCAGTTCGACCCAACGGTTGTCGTTTCGCGATCGTTTAGCCTCGGAAACAATTTCAACATCAGCGGCAGCATCTATGCGGTTGATGGCCACGCAACGTGGTTCACGAACCCGGGTGATTGCCCGGCCGGCGAGCCACCTAGCTGTCTCGTCACCGACGCTGGGACCCAATCGGTGATTGCGACGACGGCGACCGCGTTCGCCAACAAACTGATCCCGACAATCGGCCCGCAGGCCACAGAGGGGCCGACGCCCTCATCGTCGCCGTACGCAGTTCTCGTCCAGTAAGGGGCCGTCGTTGCCGACGCAGTTGCGCGTTCTCAGCTACAACGTGCGGTCGTTGCGCGACGACGCGCAAGCCGTGTCAACGGTGATTCGTTCATGCAACCCCGACGTCGTTTGCATCCAGGAAGCACCGCGGCTTCTTCGGTGGCGGTCGAAATGTGCTGCCTTGGCAAGGGAATCCGGTCTTGTTGTCGTCACGGGTGGCCGGCCGGCCGGCGCGATGTTGCTCCTCGCTGCATTGCAAGTGCGGGTGATCGAGGTCGCCGATGTGCTGCTGACGCGTAAGCGCGGGTTGCATCAACGCGGTATCGCACTGGCAACACTCGAGCTCGGTGGCGCCAGGTTCTCAATCGGCAGCATCCACCTCGATCTCGAGGGTAACGAGCGCCGCCGCCACGTCGACGAGATCGTCGCGCGTACGTCTAGGTGCGGCGCACCGGTCATCGTTGCCGGCGACATCAACGAGGAGCCTGACGGACCCGCATGGCGCGCGCTTGCCAGCATCTATCCAGACGCGTTCGAAGTTGCTCCCAGTGGTGGCGAGTACACCTACAGCGCGATCGAGCCGGTGAAGCGGATCGACGGCATTTTCGTCGACGCCGCGATCAAGGTGCGAAGTTGCGGTGTGCCTGACGTGCCCGGCATCGAACGGGCGAGTGACCATCGGCCGGTGTTGGCGGTCGTCGAACTGCCTTGACCGTGGTGAGGTTCAAGGGTGTGTTCGGCACGACGTGTTTGCCTAGTCGGTAGCGGGTTGATCGTCAAGAGGTGGCAGTACATCTGTGGACAACGAACTCGAGATGTGGCCGATTTCTTTTATTCCACAGGCATTTTCAGGCTGATTGTTTTGTCGGTGGCTGTCGCTAGGTTGTCTTCATGAGCGCAGAAACCACCGACTACCAGCATCCAGCCGTTGCGGCGGTTGCGACGATCTCGGCTGGGTTGGATGCGTTCGGGGATGCATCGCTGTGGTCGATGTCTACCGCCGATATCGCGCAGTTGGCGGTCGCGGCTGAACGGATCGCGCGCCGCGTGTGCGCCATGCAGGTAGCGGTCTTGGCGCAGGCCGACCGTTCAGGTGTCGCTCAGCTGACCGGCGCGTCCTCGACCGCGGTGTGGTTGCACAACGCCGTCGACCTGCCCGTAGGTCTGGCTCGTGCGCGGCTTGCGTTGCACCACGCGCTGACCCGGCGGCCCGTCGTCGACGCGGCGTTTAGCGCCGGTGACATCGGACAAGACGCCGCAACGGTGGTCTGCTCGGCGATCGACATGTTGCCCGGCGGGGTTCCCGCAGCGTTAAATGCCGAAATCGAGCGGCTGCTGGTCGATACAGCTCGCGACGAAGGAACCAAAGCAGTCGTGCAACGGTCGAACGAGATCGCGAACCGGTTCGACCCCGACGGTTTTGAGCAGCAGGAAGCGATGATTCGTGATCGCCGGTTCCTGCAGGTCGTGCGCAAGCATGATGGAACGCTGACCTTGCGTGGCAGTCTGGATAAAGAATCCGCCGCACTAGCGCTTGCCGTCCTCGATCCGCTGGCGGCACCGCTGCCGAGGGCCGACGGCACCCCTGATGGGCGCTCAGCCGAATCGCGTTACGGCGACGCGCTCGTCCAAGCACTCCAGCTAGCCACCCTAGGGTTGCCCGAGGTGCGCGGTGAACGCCCCCACATGTTCGTCACCACCACGCTCGAGTCGCTGCAACGCCAAGTCGACAGCGCGCTGGGCAGCCTGGAAGGTGGCCACTTGATCAGCAGAGGCGCACTTCGTCGGATCGCCTGTGACGCCAACATCATCCCCGTCGTCCTTGGCAGCGCCGGCCAACCACTCGACATCGGTCGCAGCACCCGGATCGTGCCGCAGGGTCTGCGCCGCGCGCTGATCCTGCGCGACGGAGGCTGCGCGTTCCCCAGCTGCGACCGACCGCCCTCATGGGCCGACGCCCACCACATCGACCACTGGGCCGATGGCGGCGCCACGTCGCTGTGCAACACCGTGCTGCTCTGCGGCCACCATCACGACCGTGTCCACAATGAGGGCTGGACCATCACCATGATCGACGGCCGACCCTGGTTCATTCCACCCGCGTGGCTCGACCCCGAACAACGACCCCGACAAAACAGCCGCTACCGCGTACGACAACTCGACCCGTAAAGCCAGCCGTTGGGAGTTATGTTGCCGGTCGGTCGTCCGAAGTACAGCTAGACGACTGCGCCATCGTCGGGGTCGGAATCACTGGGTCGGTCTTCGCGCATCATCGCGACCAGCCCGATGAAACCGCCGACCACGAAAAGGACGCCGAGGAAAACCGCGTCCGGCACGCTGTCCCAAAACGCGCGGCCAACGATGAGCACCACGCCGACCAGGATTGCGGCAAGTGCCCATCGAGTACCGCGCCGAAGTCTTGGCAGCGGCGGCGGCGGGCCTGGCACGAAGTGTTCGTCAAGGATCGACAACGGGTCGTACTCGCCGCTGGGAGTGGTGGCGCTGCGGTTCGACGTCCCGGCATCAACGCTTGGGTCGACGGGCCGCACGATGCGGCGCGGTACCGGTGACTGGTCCGTAGGATCTTGGGTTGCGGTGTACAAGCTCTCGATGGACGTTCGGGGGCGGTCAGAGCCGTCGCTCGGTGAGGCAGTATCGCGGTCGGAGTCTGGCGGCAGATCCTCGGCGAGTGGCCACGGGCCAGGCCCGACGGTCGCCGGTAGGTCGAAGCCGGCCACGATCTGTGCCCACACGTCGTCGGTCGAGTCGCCGCCCGAAGGCCCGCCGTCGACGTGGTTGTCGGAATCGCCGTCGGGCACCCCCTCGCCGTCCGCAAGCTCATCCGGTGCCGATGCAGCGGCGATCAGGTCGGGCCGGTCTCCATGCACGTTCAGCAGTGTTGTCGCGCGATCGTGGTGACGGCGATCTACCCATAGCCGGTCGCGCGGCCGTTCGGGGAGGTGCACCTCGAGATACCCGCCCAACTGGCCGGTGCTCGGGACGACGTAGGCCGCGATGCCTTCGGCGCGCAGCGCTTCGAGCATTGCGTCGGCAAGCCGCGGATCAAGATCGGCGAGCGGAACGTAATGACGAGCGACGAACCCGTTGTCGCGACCTGGCATACGTCAATCCTGCATGAGAAACGGGGCGGCTGCGCTGACACGCCGGACTTATCCCAAGTATCCCGATGCGCACAGCGTCCAGGGGCCTGGTGAATCCGGCGGTGGAACCGTACTCCTCGCCGACTTTCGGCGCAGAGGCCGGGCAGCGGTATGGTGCGCCCAAGGACGTGTCACGTGAGGCAGGTGTGGCTCGTCACGCGAAGGGACCCGGTGTTGTAGGTGTTCTATTGGTTCCTCAAGTGGACCCTGGGGGCCAGCCTGCGGCTGATATTTCGGCCCAAGGTCGTTGGCGTCGAGAACGTCCCCACGCACGGCGCCGCCATCATCGCGAGCAACCACCTCTCCTTCTCCGACTCGTTCTTCGCCCCGCTAGTGATTCCGGGCCGCAAGGTCACCTTCATGGCCAAGGCCGAATACTTCACCACCCGTGGTGTGAAGGGCGCGGTCAGTCGCTGGTTTTTCCGGGGCGCGGGTCAGCTGTCAGTCGATCGTTCCGGCGGTAAGGCGAGCGCGACCGGGTTACGCACCGGTCTCGAAGTCTTGGAGGCCGGTGAGCTGCTCGGGATTTACCCCGAAGGTACCCGCTCGCCGGATGGTCACCTGTATCGCGGTCGTACCGGAGTCGCCCGCATCGCGCTCAAGGCCGGTGTGCCGGTGATTCCGTGCGCGATGGTGAACACCGATCGGTTGCAGCCGCCCGGTCAGCTGGTGCCTAAGTTGGTCCGGCCCGAAGTGCGGTTCGGTACGCCGCTGGATTTCTCCAGGTACGCCGGACTGGAGTCAGACCGACTCGTGCTGCGCGCGATTACCGACGAGATCATGTATGAACTG
>DATCFU010000154.1:0-13558 GCA_036509315.1 Acidothermaceae bacterium
CCTGCGCCTCGGGAGATCCAGTGTCGCCCTCGCTGGTGCCGTATTCGGCCAGAATCGAGTTCTTTGTCGCGGTGTCGAGCGCCACGGGACTCCTTTTCAGTGCTTTGTGTGCGCCCTCGGTCCGAGTCACGAGGGCAGGAAAACACACACCGGTACGCGACCGGTATCCAGGCCACGCTATCACCGCAGCGCTCAGCGCCACGAATCTCCCAGCCGCCGCCCACCTCTAGGCCAGGCGCCGCCGCGACTCCTCGACGTCCTGCGCCATCTGAGCCACCAGCGCGTCGACGCTGTCGAAGGTCACCATCGGCCGCACCCGGGCGACGAAGTCCAACGCGACGCTTGCCCCATAGAGGTCGAGCCCGACCTGGTCGATGACGTAAGCCTCGACTCGCCGACTGGTCCCCCCAAACGTGGGGTTGGTTCCGATCGAGATCGCCGCCGGCATGTCGTTCAGCCGGCCGGCGTAAACCCCGTCTGAAGGGATCGCAAGGTCGGGCGCCACCTCGAGATTGGCGGTCGGGTAGCCGAGCTCGCGTCCCCGATGGTCGCCATGGATGACGGTGCCCTCCAACCGGTACGGGCGGCCGAGCGCATCGGCCGCGGCCTCGACGTCTCCCGCAGCAATCCGCTCGCGAATCCAGCTCGACGAATACACTTTGGAGGCCGCATCACTGTCGGGTTCAGAGATCGGCCCCGCGAGCTGGATCGGGTCGACCATGAACCCGGCGGTGTTCCCGATTTCGGCAAGCGTCGCGACATCGCCCGCTGCTTCGCGTCCGAATCGAAAGTTAGCACCGAGCACGATGTCAACGGCCCGCAGCTTGTCGACCAGGACCGTCCGCACAAATTCCTCGGGCGAGCGCTCCGAGAACTCCTTCGTGAAGTCAATGACGTAAGTAGCGTCGAGCCCGAGCTCGCCGAGCAACTCGAGGCGGCGGGGCAGGGTCGTCAGCAGCGCGGGCTTGTCATGGGGGCGCACGACGGATTCCGGCATCGGCTCGAACGTGACCGCCACCCCCGGCAGCCGCAGCTCGGCCGCACGGGCCAGTGCGCGGTAGACGATGCGCTGATGGCCGCGGTGCACGCCGTCGAACACGCCGATGGTGACGACCGTGCGGCCCGCATCGGCAGGCACGCCACCGGTGTCGTCTCGCCAAACCTGCACCGAAGACCGCACCTCCCTTTAGGTCCTCTACATCCTCTAGATGTAGAGCCTCATCTTGTCAGCCGACGAAGACCGCGAGTGCGCGCGCGACGTCGCCACGGTCCTCCAAGAGCGCAACCAGTGCGCCGCCCGGCCCGAACGCGGCAACAGGTTCGCCGTCTATACCGGACGCCGAAAGCTTGGCCCCGTGCGACAGCGCGAGCGCCTGGTCGGCGTCAAGGTCGCGCCGCACAAACGCGCTGGCTGCAACGAGGTCGAGCGGGGTCAGCGTGAACTCGGCCTCGAGCTCAGGCAGCGTGCGCGCGGCGCTCAGATCAAATGCGCCGATTCTCGTCCGGCGCAATGCCGCGAGATGCCCGCCGACGCGCAGGGCCGTCCCTAGGTCGCGGGCGATAGCGCGGATGTATGTCCCCGACGAACAAGTGACTTCGACGTCGACATCGAGCACGCCGAGCTCGGCGTCGGGGCGGAAGTCGGTCGCCTCGAACCTGCTGACCGTGACGCTCCGTAGCGCGAGGACGACGTCTTCTCCCGAGCGAGCTCGGGTGTACGCGCGGACGCCGTCGATCTTGATCGCGCTGACGGCCGGAGGCCGTTGCTCGATCTCGCCGGTGAAGATCTTCATCGCAGCAACGACATCGGCGGCGACTAGCTGATCGGCGGGAGTGTGCGTGAGCGGTTCGCCCTGGGCGTCGTCGGTCGATGTCAGTACGCCAAGGCGCATCGTCGCTAGGTAGTCCTTGTCGCGCAGGGCGAGATGGCCGAGAAGCCGGGTCGCCCGCCCGACACCGACCAGCAACACTCCGGTGGCCATCGGGTCGAGCGTGCCCGCATGCCCAACGCGGCGGGTACCGGCCAGCCGACGCACTCGGGCGACGACGTCGTGTGACGTGAGCCCGGTTGGCTTGTCGACAACCACTACACCCCCACGCTGCGGCGGCGCGACAACTGCGCCTCGCTGCGCGGGCTCCCCCGAGCCGGTCGGCACCTACTCCGCCGCGCCCGGCGTGATCCGGTATGGGTCGGCGTCGCCCGCCGGCACCGCGTGCGTCGCGACTTCGTGCACTTTCGCGTCGGCCTCCCGCGCTCTCGCGAGCAGATCGTCGATGTGTTGCACGTTGTCGAGCACTCCATCGAGCACGAAAGTAAGTGTCGGCGTGAACCGCACCTGCGTTTGCTTGCCGACCTCGGAACGCAACACCCCACGTGCACTCTCGAGTGCGGCAGCAGTCTCGGCGCGCGCATTGTCGTCGCCGAGCACCGTGTAGAACACGGTCGCGTCGTGCAGGTCACCGGTCACCCGAGCATCAGTGATCGTGATGAATCCCAGACGCGGGTCCTTCACTTGCCGCTCAAGCGTCTCGGCCACGACAACCCGAATGCGGTCAGCCAACTTCCGTGCACGCGCGTGGTCAGTCATCACTCATCCTCATCAGTCAGTCTTCCGCGCCAAAGAGCCGCTGCCGAGTCGACAGCACCTCAACTTCCGGCCGCGAAGCGACAAGTCGCTCGCAACCCTCCAAGACCTCAACACAATGCGCGGCCTCTGCCGCAACGACAGCAACCCCGATCAAGGCCCGCCGGTGCAACTCAAGATGCCCCGTCTCCGCCGCGGAAACCTCAAACTTGCGTCGAACCTCAGCAACGATGGGCCGAACAAGCCCGCGCTTCTCCTTGAGCGAATGCACATCCCCAAGAAGGAGATCGATCTGCAGGACCCCAGCAAACATGCTCTTCCGCCTAGTTAGTGATTGTGCGCGTTCGACCAGCGAAGGCTCGGGCCCGAACGGAGCGGGGCCGAAGTGCCAATGCCCCTTCGAAGGACATAAAGCGAAGCAGTCCGAGAAGGGGCAGTGGCACGAAGGCCACCCACAGCACTAAGCCCGAGGCTTCTCCTTCATTTCGAACGTCTCGATCACGTCGTCCACTTTTATGTCATTGAACGACCCGAGCCCGATACCGCACTCGTACCCCTCGCGGACCTCAGTGGCGTCGTCCTTGAACCGCTTGAGCGACTCGATCGCGAGGTGGTCGTTGATCACCACACCGTCGCGGATCAAGCGAGCCTTGGAGTTTCGGGTGATCACGCCGGAGCGCACGAGACAACCGGCGATGTTGCCGAACTTGCTCGAGCGGAAGACGTCGCGAATCTCGGCGGTACCAAGTCGCGCCTCTTCGAACTCGGGCTTCAGCAGACCCTTGAGTGCCGCCTCGACCTCATCGATCGCCTGGTAGATGACCGAGTAGTAGCGGACGTCGACGCCTTCGCGATCGATGAGTTCGCTGACCCGCTCGGCCGGCCGGACGTTGAATCCGATGATGACCGCGTCGGAGGCAACCGCGAGGTTGACGTCGTTTTGCGTGATGGCACCGACGCCACGGTCGATCACCCGCAGGTCGACGTCCTCACCGACATCGAGGTTGAGCAACGCGTCCTCGAGAGCCTCGACCGAACCGGAGACGTCGCCCTTGAGGATGAGGCGCAGCTCTTCGACTTCGCCCTTCTCCATGCGGGCGAGGATGTCTTCGAGGCTGCGCCGGCCACGGCTGTCGGCGAGCTGGGCGTTTCGCTCGCGGGCCGAACGTCGCTCGGCGATCTGGCGCGCCACCCGATCTTCGGGGACGACGAGGAAGTTGTCGCCGGCGTCCGGAACGCTGGTGAACCCGAGCACCTGAACCGGCCGTGAAGGCCCGGCCTCGGCGACGGTCTCGCCAAACTCGTCGAGCATGGCGCGCACTCGGCCGAACGCCTCGCCGGCAACGATCGAGTCGCCGACGCGCAACGTTCCGCGTTGCACAAGGACGGTCGCGACCGGACCGCGGCCGCGGTCGAGGTGCGCCTCGATGGCGACCCCTTGCGCGTCTTGGTCGGCGTTCGCCCGCATGTCGAGCGCTGCGTCTGCGGTCAGCAGGATCGCCTCGAGCAGCTTGTCGATGTTCAGGTTCGACTTCGCCGAGACGTCGACGAACATCGTGTCGCCGCCGTACTCCTCGGCGACCAACCCGTATTCGGTCAGCTGCCCGCGCACCTTCGTCGGGTCGGCGTCTTCCTTGTCGATCTTGTTGACGGCAACCACGATCGGGACGCCGGCCGCCTGGGCGTGGTTGAGCGCCTCGATGGTCTGCGGCATGACGCCGTCGTCGGCCGCCACCACGAGCACCGCGATGTCGGTCACCTGCGCACCACGGGCACGCATGGCGGTGAACGCTTCGTGACCCGGGGTGTCGATGAAGGTGATCGCCCGCTTGCCGGCGATCGAGTCAGCGATGACCTGGTACGCACCGATGTGCTGCGTGATGCCACCGTGCTCGCGCGCAACCACGTTGGTGTTGCGGATCGCATCGAGCAGCTTGGTCTTGCCGTGGTCGACGTGACCCATGACGGTCACCACCGGCGGACGAGCCGTGAGGTCGCCCTCGCCGCCCTCGTCCTCACCGAACTCGAGGTCGAAGCTCTCCAACAACTCGCGGTCTTCGTCCTCGGGGCTGACGACCTGAACGTCATAGCCGAGCTCAGCACCGAGAAGTTGCAGCGTCTCTTCGTTGACGGATTGGGTCGCGGTGACCATCTCGCCGAGGTGGAACATCACCTGGACGAGCGACGCCGGGTTCGCGCCGATGCGGTCGGCGAAGTCAGACAGCGACGAGCCACGCGGCAGTCGGAGCACCTGACCATTGCCACGGGGAACCTGCACGCCGCCGATCGACGGGGCTTGCATGTTGTCGAACTCTTGACGCCGCTGCTTCTTTGACTTGCGGCCACGGGTCGGCCGACCGCCTGGGCCACGACCGAAGGCGCCGGCTGTACCGCCGCCACGACCGCGACCGCCAGGACCGGGACGACCGCCGCCAGCTCCGGGGGGACCCCCGGGACCAGCACCTGGACCGCCGGGGCCGCCCGGGCCCCCGCCGGGACCGCCGCGACCGACGCCGGGACCACCAGGTCGCGACGAGGGAAATCCGCCGCGGGCACCGCCGGGACCGGCCGGGCGGCCGGCTCCGGGGCCACCAGTTGCGGGGCCGCGTGCGCCGTAGCTACCGGGACCACCGGCTGCGGGGCGTGGAGGCATGCCCGCGGGTGACGGGCGACCCGCACCGATGCCACCGGCACCACCGGGTCGCGGTGGCATCCCTGCGGGTCGCGGCGCACCCGCACCGGGGCCGACCGGGCGCGGCACGCCCGGAACTGCGCCGGGCGCGAGCGGCGGACGTGGCGCGGTTGACGCCTGCGAGGTGAAGGGATTGTTGCCCATACGCGGCGGACCTGAGGTCGCACGCGGGACGGCGGGACCAGGTCGCGGCCCGGCCGCCGGACGCGCTGCGCCTCCGTCGCCAGGACGACTGACGGTGGGCTTCGCGGCGGGGGGAGCCGCTTGGGCAGCCGGCGCCACGGGCGAGCGGAAGACTTCCGTCGACGGGCTCACCCGGTCTGCTGCCGGTGCGGCAGGGGCCGGTGGCGCTGCCACCGGTGCGACCGCAGCTGGGGCTGCCTCGGCAGCGCGTGGCTTATCGGCCGTGCGCGCGGTAGCAGCTGCTTTAGGGGCGGCAGGAGGCGCGGCTACTACCGCAGGCGCGGGGAAAGACTCCCTGAGCTTGCGGACAACTGGCGCCTCGATTGTTGAGGAGGCCGAACGAACGAACTCCCCGAATTCCTGAAGCTTGGCCATAACGGCCTTGCTTTCAACATTGAGCTCTTTGGCGAGCTCATACACCCGAACCTTGGCCACGTGACTCCCGTCTCCTGGCCCGGGTGTTCGATCTGGTCGAACCCGGGCCGTTGTTACTTACTCATCGCTGCGTACTCATTGACGGCTCATCGACTCGCTCGACCTGCTTCCTGTTCAACGACTACTGCTGCCTTGCCGAGCCTTCCAAGTGCTCTCGCACAGCGGTGGAATCGAGCGGGCCCGAGAGGCGAAACGCCCTAGGGAACGCCCGACGTCGCTCGGCGAGATCGAGGCAGTGCGGATCGGGATGCAACGACGCTCCCCGGCCCGAACGCTGCCCGCGTGGATCGGGCACGACGCGAAACTCCTCATCGACCCGGACCACTGCGAGACGCAGAAGGTCGGACTTGGCCGCCCGCTTCTTACATCCCACGCAGGATCGCATAGGCCCGACGCGTTCGGCCACGCCGAGTCTACCCCCTCGGCGCGCTTGATTCGCCATGCGTGGACCTCGCGGCGCCCGCCCGGTAGGCGGAGTCGGCGCTGGCCCGCTGAGCTGCGTCAGTCCCGCGCTCGCCGTCAGAACCCGGATCCAGCACAGCGTTACCGGCAGAGGAGTCCGGATCGAGAGCGATGACCGTCTCCGGCGCCGACGGGTTGTCGGAGCGGATGTCGATGCGCCAGCCGGTCAGCCGAGCAGCCAGCCGAGCGTTCTGCCCTTCGCGGCCGATCGCCAACGAGAGTTGGTAGTCAGGGACCGTGACCCGGGCCGACCGGTTGGCCAGATCAACGACCTCAACCGCACTGACCCGGGCCGGCGACAGCGCATGCCCGACGAACTCTGCCGGATCATCGGACCAGTCGACGATGTCGATCTTCTCGCCGTGCAGTTCGGCCATCACTGCCCGCACCCGCTGCCCCAGCGGCCCGATGCAAGCACCCTTGGCGTTTAGCCCCGCCACGTTGGAGCGCACCGCGATTTTCGAGCGATGACCCGCCTCCCGCGCAAGCGCGGCGATCTCGACGGAGCCGTCGGCGATCTCTGGCACCTCGAGGGCGAACAGCTTGCGCACCAGGCCCGGATGTGTCCGCGACAGCGTGATCTGCGGACCGCGAACGCCCTTGTGAACCTGCACGACGTAGCAGCGAATCCGCGAGCCGTGTTCGTAGCGCTCGCCCGGCACCTGCTCGCCCGCAGGCAGCACGGCCTCGACCTTGCCGAGATCGACGAACACGTTGCGCGAGTCGTGCTGTTGCTGGATCACGCCGCCCACGATGTCTCCCTCGCGGCCGGCGTACTCGCCGAACGTCAGCTCGTGTTCGGCATCGCGTAGGCGCTGCAAGATGATCTGCTTAGCGGTGCTTGCCGCAATGCGGTTGAAGTCGTGGGGGGTGTCTTCGAACTCGCGAATCGGGTTGCCGTCGTCGTCCATCTCGATGGCGATCACGGTCACTTCGCCGGTACTGCGATCGACGCTTGCTCGCGCGTGCGGGTTCGCGCCCTCGGTGCGCTGGTAGGCGATCAGCAACGCCGATTCGATCGCCTCAACGAGCAGGTCGAACGAGATGTCCTTCTCGCGCTCGAGGCTGCGCAATGCGGCCATGTCGATGTTCATCGTGCGTCTTCACCCTCTCCGTCGGGGGTGGACACGTCGGGTTCCGGTTCGAGCTCATCGATGTCATCGATCAGTGACGGCCGGTTGAACTCCACCTGCACCCGACCGGGGCCTAGCTCGTCGAAACCATAGGCCTGTTCCCGCGCGGGTGCACCGGGCTTTGCGCCCACAACAGCGAGCCGGACGCCGTCAGTGTCGGCGGTCACGATGCGGGCGGTGATCTCGGTGCCTGCGGCAAGGCGCACCCGCACGAGGCGCCCGGCCGCCCGCCGCCACTGGCGCGGATCGACGAGGGGCCGGTCGACGCCAGGCGAGCTGACCTCCAGGACGTAGGGCTGCTCGCCCAGGATCGCGTCAGCCGCGGGCAGCTCGAGCACGGTGGAAATCGCTTGGCTTGCGACCGCCACGTCATCGAGGCTGACGCCGCCGTCCTTGTCGACCAGCACCCGGACTTCGGCGCGGTGACCGACTCGGGTCACAGCGACGTCTTCGAGCTCGAGCCCGGTCCCTTCGACCACACGGCTGAGCAACGCGGCCAACTCACGGCCTGCGGAGGCGCTCGTCATCGCCGACCTCCTCGTTGCTCTGCTGTTGTCAGACACTCAAGGCACTTGTCACGCTGCTGACGCAGTGAAGGGCCAACGCCGTCCGAAGCTGTGGTGCTCGGTCCAGCGTAGCCGCAATGGCGCGTCCGTAAGCTGTCGCAGCGTTCTGGATCTGTCGCCGCGAAGGGTAAGCCCGAGGAGTCGCGTGGTGTACGAACCGCCGCTACGAGGCCAGCCGCTGCTCGGGCGGCGCACTATGTTGCGGCTCCTCGGCGTCGCCGCCCTCGGGCTCGTGGCCGGCTGCCGCTCCGGCAAGCAGCGGACCGCACCGACCAGCCCGCAGGCATCCACGACACCACCCGGCCGGTCACCGCAGCCGGTGGCCACGTCGACACCGCCCAGCGCCGCGGCCTCCCCCAAGCCGACCATCTCGGTGCTGTCTCCCGATCAGCTCGTCGCGCAGCGGGTAGCTGCTGCCGAGCAGGCGCTGCTCGCGGCGTACGACGCGGTCGCGGTCGCTCATCCTGAGCTGGCTGGCCGGCTCGCGCCGTTTCGGGCCGACCATGCGGCACATCTGCAGGGCCTCGTGCCCGGAGCGACGCCGTCGACTGCCCCGAACGCAGCCCCGTCGAATACAGCCCTCGCGAGCAGCACGCCGTCCAGCACTGCTGTTGCAAGCCCGCCACTGTTGAGCCCGCCAGTATCCACCGCGATCCTGCATAACCTGGCCGACCTCGAACGAACTGCAGCAGCGACAAGGCTTCGCGACGTCGCGGCGACGAGCGGTTCGCTCGCCCGGTTGATCGCCTCGATCGGCGGGTGTGAAGCGGCGCACGCCGCGTTGCTCTCGGTGGCCACGTGAGCGACAGCCCCGTCGTCACCGCCCTGCTGGCGGCAGCGGCGGCAGAAGACGCTGCGGTGTATGGCTATTCCGTTGCGGGCGCGAGACTCGCAACAGGCCAGGCCAAGAATGCGGCGCGCACGGCATACGACGCGCACCGCGGGCAGGTGCAGACAGTGACGCAATGGCTGGGCGGCCTCGGCGCCACGCCAGCGCCAGCCGCGCCGATCTACCGACTGCCGAACCCCGTCGTCGACAACCCGACCGCGCGTGCCCTGCTCGCCGCCATCGAGGAGTCGACTGCAGCGGCGTACGCCGACGTCGTCGCCGTCGCTACTGGACAACTGCAGCACGACGCCGCTCTTTTGTTGCAAGCTGCGGCGGTCCGTGAAGCGCAATGGCGGACGACGCCAGTGCCGTTCCCTGGGCTCGTCGGCCGCCTGCCCGGGTAGCCGCTAGCCCACGGCGTTCTCGGGCCACGGCACGAGTGGCGACGCGTAGTAGTTGATGCCGAGCAGCTTCCATGCCGGGCCTTGCGCTGCGAGTCGAGGTGCGAACGTTGACCAGTTCCGCTGCACTTGCGGCGTCCATCCCACTTCGGCGAGTTCGGCCATTCGCGGCCACGCCATGTATTGCAGATCCTGCAGGGATGTGAGTGTCTCGGTCCACAACGGACCCTCGACACCGATCACATCGGCGGCAAGACCTGGCACGTCCGTTGCCGGATCCCAGTTGTACGCGTCCTGCACCTCGTGAGTGCCCGCCCATTGCAACCCCAAAGACGTGGCCGGGGTGTACTTCTGGTCGAGGTACGTGTGGTCGGCCGGCGACATCACCAGCTGCGCACCCTTGGCAACCGCCTGTCGTGCCAACGCGCTGCCATTGCGGAAATCCCAGTACTGGGCGATCGATCCGGTCGGGAGAGCCGCGCTCGCGAAGTCTTCCCACCCCATCGGAGTCTTGCCGTCTGCCCTGACGACCTTAGCGGCCCCGCTCATGAACAACGCGTAATCGGACGCCGATGTGCTGGCCGCCTCGTCGCCGCCGATGTGGATGTAAGGCCCGGGAGTCAGCTTTGCCAGCTCGCCCACGACCGCGGTCAAGAACTGATCGACAGCTGGCTTTCCGACGCACAAGGAACTGTGGCCGACTTCTTCTGACGTGTTGATCGGCGGCGCTATGCCATCGCAATTCAGCGATGCGTACGACGACAGCGCGGCCCCTACATGACCTGGCATGTCGATCTCCGGCACCACGGTGATGAAGTGCGCCTCGGCGTATTTCACGATCGCGGTGTAGTCGGTCGTCGTGTAGAAACCGCCCGGACCGCCGCCGACCGCGGTCTTCGAACCCACCGTGGTGAGCGCCGGCCAACCGTCGACCGCGAGCCGCCATCCTTGGTCGTCGGACAGATGCAGATGCAGAACATTGATCTTGTACATCGCCAGCTCATCGATGTAGTGCTCCACAGTCGCGACCGGGAAGAAGTGCCGCGCCACGTCGAGCATCGCGCCCCGGTAGGCGTAACGCGGAAAGTCGCTGATGCGCACCCCGGGTACGACCCATGGGCCCGCCTGCACCGACGACGCCGATAGCTGCGATGGCAGCAGTTGCCGCAGCGTCTGGATTCCTTCGAACAGACCGGCGGGCTTGTTGGCCTGGATTGTCACGCCCGTAGGAGAAACGACGAGGGTGTAGCCCTCAGCACCCAGCGTCGGATCGTTCGCGGCCAAACCAAGTGTGATGTCGCCCGCACTGCCCGAGCGGGTCACCACGGGCAAGGCGAATCCCGTCGCCGGGCGCAGCAGGTCAGCCAGGTCGAGCCCGACCTGTTGCGTAGACGCGCCGCTGACCGCAATAGCGGCGTGGGTTCCGATCACGAAGGACGACGAGGGCTCGGGCAACACCGAGACGGGCAGTGGCACCAAGCGGTCGGTTGGATCGCCGTCGCCGGCACCTGACGTCATCGCCGGCGTCGCGGGGACCGTCGCAATCGCCGTCGCAATCGCCGTCGCGGTCGGCGACGCTGGTGGCGTTGACGCCGGAGCTGTCGGCGTCGCCGACGCCATCGCTGTAGGTGAAGGTGTCGCAGCGACCGAGGACCCGGCGGCGGGCTTCGATACCCGCGCGCTGGTGCAACCGGCGAGCATGCCCGTGACCACGCACAGTCCCGTGCATCCGATGACCAGCGTTCTTCGGCCAAGGTGCGCCACGGGCCACCTTCGCGCTACTGGACCGCCTCGGCTGGCCGCGATGCCCCCGCAACTGCGATCGGAGCGGACAGCGCGCGCAACTGCAGTCGCGCCACCGCGACTCCGATCAGCGCACCGACGATCACGATGACGACCGCCCACGCTCCTGATGGCCGGGCCGACATCAAAAACACCACGGCGGCAAATCCGAACGTCGCCACGTGTGACGGGTACCAGATCCAAGGCTCAAGCCCAGCAGTGCGCCGGAGTGAGTCTGGAACCGGCCCGTCGGGCGCTTCTTCGACGGCCTTGACCGCCGCCTTGGCCTTCGGCGCGAGCTTGGCGCCGGCAACTCCCTCGACCACGATCAGGCTGATCAAGCTCGTGAGAAGCCAGCCATCGCCCCAGTGAATGCGGCCCTTCGACAGATGGATCAGCCACGCGCCGAGGATCAGCAGGATCAGCGCCGCGATAGGAAAGAGCGGCTCAAGCCGGTGCAGGATTGCGGCCCACGAACGCATCTCGCGCACGTCGCGGGCACGTGCCATCGCTGGCAGTCCGGCATGGACGATGGCCGCCATCATGAACGCGATAATCGCCGTCAGGATGTGCAGGAACAGAACGAAGCCGAACAGCGTGACGTGCATCGATGCTCTCCCACTTTTCGTAGCTAAGGCAGCGCGGGCTCTTTGCGATTTCTTGACGCAAACTAAGGCGTTTCCAGCGGCGTCGCAAGAGGGGCGAAGCGCGGGTCGTGCAGGTGGCACGCCACCCGGACCGGTCCGACGTCGCGCAGCGACGGGTCGACCGGCTCGTTGAAATCAACCCGGACGCCGGCTGGCTCCGGTTCGACTGATCGCACGCCGCGCCAGAACGGCTCGTCCGGGTCGGCCCGCTTGATCTCGTCGAGCAACGCGACCGCCGCGCCCGATCCCGCGCGAGCATCGGGCAGCCGCGCTGCCAATCCCGCGTCGAGTTCGACTGGATCACCGACAACGACGCGCTCGCGCTCGTACTCGTCCTCGGCAACCGTCGTCCATCTTTGTTCCAGTAGTGCGTTGACGTCGCGGGCCTCCCAGCCGCATGGCGCGAACGCGGCCGGACAGCGCGGATGGAACGAACAACCGAGCGGCGGCCTCGCGGCGTCGGGAACCTCGCCGCGCGGCAAGTTGCGTGGCACTGCGCGACTCGGATCAGGCTCCGGAATCGCCGCGAGCAACGACCGCGTGTAGGGATGCTTGGGGTCGGCGTAGATCTGCGCAGCTGGACCGATCTCGACGATGCGACCCAGATACATGATCGCGATCGTGTCGCAGAAGAACTTCGCGGTCGCGAGGTCGTGGGTGACGTAGAGGTAGGTAAGCCCGAGATCGCGCTTGAGGTCGAGCATCAACTGCAGGATCTTCGCGCGCACACTCATGTCGAGCATCGACACCGGCTCGTCTGCGACGAGTAGCGCAGGGTTCAACATGATCGCGCGGGCGAGCACCGCGCGTTGCTTCTGCCCGCCGGAGAGGTCGGCCGGGTACTTGTGCAAGTACTGATCGACCGGCGCGAGCCCGACACGTTCGAAGGCAGCGCGCACCCGTCGATCGATCTCGACGCGATCCTTGGTGATGTGGTGAATCTTCAACGGATGAGCGACTGCGGTCGCGAGATCCATGGCTGGATTCAGCGATGCGTGCGGATCCTGGAACACCAGCTGGATGGCCTGTCGCACCGCACGAAACTGAGGCTCGCGCAAACCCGTCAGCTCGATCGAGCCGCCGTACTCGGGGCCGGCGTCGAATCGGACGGTGCCGCCGGTGATCGGCGCGAGACCAAGCAAGGCGCGTGCTGTCGTGGTCTTGCCGCTGCCCGACTCGCCGACCAAACCGAGCACCTCACCCTTGCGGAGGATGAAGGAGACACCGTCGACGGCCTTCACCGATCCCGACGAACGACCGAGCAGCCGATCGAAGAATCCACCCCGCAAAGCAAAGTGCACCCGCAGATCACGGACGTCGAGCACAATGGGCCGGTCGTCGAGTGGCGTGGTGTCACCTACGACCTCGAGATCGTCAGGCTTCGTCGGCACTGGCCAACTCCTGTCGTTGCAGCGGTGCGGTGCCGCCGGGTGGGATCAGCTGGTCGGGGCCGTGCAACCAGCACGACACCCGCTGGCCGCTTGGCGCCCGCACTTCGACCGGATCGAGACTTCCGCATACCTGCATCGCACTCGGGCAGCGCGGGTGGAAATGGCAGCCGGACGGCGGCTCGACGAGGTCAGGCGGCGAGCCCGGAATGTAGTGCAACGCCGTCGTCGACAGCGAAATCGTCGAGCGCAGCAGTTCTCGGGTGTAGGGATGCGACGGATCAGAGAACACCTGGCGCGCATCGCCTTCTTCAACAATCCGGCCCGCGTACATGACGGCCACCCGCTCGCACGCCTCGGCAACAATGCCGAGGTTGTGCGTGATCAGCAACAGTGACGTGTCGAAGTTGCGTTTCAGGTCGGCCAGGATCGACAGGATCTGGGCCTCGACCAGC
>DATCFU010000155.1:0-4605 GCA_036509315.1 Acidothermaceae bacterium
CCGCAGGCAGCACAATCCCTTGCATCGCTACACGGTCGATCGCCATCTCGTCGAAACGGCAATTGAAGCTGCCGCCCTGACACGTCGAGTGGCGCGACCAGACCTGCTGTTGCTGGGTTCGTTGTTCCATGACATCGGCAAAGGAAGCGATGGCGACCATTCGCTAGCCGGTGCTGCGCTCATGCCGGGAATCGCCGCAAGGCTCGGCATGAACGAGCGCGACAGTGTGGTCTTGACGACGCTGGTGCGCCATCACTTGTTGCTGTCGCAAACCGCGACTAGACGCGACCTTGACGATCCGGCCACCGTGTCGGCGGTCGCGCAGGCCGTGGGTTCGCCGCTAGTTCTCGAGTTGCTCCACGCGCTGACCGAAGCCGACGCGCGCGCGACAGGTACCCCGATGTGGGATGACTGGCGCGCTCGCCTTGTGGCTGATCTCGTCAGTCGGACCGCGGCCATGCTCGCCGGTGAAGTGGTTCCCCCGCCGGTCGCGGAATTGCCGCCCGCAATCGTGAAGCTCGCCGCGGCCGGCCAGCTCGCAGTGATCTCTGAGGGCACTCCAGACCACAGCCGCATCACCGTGATCGCCCCTGACCAACCGGGCCTGCTGTGGCGGTCAGCCGGGGTGCTCGCCCTGCACAGACTGGGCGTGCGGGCGGCCGTAGCAACGTCTGTTGGGCCGACCGCGGTCACCGTCTTCGACGTCGAACCGACCTACTTCTCCGAAGTGGAGCCGGCGCGGATCCAAGACGATATGCGGCGGGCCATTGAGGGCGGTCTCGACGTCGCCCAGAAGCTCGCCCGCCGCGAAGCCAGCGCCGCGACCCGAAAGTCGATCGTGTTGCCCCCGGCCACGGTGCTGCTGCCTGGCGGCGCGTCCGACAAGGCGACCGTGCTCGAGGTGCGGGCCCACGACCGGCCGGGCTTGCTGTTCACGGTGACCAGAGTGCTCGCCGCCGAGGGGCTCGACGTGCAATCCGCTCGGGTCGAGACACTCGGTGCTGAGGTCGTCGACGCGTTCTACGTCACAGACAGGGGCGGTCGCCCGCTCGCACCTGAACGGGCCGAAGCGGTTCGGCGGGCCGTCGAAGAGGCGCTACGGGGCAGCGCGGCGCGCAGCTGACGCAGGCTCGGTAGGCTGGCGCGCGTGTTCGACACCCTCTCCGACCGACTCGAGTCGGTCTTCAAGACCCTGCGCGGCAAGGGTCGGTTGTCGGATGCCGACATCGACGCGACCACCCGCGAGATCCGGATTGCGCTTCTTGAGGCTGACGTCGCCTTGTCGGTCGTCAGGGACTTTGTCGACGCGGTCAAGGAGCGTTCGCGTGGTGCCGCGGTTTCGCAGGCGCTGAATCCGGCGCAACAGGTCATCTCGATCGTCAACGAGGAACTTGTCCAGATCCTCGGCGGCCAGACCAGGCGCCTTCGCTACGCGAAGAACCCGCCGACCGTGATCATGCTCGCCGGCCTTCAGGGTTCGGGTAAGACGACGCTGGCCGGCAAGCTCGCGAAGTGGCTGTCGGGGCAGGGTCACGCGCCACTCTTGGTAGCCGCCGACTTGCAGCGGCCCAACGCCGTCCAGCAACTTCAGGTTCTCGGCAAGCAGGCCGGCGTCCCGGTCTTCGCCCCCGAACCGGGTAGTGGCGTCGGCGATCCGGTCGCTGTGTCGAAGGCCGCCATCGAGCACGCCAAGCGCATGGGTCACGACATCGTGATCGTCGACACGGCTGGCCGCCTCGGTGTCGACGCCGAGATGATGCAGCAGGCGATCGACATCCGCGACGCGGTCGACCCGAACGAGATCCTGTTCGTCGTCGACGCCATGCTCGGCCAAGACGCGGTCAACACCGCCCAGGCGTTCCTCGACGGCGTCGGTTTCGACGGCGTCGTGCTCACGAAGCTCGACGGTGACGCACGTGGTGGTGCGGCCCTGTCGGTCGCCTCGCTGACCGGGCGTCAGATCATGTTCGCCAGCACCGGCGAGAAGCTCGAAGACTTCGACACGTTCCATCCCGAGCGCATGGCGTCGCGCATTCTCGGTATGGGCGACATCCTGACGCTGATCGAGCAGACCCAAAGCGCGTACGACGCAGGCGAGGCCGAGGAGACCGCTCGCAAGCTGACCGAAGGTGAGCTGACGCTCGAGGACTTCCTCGAGCAGATGATGATGCTGCGCAAGATGGGTCCGATCGGCAACCTGCTCGGCATGCTGCCGGGCATGGGGCAGATGAAGGAGCAGATCGCGCAGGTCGATGACAAAGATGTCGACCGCATCGCCGCCATCATCCGCTCGATGACACCGATCGAGCGCGAAGATCCGAAGATCATCAATGGCTCGCGACGCGTCCGCATCGCCAAGGGCTCCGGTGTCACCGTGGCCGAGGTCAACAGCCTCGTCGACCGCTTCTTCGAGGCCCGCAAGATGATGAAGCAGATGGCCGGCATGGGTGGCCTGCCAGGCATGGGCGCAAGACGCGCGACGAAGGCTGTGAAGAAGGGCAAGAAGGGCAAGGGTGGCCGCCCCGGCGGACGTCCCGGAGGTGCGCCGCCGGTGGCGTTGCCGCCCGGACTCACCCGCTCGTTGCCCGGCGGTGACGGCGGTCTCGGTCTCCCGGCCCAGCTACCGCCGGGCATGAAGATGCCGGACCTGTCGAAGTTCCGGTTCCCGCCCACCGGCGGCAATCCCGGCAATCAGGGTCCGGCTGGTCCGAGGCCGCGCTGAGCACTACAAAATCGGCGCTCTGCGACACGACACTGCCGCCACGCGACACGACACTGCCGCTACGCGTTCGTGCCACCGTGCTGCCCGATGCGCAGGTCGGCGAGTTCTTCGTCGTCGACGGGCGCATCACGTTTGACCGGCCGGCCGACAGCGTCACCGTCGCCGACCGCGGGTTTGTGTTGCCTGGTTTGGTCGATGCGCACTGCCATGTCGGCTTGGAGGCCGAGGGCGGAGTGCCGCTCGAAGAGGCGCGCGCACACGCGTTCCGCGATCGCGATGCCGGTGCACTGCTGCTTCGCGATGCTGGCGTACCGCACACCTACCTCGAGCTCGACGACGAACCGGATCTGCCGCGCATCGTGCATGCCGGTCGCCATCTCGCGCGCACCCGCCGCTACATCCGCGGCTACGGCATCGAACTCGAGCCAGACCAGTTGCCGGACGCTGCGGTTGCGCAGGCGCGCCGGTCAGGCGGCCATAGCACCCCATGGGTGAAGCTGGTTGGTGACTGGATCGACCGCGATCTCGGCGACCTCGCGCCGTGTTGGCCGGGCGAGGTTCTCGCAGAAGCGGTGCGACGCGCGCACGAGGCAGGCGCGCGAGTAGCCGTTCACGTCTTCGGCGAGGAAGCGCTGCCCGACCTGATCGCAGCGGGCGTCGACTCGATCGAGCACGGCACCGGTCTTGACGAGCAGACACTTGCCGACGTCGTGCAGCGCGGTATTGCCGTCGTGCCGACGCTGGTCAACGTCGCCAACTTCGAGAAGTTCGCCAGCCAAGCGACGAAATATCCTTTGTACGCATCGAGAATGCGGAGGCTGCAGCGCAGCGCCGACGCCCGAATCGCAATGGCGCATGAAGCGGGCGTACCGATCTACGTCGGCACCGACGCCGGTGGGAATCTGCCACACGGGCTTGTCGTCGACGAGATGCTGGCGTTGCGAAGGGCCGGCTTGTCGAACGCCGACGTACTGGCGGCCGGGTCATGGAAAGCACGCGAGTGGCTCGGTCTACCGGGCCTTACAGAGGGTGCCCCAGCCGACTTCGTCGTCTACGACGACGATCCCCGTGCAGACCTGAACGTGCTGCGAAATCCCCGGCACATCGTCGTCCGCGGCACTGTCGTTCGTTGAGAGCTACTTCGCCGCGCTGAGTGCGGTCATGATGGGGCTGCCCGGTACTCCCAGGGCTGCGACCGTTTCCTGCGTGGCAGCGAGAACGCGCATGGGCGCATCGGCAAACATCGCCACGATTGCGTCGAGTTCGTCATCGGTGCGGTCGGGCGCATGGTGGAAGAGCATCAGCGACCTTGCGCCCGCCCGGGTGGCGAGTCCGATCGCGTACTCGATTGCCGAATGCCCGAGGTAGGTCACACCGGGAAACTGCGCGGCCAGGAACTGCGCGTCGTGAAGTAGCACGTCCACGTCGCGCGCAAGCGCGAGTGCCGCCTCGTGGTAGGCACCGAGGCCTTCGGGTCCGGCGCCTTCACCCAGTGGGAAGTGGTCGCCGAGGTAGGCAAGCGACCCCGCATCGTCGGACACGCGGAACCCGAAGGTGCGCCCACCCTTGTGTGGGATCTCACGGACAAGGACGTCGAAGCCTTCGAGCTGGCGCAAACCTTCAACGAGTGGATCGAAGGTCCAGCCGGCGCCTAGCTGCGTCGGCCCGATCGGGAAGTGCGGCGGCGACAATCCGCGTGCAAGCGTGCCGACTGCGTCGCCGTCGATGGCCGGCAGCAAGACGTTGACGCGGTGTCCCTCTCTGGCGCCGCCCTGGAAGAAGGGCAGGCCGTGCACGTGATCCCAGTGCAGGTGGCTCAACACGATGCTGCCCTGAAAGGGCGCGCCGTCGAGCAGGTTCGTCACTCGTCGCAACCCGGTGCC
>DATCFU010000156.1:0-36767 GCA_036509315.1 Acidothermaceae bacterium
GAGGACGGCGTCGGATCTGCGACGCCGCCCTCACCATTCACGCCAACCGGGCGACGGATTCCGTCGCCTAAGTCATCACCAACGGTCGTTACCGTCAGGCTCAGCCAGGGCGTTAGTCGGATACAGTACATCTTCCCGGACATGCCTCTTCGGTGCCCCCAAAATGCCCGGCTAGCTTGGAGGCGTCATGACCGACTCCGCCAATCCCGTCGTCCCCGCCCGCGGCGGTCCCGGGCTGCCCCAGGAGCGGCGACTGGTGACCGCGATCCCAGGTCCCCGGTCGGTCGAGCTCCTTGCCAGGCGTACCGACGCGGTAGCCCGCGGGGTGAGCATCGCGCTCCCGGTCTTTATCGAGGCGGCCGGCGGTGGCGTCGTCGTCGACGTCGACGGCAACTCTCTCATCGACTTGGGCTCGGGCATCGCCGTCGTTGGCGTCGGCAACGCAGCCGATCACGTCGTCAGTGCGGTGCGCGATCAGGTCGCCGCCTTCACCCACACGTGTTTCATGGTGACGCCGTACGAGGGTTACGTCGCCGTCTGCGAGCAACTGAACGCGCGCACGCCGGGCGCTCACGCGAAGAAGTCGGCACTGTTCAACTCCGGTGCCGAGGCTGTTGAGAATGCGGTCAAGATCGCCCGCGCATACACCGGCCGATCCGCGATCGTCGTGTTCGAGCACGCGTACCACGGCCGCACGAACATGACGATGGCGCTGACCGCAAAGAACATGCCGTACAAGCACTCCTTCGGCCCGTTCGCGCCGGAGGTCTACCGGCTGCCGATGGCCTACCCCTATCGCTGGCCGACCGGGCCGCAGAACTGCGGCCCCGAAGCGGCGGCCGAGGTGATCGGGGCGATGAAGACGCAGCTCGGCGCTGACAGCATCGCCGCCGTTCTCATCGAGCCGATCCAGGGCGAGGGCGGTTTCATCGTCCCTGGCGCGGGTTTCCTCAAGGCGTTGTCGGAGTTCTGCACCGCCAACGGCATCGTCTTCATCGCCGATGAGATTCAGACTGGCTTCGCTCGCACTGGCGACATGTTCGCGTCGACGCACGAAGGCGTCGTCCCGGACCTGATCACAACGGCAAAAGGCATCGCAGGCGGAATGCCACTGTCGGCCGTCACTGGCCGGGCCGAGATCATGGACGCGGCGCACGTCGGTGGCCTCGGCGGCACGTATGGCGGCAACCCAGTCGCCTGCGCCGCGGCACTGGGCGCCATGCGCACGATCGACGAACTTGATCTCATGGGCCGAGCGCGCGACATCGAAGCCATCATGTTGCCGCGACTTCGTGCGATGGCCGAGAAGTTCGACTGCATCGGCGACGTTCGCGGGCGCGGGGCAATGATCGCCGTCGAGATCGTCATGCCTGGGACGACCGAGCCCGACGCCGCGACGACGTCCGCGGTCGCCAAGGCATGTCACGCGGCCGGCGTCGTCGTGCTCACCGCGGGCACCTACAGCAACGTGTTGCGGTTCCTGCCCCCGCTGGTGATTCCCGAGCGCCTGCTGCACGAGGGCCTCGACGTCGTCGAGCAAGCCTTCACCGCCCTCTGATTGAGGAGACAGGATGCCAGAGGAGTTTGAAGGTGATCTGTCGGACGCCGTGTTCTGGGGCGCAGATCTGAGCGGCGCCCGTTTCCGCGACGTCAATCTCACCGATGTGAAGATCAGCCATGCGTTGCTCTTCGACGTCGATATCGACGCGATGGTCGACAAGCTTGTCGTCAACGGCGTCGACGTCACGACTTACGTGAACGAACGCGACCCGTGGCATCCATTGCGGTCGATGTTGCGCGCGGCGACGCCAGAGGACATGCGTGTCGCGTGGGCCACGCTCGAAGACGAGTGGGCGAAGACACTCTCGCGTGCGCACGCTCTGCCGGAAGCCAAACTGCACGAGGCGGTCAACGGCGAGTTCACCTTCGTCCAGACGCTGCGCCATCTCGTCTTCGCGACGGACAAGTGGTTCACGTCACCGGTGCTCGACGAGCCCTTCGACCCGATCGGACTGCCGAATACCGGCTCGCTCAACTTTCCGTGGCCGGGGCTCGATTACGACCTGACGCCGTCGGTCTCAGAAGCTCTCGCCGCGCGTGCGGATCGCGCTTCGCGCTTTCGGGACTACCTCGCGTCGGTCGCGGCGAGTGACCTCGCCCGACCCATCGACGTGCTGGAAAACGGGATCAACCCGCTACAGGACTGCATCTGGACGGTCTTTGAGGAAGAGTTCTGGCACAACCGCTATGCGTTGCGCGACCTCGAGCAGTTGGAAGCTTCGACGTAAGACCAGGGCTCCCAGAGCGCGCTTACGGGCCGGCGAGTTGGGTGTTTGCCTCGTGTAGTTCGTCGGCGCCCTCGAGAAGCATCGTCGCGCCAGCGTCACGCAAGTCGTCAAGGCTAGCCAGAAATGCTCGCAACAAAGGCTCGGCGGCGAGAATGGTGACAGTCACGGCAGCTGGGTGTGACAAGGAAATCGTGCGCGAGCCGCCACCGTCGGCATTTAGCTGCGGGGCTCGAGTAACGGTTGCACCTGTGATGCCCGCCGTATGCGCCCGAAGGATGACCTCCTCCGGCATGAGCCGCATCCCGGTGCGGTCGGCTGCGCCGAGATAGATCGTGAGCCGAGCCACCACGTCGTCTATCGCCATCGGGCACTCCTCGAATCGCTGTGGCAGGTGGTGCGCCGCGGTCCATCGTGCCAACTGGACTCCGAAAAGCGCGACTGCCGAGCCGATAAACACGTGGGCAGTTACGCAGAATGCCCTATATAGGCGAATAGATCCGGTCAGCCGGCGTCGCGCAGCCCCGCCACCGAGTCCGTGCCGACGCTGGTGACATAGGCAGGTTCGCGCGGCGATAGATCGACCTGATCCGCCGGACATGGCCGATCGAACCAGTAACCCTGGCCCTTGTCGCAACCGAGTTCGAACAACAAGGCGCCCTGGTACGGGTGCTCAATTCCTTCGGCGACGACATGGAGTCCGAGGGCGCGAGCCATCGCGATGATGGCGGCGACCAACGGTGCCCGAGTCGCCTCGGCGGGCAACGTGCTGACGAAAGACCGGTCGATCTTGACGACGTCGACCGGCAGCCGGTCAAGCCTGCTGAGGCTGGAGTACCCGGTACCGAAGTCGTCGATCGCTATCCCGATGCCGAGCGCGTGCAACTCCTCGAGGGCCGCGATCACCGGCGCGGCATTGCCCTCGAATGCAGTTTCTGTGAGCTCAAGTACCAGCTGCGACGCCGGCAACCCGGCGTCCCGCAATGTCGCTTTGACCTGCGACACGTACCCCGGATTGCGCAACTCCCGCCCGCACACGTTGACGCTGGCAGTGAGCGGTCGGCCATGGGCGGCCGACCAGACAGCGATCTGGCGGGTGGCGGTGGCGAGCATCATTGCGCCGATGTCTTCGATCGCACCGTTTGCCTCCGCGGCTGGGATGAACGCGTCGGGGGCGACTAAGCCGTGGCCCGGCCGGATCCACCGCGCGAGTGCCTCGAAGCCGGCGACGACACCGGTACCGAGATCGATGATCGGCTGGTAGTACGCCACGATCTCGCCGTCAGTGACGGCACGACGCAGCTGCGCCTCCTCGGAGTTCCCGCTGCTGTCGTGGTACGTAAGCCTGTTGCGGCCGTTGCGCTTCGACTCGTAGAGCGCAGTGTCGGTGCGCGCGGCGAGCAGCGACACCGTGTCGCCGGGCTGCCAGTCGGCGGCACCCGCAGAACAGGTGTGCGCCTTGGGCATTGCCGCCTGCAACCGACCGATCACCATCGCAACATCACCAGGCAACGCGTCTGTGATCAGCAATGCGAACTCGTCGCTGCTGTTGCGTGCAAGGAAATCGGTGTCGCGCAGCAGCGGGCGCCATGCCGCCGCGATCGCACGCAGCAGGCGGTCTCCGCCGCCTTGACCTTCGGTTTGGTTCACGGAACGGAAATGGTCGACGTCGAGGAAGGCCAAGGCTACGGAATGGCTCTCAGGCGACGCAGCCGTGAGAGCCTCACCTAGATAACGGTCGAGCCCGCGACGGTTCGGCAGTCCGGTCAATGTGTAGATCTCCGCCGCATCGGCGGCCCGGACCAGGCGGCCGACGACGACGGCAACAACGACGAGGGCACCAGGCAGCAAGACCACCTGACCGAAGTCGGCATCGCCCATGATGACCAGGACGCCCACGTCGCATACGACGGCGACCGCGAGGTGCACGCACGCCGAGGGCCAGGCAAAGAAGAAGAAGCAGTTCACTGCGACGAACATGAACAGGATCGAGTACGCCATCGACGTGCGGTCGCCGCCGGCCTCGTACATGCTGAACGCGATCACCAGATTGCCGTTGAGAACCAGCACGTGGTACGCCCACCGCGGCAAGTACCGACCGCGAGCAACGACAGCGATGCCGACGGCTAGCGAAGCAACCGCGAGGACGATCAACGCAAGGCGATGGACGCCGAGCTGCGGCGGAAGTGCCAAGCCGACCAGCGACAGCGACGCGGCGCAGATGTAGAGCATCCCCGAGGTTTTTGCCATCGCGCGTGGCGTCGCAATGGCCGGTGCGGAAGCGAACCGGATCGACCTTACGGCTCGCGTGATGTTCGCGCGGGCGAGAGAACGCCAGGGCAAGGCGGGGCCGACGCTGGGAGCGTCGGCAGATCTCGCCATGATCGCGCGCACCGTGAGCCAATCGCGTCGGGTGGTGTCGCTCCCGGTGATCGGCGGACAGGCACTCGGGAAGCCGTGCCGCCCTATCGACACCCGCAGGGTCGCTATGAGCAGGAAACGCGGGTTCAACGCCCTGATGCGCGACTCGACTACTCCAAACGGGTGAACGCCACAGGCGTCAGCCCTTCATCGGGTGCACCGCTTCGTCAGGCTCAGGTGTTCGTCGGGAAGCCGAGATTGAGCCCGCCATGGCTCGGATCGAGCCACCGCGAGGTGACGACCTTGCCGCTGGTGAAGAAGTGCACACCCTCAATGCCGTAGGCGTGCGTGTCGCCGAACAACGACGACTTCCAGCCTCCGAACGAGTAGTAAGCCATCGGCACCGGGATCGGCACGTTGATGCCGACCATGCCAACTGACACCTCGTTCTGGAATCGGCGCGCCGCTCCACCGTCGTTGGTGAAGATCGCGGTGCCGTTGCCGTACGGGCTTGCGTTGACCAACGCGAGCGCGGCGTCGTAGCTGGGCGAGCGCAAGACCGAGAGCACCGGACCGAAGATCTCGTCGGTGTAGCACGACATCGATGGCGTCACGTGATCGAGCAACGAAGGCCCGAGCCAGAACCCGTCCGGGTCGCCGTCGATAGCCGTGTCACGCCCGTCGACGACCAGGGTCGCACCAGCGGAAGCACCCGCATCGAGGTACGACGCGACCTTGTCGCGGTGCGGTCGGGTAACCAGCGGCCCCATGTCGCAACCGCGGCGGCCATCGCCGATGCGCAACGTTGCCATCCGGGTTCGGATCCGCTCCACGAGTTCGTCGCCGACCGGGTCGACCGCCACCAGCGCGGAGATCGCCATGCAGCGCTCGCCCGCCGACCCGAAGCCCGCGTTGACTGCGGCATCGGCCGCGAGGTCGAGATCCGCATCAGGCAAGACGACCATGTGGTTCTTCGCGCCGCCGAGCGCTTGCACCCGCTTGCCGTTCCTGGTGCCGGTCTCATAGACGTAACGCGCGACCGGCGTTGAGCCCACGAAGGAGATCGAGCCGACGTCGGGGTGGTTCAGCAGAGCGTCGACAGCTTCCTTGTCGCCATGGACGACGTTCAGAACCCCGTCGGGTAGACCTGCCTCGGCGAAGAGCTCGGCAAGCAGGTTCGCCGCCGACGGATCCTTCTCGCTCGGCTTCAGCACCACAGCGTTGCCACATGCGATGGCGATCGGGACGAACCACAGCGGCACCATCGCCGGGAAGTTGAACGGTGAGATGACACCGACGACACCGACAGGCTGCCGGATCGAGTACACGTCGACCTTCGTCGACACGTTCTCGGAGAAGCCGCCCTTCAGCAACTGTGGGATGCCACACGCGAACTCGACGACCTCGAGCCCTCTGGCGACCTCGCCGGCAGCATCGGAGAGCACCTTGCCGTGCTCTGAGGTGATCGCCGCAGCTACGTCACCACTGCGCTGACGCAGCAGCTCGCGCATCGCAAACATGACCGACGTGCGCTTCGACAGCGAGGCCGATCGCCAATCGCGCCAGGCGTCGGCTGCGGCCGCGACAGCTTGGCTGACGTCGTCGGACGACGCGAAGTCGACTCGCCCGGTGACCTGGCCGGTCGCCGGGTCGAAGACGTCACCGTGACGGGCAGACTCCCCGGTGTACGGCTTGCCGCCGATCCAATGGGTGATCCGACGGACCTCGCTCATCGGACGATCGCCGCGGCCGAAGGGTTCGCGGCTGCCAGTGCGGCGAAGGATTGCGCCAAAACGTCGAGCCCTTCCACCGCCTCGGCCTCAGTGATGGTCAGCGCGGGCGCGATGCGAAGCACGTTGCCATGCAGGCCACCCTTGCCGATCAGCAGCCCCCGCTCACGGGTCTCTTCCATCATGCGCGTCGCGGCGCCCGGGTCGGGCGTCTTCGAGCCGGGCACGACGAGTTCGACACCGATCATGAGTCCCTTGCCGCGTACGTCGCCAACGAACTGATGCGTGTGTTGAAGGCCGCGGATGCCCTCGAGCAAAACGGTTCCGACCTTGGCTGCGTTTGCTTGCAGATCGTGCGACAGCACGTAGTCGAGAGTCGCGTTGGCAGCTGCGGTCACGAGCGGGTTGCCGCCGAAGGTCGAGATGGAGTTGGCATTCAGACAGTCCATGACCTCAGCGCGTGCAACGACGCCACCAATCGACGTCCCGTTGCCGAGACCCTTCGCGAAGGTCATCGCATCGGGCACCACGCCGTGTGCCTGAATCCCCCAGAAGTGTTCGCCGGTACGGCCCCATCCCGTCTGCACCTCATCGGAGATGAACAAGATGCCGTAAGAGTCGAGGATTTCCTTGAACGCGGCGAACATGCCGTCGGGCGGGGTGGCGAAACCGCCGACACCCTGAATCGGCTCGGCGATCAGGCACGCGACGTCGCCAGAGGTGGTCGTGATGATGACGTCGCGCAGGTCATCGGCACAGGCGGTGATGTAGTCGGCGTCGGACAGGTGCCCGAAGGGGCTGCGGTACCGGTAGCCGCTCTGCACGTAACTGACGTTGAGCGGCGACAGACTCGACGCGCTCCAGCCGCGGTTGCCCGTGATGGCGACACTCGCAAAAGAGCGGCCGTGGTAACTGTTGCGCAGGGCCAGCACCTGGTTGCTGCGGCGATACTGCGTCGCGAGCAACAGCGCCGCCTCGTTCGCCTCAGTGCCGGAGGAGGTGAAGAACACCTTCGCGTCGGGGATGCCCGACAGTCTCGCGATCTTCTCGGCCAGTTCGATCTGTGAGCGGATCAAATAGAGCGTCGAGGTGTGCAAAATACCGGTGTCGGCTTGCGCTTTGATCGCGTCGCGCACCTCCGGGACGTTGTAGCCCAGCATGTTGGTGAGGATGCCGGCGAAGAAGTCGAGGTATTCGCGGCCCTGCCCGTCGGTGACCCGGCGACCGACGCCCGACGCGATCTCGATCGGGTCGTCGTAGTAGAGGGCCATCCACGATGGCATCACGTAGCGGTGGCGCGCGACCAGCTCGGCGTGCGCGGAATCAGTGGCGTTCGACATCTGTATCGGTCCTTCGGTCGGCTGGTTCGACAGTACGTCTTCTATTGGTCGCGCATTCCCCATGGTGAACCGTAGGTAACGAGCAAGTCGAGGTAGGGCTGGGCGTCGAACGCCTCGGGCCCAAGGACGCCGGCACCCTTCCAGGCGCCCGTGGCGAGCAGTTCGAGGGCGACGACGGGGTTGATCGCGGTCTGCCAGACGACCGCCTGCGCCCCGTACTCACGCATCGACCACTCGTTGTCGACCACGTGGTAGAGGTAGGTCGCGCGCGGTTTGCCGTCCTTGCCGGTACCGGTGACGTAGGTCCCTGCGCAGGTCTTACCCCGCATTCGGTCGCCGAGCGTGGCTGGGTTCGGCAGGCAAGCGGCCACGACATCGCGCGGCGAGACCTCGACGTCACCGACTTTGACCTTGTCGACGCGGTCGAGGCCGATCTTGTGGAGGGCCTTGAGCACGCCGATGAACTCGTCGCCCAGACCATACTTGAAGGTGACCCGCTCCGCCTCGATCCAGCGCGGGACGAGTAGCACCTCCTCGTGCTCGACATTCACGCATTCGACCGGCCCGATCCCCTCGGGGAAGTCGAACACCTCCGGCTCACTGAACGGCTCGGTCGTGTACCAACCACGGCCGCGCTCCCACACCACCGGCGGGTTGAGGCATTCCTCGATGGTCGTCCATATCGAGAAGGTGGGAGCGAAGTCGTAGCCCTCGACCGTGAGGTTCGCGCCGTCGCGGATACCAACCTCGTCAATGTGGGCGAACAGGTGGTCGGCCGCGTAGCGCGCGAAGATATCTGACAGCCCAGGCTCGACGCCGATACCGACAAGGGCGAGCCGCCCCGCGTCGTCCCATTTACTGGCTAGCTCGAATTGTTCGTCTCCGAGCTTCACGCCCGTTAGTGCGTACGGCTGCTCAGCGTGCGGCCGGGATAGCGACATTGCCATGTCGAGGTAGTGCGCGCCGGCCGAGAGTGCAGCACGAAACAACGGCATGACGAAACGCGGATCGGTGGCATTGAGCAGCACGTCGCACTCGTGCTCACGCAACGCGGTGGCAACCGCCGCTTCGTCCGACGCGTCGATGCGGATCGCGGAAAACCGCGGATCGCCCGTGCGCTGCGCAGCACGCCCCGCGCTTGCCTCGTTGAAGTCGGCGACCACCATTGCTTCGAAGAACGGTCGTCGGGCGGCGATTCCGGTGATCGCGCCACCAACGCCACCGGCACCTACGAGGAGGATCTTCATGACGATGTCCCTTCAGGAGTGTCGTGCAGGAGCCTCGTGCCGGCCGGAGAGCAAAGGCGTCGCCGGATCAAACGTCACCGCTGTTGCTGCATCGGGGGATAAATCTCGCCGCCTCGCCGCAATACCGGACAAGGCCTCCAACACGACCCGATTCGCAAGCATCGCGGTGATCTCCGCGTGGTCGTAGGGCGGTGAAACCTCGACCACGTCGACGCCCGCGACTGGCAATTCACGACAGATCCGGCGAACGGCATCGAGCAATTCGCGCGCCGTCAAGCCACCCGGTTCCGGTGTGCCCGTACCGGGAGCGTGGCCCGGATCGCAGACGTCGATGTCGACGGACAAGAACACGGCGTCGCAGTCGTCAAGGGCGATCTCGAATGCTTCGTCCAGGACGGCGGGCAGCCCGCGCGACACGATCTCGGTCATCTCGTATGACCGCATCCGCTGCGACGCCATCCAGTCGAGGGTCTCCGGCTCCGGCCAGTAACCCCGCAGGCCGATCTGCAGAAACCGGTCGCCCCGGGCAGCGCCCGACTCGATGAGCCGCCGCATGGGTTGGCCGTGGCCGTAGAGCGATCCGAAGTTGATGTTGCCGGTGTCGGCATGCGCATCGAAGTGCAAAACGGCGACGCGACCGAATCCGTAATGGCGGGCAACACCTGTGACGTCGGGGAGTGCGATCGAGTGATCTCCCCCAAGGACGACCGGAATCGCACCCGATGCCGTGACCGTCCCGACGGCCTGCTCGAGACCTGCCAGCGAGCGCTCGATCTCGCCGGGCGGCATCTCCACGTCGCCGGCGTCGACGACCCGAAGGTCGCGCAGCGCATCCACGCGCAGGGCGAGATGCGGCCGGGATCCGTCGTGCGGCAGGTAGTCAGTCGAACGGATCGCCTGCGGACCGAACCGGGTGCCAGGGCGATGCGACGTCCCGCCGTCGAACGGCGCTCCGACGATGACGACGTCGGCTCCCGCAAACGATGCCGGGTCGCCAAGATCGCAACGGTCGACGCCCAAGAATGTGACGTCCGGGCCGAACATCGCCCCATACCGGGTCACTTCACACCGGCAGCCGACCGGCAGGCAACGCTTGCATGGCGGGACGCTACCACCGAAACGGTCGCCCGATCAGAACGAGACCACGGAATCCCTTGTCATCCGACGAAATCAGTGCGATAACCGGAGGGTTCAAAAACCGCTGGTGCCAATCCATCCGCCCACGTCGCTCCCAGAGGTGCTCATGGTCGCCGACGCCACACAGGTCCACTACGACAACGGAGAAGTGCTCGACAAGGGACTTAAGGGCGGTGCGCTCAACCTCGTATCGAGCATCGTTATCGGCGTCGCGTCCACCGCGCCGGCCTACAGCCTCGCGGCGACGCTGGGCTTTGTGGCGGTCCTGGCCGGCACTCAGACGGTCATCGTCGTCATCCTGGCGTTCGTCCCGATCTTCCTGATCTCGTTCGGTTACAAGGAACTGAACCGGCGCGAACCGGATTGCGGCACCACGTTCACCTGGGGTACCAAGGCCTTCGGGCCGAAGACCGGCTGGATGGGTGGCTGGGGCATCATCGCCGCCGACATCCTCGTCATGGCCAGCCTCGCTCAGGTTGCCGGGCAATACTTCTTTCTGCTCGTCGGGGCCCACGGTATTGGCGGCGACGCGACAAGCGGCTGGGTCTTGATCGTCGGCGTGATCTGGATCGTCTTGATGACCTGGATCTGCTACGTCGGCATCGAGATCTCGGCCAACATCCAGAAGGTGCTGCTGGCGATCGAGGTCGTCATGCTGGCCGTGTTCTCAATCACGGCCATCGTGAAGACGTACGGCAACAATGCCCCTGCCGGCTCGAGTCACATCAGCGCCTCGTGGTTCAACCCCGCGCACATGAGCGTGAGCCACTTCGTTCAGGCGATCTTGCTGATGCTGTTCATCTATTGGGGCTGGGACAGCGCCGTCTCCGTGAACGAGGAGACCGCCGACAAGGAGAAGACGCCCGGTCGCGCCGCCGTCATCTCGACGATCCTGCTGGTCGCGATCTACACGGTCGTGGCGATCGCGGTCGTCGGATTCGCGGGCGTGGGTGCGACGGGCAACGGGCTTACCAACCCCGACAACTCCAGCGACGTCATCAGCATCCTGGGCAGCGCGGCGTTCGGCGGGCATGGTGTAGGCCTGTTCTTCTCCAAGCTGCTCGTACTGATGGTCCTCACCTCGGCGGCTGCGTCGACGCAGACGACGATCCTGCCAACGGCACGCACATCGCTGGCGATGGCGGCGTACAAGGCGATCCCGAGGGCCTTCGCCAAGATCCACCCGCGCTACCTGACGCCGAGCGTGTCGACACTGGCGATGGGCGGCATCTCGATCGTGCTCTACGTCGTGTTCAACTTCCTCGCGGCGGGCAACATCATTCCCGACTCGGTCACGGCACTTGGCTGGATGATCGCGTTCTACTACGGCCTCACCGGGTTTGAATGTGCGTGGTACTACCGCAGGGATCTACGAAACAGCGCCCGCGACCTGTGGGTGAAGGGCATCATCCCGCTCATTGGCGCAGTTCTCCTGTTCGCGTTCCTGATCTACGACATTTGGCTCGACTGGAATCCAGTTCAGAGCTATACGAGTTGGTCCATGCAGTTCTCACCGCACTGGGATATCGGCGGCGTCTTCATCATCGGCGTGCTCTCATTCATCGTCGGCCTGGTACTGATGGCGATTTCGATCCCCATCTTCCGGCCGTACTTCCGGGGGCAGGTCATGTCTCCCGAGCCTGAACTGGCGGAGCACCTGAAGAACGACTAAACGAGCGGGTGGTTCGGCGGGAGCGGGCGGCTCTCGCCGAACCACCAGGGGTTCGTCTTTGGCGTCGCCGAGCGAAGGAATTCAGCGTCCTTCTGGCGAATTTTCGCGCGTAATTCCTTTAGTCGGCGAAAACCCTAGGCCGTTCCTCGCCAACTCCGCCAGCGCTAGGCGTCGAGGTTGGTCATCACGTGCTTGATGCGCGTGTAGTCCTCGAAGCCGTACATCGACAGGTCCTTGCCGTAGCCGCTGTGCTTGAAGCCGCCGTGCGGCATCTCTGCCACGAGCGGGATGTGCGTGTTGATCCACACGCAGCCGAAGTCGAGACGCTTGGCCAAACGCATCGCCCGGCCGTGATCGCGGGTCCAGACCGATGACGAAAGGCCGTACTCAACGCTGTTGGCCCAGCGCACCGCTTCGTCTTCGTCACTGAATTTCTGGACTGTGATGACCGGCCCGAATACTTCGTCGGTCACGATCTCGTCGCCCTGCTGCAAGCCGGCAACCACCGTCGGCTCATAGAAATAGCCACGGTCACCGAGACGGTGGCCGCCTGCGACCAGCTGTGCGTGGTCGGGCAACCTGTCAACGAATCCGCTGACCCGGGCGAGCTGGTTCGCGTTGTTGACCGGTCCGTACGCTGCGTCGGTATTGGACGGCGGACCGACGACCGTGCCGCGGGCCCGCTCAGTCAGTGCAGCGACGAAGTCGCTATAGATACCCGGTGCCGCGAGCACCCGGGTTGCAGCTGTGCAGTCCTGGCCAGCGTTGAAGTAGCCGGCCATCGCAATGCCCTCCGCGGTGTTGTCGAGGTCCGCGTCATCGAAGACAACCACCGGGGCCTTTCCCCCGAGCTCGAGGTGCACGCGCTTGAGATCGCGAGCTGCCGCACCTGCGACTTCCATACCCGCCCGCACGCTGCCGGTGATCGAGACCATGCTCGGCGTGCGATGTTCGACGAGCAGACGGCCTGTGTCACGTTCGCCGCACACCACATTCAGCACGCCCGGCGGCAGGAACTCCGCTGCGATTTCGGCCATCAGCAGTGCCGTCACCGGCGTCGTGTCGGACGGCTTGAGCACTACAGCGTTGCCTGCGGCAATCGCCGGCGCCCACTTCCAGACGGCCATCATCATCGGGTAGTTCCAGGGCGTCACCTGCGCGCACACACCGACCGGTTCACGCCTCACGAAGGAGGTGAATCCGGCCATGTACTCCCCCGCGGCCTTACCTTCCAGCACTCGCGCCGCGCCTGCGAAGAAGCGGATCTGGTCGACCATCGGCGGCAGTTCTTCCGACAGCGTCAGTGCAAGCGGCTTCCCGGTGTTCTGCGACTCAGCGGCGACGATCTCATCGGCCCGCGCCTCGATGGCATCCGCTATGCGCAGCAGTGCACGTTGCCTGGCGGACGGCGTGGCATCGCGCCAGACCTCGAAGCCCCGCTCCGCCGCGCGCATCGCGAGATCGACATCGGCCGCCTCCGACACTGGCGCGGTCGCATAAACCTCCCCGGTGCTCGGGTCGACGATGCCACTAGATACGCCCGCCTCGGTGTCGACGTACCCGCCATCGACGAAATTGCGCAGCGCTTGGGGTCCGGCGGCCATCTTAAGTCTCCTTACGGCGAGGGTGCCGACAGCGTAGCTGGGCGAGAGCGCTTGCGGGAGACGAGAACAGCAGTGATATGGAGGATCGACCATTGATTCCGTGGGTGCACGGGCCCCCGACTACGGAATCGCTTGCACCCCGTCAGGGTCGGGGCCATGATTGCCAAATGACCCCACGCGAACGACCGGTGCCCGCGGCCGGCGTCCTCGATGAGGTCTCAAAGGCCATTATCGAACAACTGCAGCAAGACGGACGACGGTCCTACGCGACGATTGCGCAAGCCGTGGGTCTGTCCGAAGCGGCGGTGCGACAACGCGTTCAACGGTTGCTCAAGAGCGGTGTGATCCAGATCGTGGCCGTCACCGACCCGCTCCAACTGGGGTTCCCGCGCCAGGCAATGATCGGTTTGCGCGTCGAGGGCGACATCGAAGCGGTGGCCGACGAGCTGGAGAAGTTTCCCGAGGTCGACTACGTCGTGGTTACCGCGGGCTCGTTCGACCTGTTGGTCGAAACCGTCTGCGAGGACGACGACCACCTGCTCGAGCTTTTGAACGGTCGGATTCGGGCCATCCCAGCCGTCCGCAGCACCGAGACCTTCGTCTATCTCAAGCTTCGTAAGCAGACATACACCTGGGGGACCAGATGACCACGCCACAAGACGTCCACAGCGCCGACATCGCCAACGCCGCCGCCCTGCAGGAGGCTGCCCGCCGCCACCTCTGGATGCACTTCACTCGCATGTCGTCGTATGCAAACAACGACGTGCCGATCATCGTCCGCGGCGAGGGTGCATATGTGTACGACAGCAAAGGCCGTCGTTACCTCGACGGACTAGCTGGGCTCTTCGTCAGCATGGTTGGTCATGGTCGCGACGAGATCGCTGAGGCGGCCGCGCGCCAGTCGAAGGAGCTCGCGTACTTCCCGTTGTGGAGCTACGCCCACCCGCGCGCGATCGAACTGGCCGAGCGGCTGGCCAACCTTGCGCCGGGCGATCTGAACCGCGTCTTCTTCACCACCGGTGGTTCCGAGGCCGTCGAATCCGCATGGAAGCTGGCTCGCCAGTACTTTCGCGCTATCGGCCAGCCGAGTCGGTACAAGGTCATCAGCCGAGACATCGCCTACCACGGCGCCACGATGGGCGCGCTCTCCATCACCGGCCTGCCCGCAATCAAGAATGTATTCGAACCGCTGGTCCCCGGATCGGTTCGCGTTCCGAACACCAACTTCTATCGCGCCCCTGAGCACGGCGATGATCTCGAGGCCTTCGGCCGCTGGGCAGCTGACGAAATCGAGCGCGCCATCCTTCGTGAGGGTCCCGAATCAGTCGCAGCGGTCTACCTGGAGCCCGTGCAGAACTCTGGCGGCTGTTTCCCTCCCCCGCCTGGCTATTTCCAACGCGTGCGAGAGATTTGCGACCGACACGGCGTGCTCCTTGTCTCTGACGAGACCATCTGCGCGTTCGGCCGTCTTGGCTACTACTTCGCTGCGGATCGGTATGGGTACCAACCCGACATCATCACCGTCGCAAAGGGCATGACGTCGGGATACGCACCGATCGGCGCGATGATCGCATCCGACCGGATCATGGAGCCGTTCCTCAAGGACACGTCGACGTTCTTGCACGGCATCACCTTCGGCGGCCACCCAGTCAGCTGCGCAGTCGCGCTCGCAAATCTCGATGTCTTCGAAAAGGAAGACCTGCTGGGCCACGTGCTCTCGACCGAAGACAAGTTCCGCGCCACCCTGAGCAAGCTCAACGATCTGCCGATCGTGGGCGAGGTCCGTGGCGACGGCTACTTCTACGGCATCGAACTCGTGAAGGACAAAGTCACGAGAGAAACCTTCGACGATGCAGAGTCCGAGCGACTGCTTCGCGGCTTCCTCTCAGGGGCGCTTTTCGAGGCCGGCCTGATCTGCCGCGCCGACGATCGCGGTGACCCGGTCATCCAACTCGCGCCGCCACTGATCATCGACCAGCCTGAGTTCGATTTCATCGAGCAGACGTTGCGATCTGTACTGACGGAGGCCTGGTCGATCCTGTGACAGTCCCGCGAGGCGACGGCTTTGAGCGGACCAAAGTGCGACGACTGCCCGAGAAACAAGTGACCGACCGTTCAGCGTTGTATGCGATTCTCGACGCGGCTCGCGTTGCGCACGTCGGCGTAGCCGATGCCGATGGCCAGACCTATGTCTTGCCTGTCGCGTTTGCGCGCGATGGCGATCACTTGCTGATCCACGGATCAACTGGCAGCAGGCTCTTTCGCGGCCTTGCTGGGGTGTCGCCAACCTGCGTGACCGTCACGATTCTCGACGGCATGGTGCTCGCGCGCTCGGCGTTCGAATCATCCATGCATTACCGCAGCGCCATGATGTTCGGAACCTGCGAAACCGTGCCGGCGGAACAGACCGGGCGATGCCTGGAGGTGCTGACGGAACATCTGATGCCCGGTCGCTGGACAGAACTGCGTTCACCGACCGCAAAGGAACTCGCCGCGACGACGCTGCTCCGGATGCCGCTGCGCGAATGGTCGGTGAAAGTAAGCGGCGGCTGGCCAGACGATCCGGTGGAGGACTTGCACGAGCCGGTGTGGGCCGGTGTGCTGCCGATCCAGTCGGCGTTCGGCACACCGGTGCCGACGCCTGATCTGCAAGAGCCTTACGAACCGCCGCCCTACCTCGCGCGCTGGACACCGTGACTTGGACGCCGTGAAAGACGACACAGACTACCGGTCACGCAGCTTTTGGCTCGACGACCTCGCCTCTTCGGGTGGCAACCTAAGTCAGCGGCCCGCGTTGCCCGGCGCGCGCAATGTCGATGTCGCAATCGTCGGAGCCGGATTTACCGGCTTGTGGACCGCGTACTACCTCCTCGAGCGCGACCCCACCCTTCGGGTTGTGCTGTTGGAGAAGGAAATTGCCGGCTTCGGCGCATCGGGCCGCAACGGCGGTTGGTGCAGCGCACTGTTTCCTGCCTCGATGGAGAAGATCGCAGCGCAGTCGTCGCGCACTGCCGCGATTGCACTTCGCGACGCGATGCGCGACAGCGTCGACGAGATCGGGGCAGTAACAAGCGCCAACGGGGTCGACTGCGGATACGCCAAGGGCGGCACGGTATCCCTCATCCGCAGCCGTGCGCAGATCGAGCGGGCGCGCGAGAAACTCGAGCACGCGCGCTCATGGGGCGAAGACAGCGACGACATCTCGCTGCTCGATGCTGCCGAGGCACGGGCGCGCTTGAACGCCACCGAAGTTATTGGTGCGTTGTTCACTCAGCACTGCGCCGCAATACATCCGGCGAAACTTGTGCGCGCGCTCGCGGAGCTCGTGGAGCGACGCGGTGCCACGATCCACGAGGGCACGACGGTCACCTCAATCTCAGCCCATCGCGTCGACACTCGGCACGGCGTCGTGCGCGCCGATGTCGTCGTCCGGGCTACCGAGGGCTACACGCCGACGATCCGTGGATACCGTCGCGCGTTGGCGCCGGTCTATTCGTTGATGATGGCCACCGAGCCGTTGCCAAACGCTTTCTGGGACGACGTCGGCTTACGTCATCGTGAGACGTTCAACGATCTGCGGCATCTCATCATCTACGGCCAGCGCACGGCCGACGATCGGCTTGCGTTCGGCGGGCGTGGAGCGCCGTATCACTTCGGCTCGCGCGTCGAACCCTCCTATGACCGCGAGCCCGCAGTGTTCGACGCGCTACGCCGCATCGTCGTCGAGTTGTTCCCTGCGCTGGCCGACGTGACGGTCACTCACACATGGGGCGGACCACTCGGCGTCCCGCGTGATTGGTTTGCGTCTGTCGGTCTTGACCGCACGACCGGGCTCGGATGGGCCGGCGGCTACGTCGGCGATGGCGTCGCGACGTCGAACCTGGCGGGTCGCACGCTGACCGACCTGATTACCGAACACGACAGCGAGCTGACGGCACTGCCGTGGGTCAACCATCACAGCCGCCAGTGGGAACCCGAACCATTGCGGTGGGTCGGAGTCAACGCGGGTGTGCGGGTGATGAGCTCCGCCGACGGGGTAGCGAGCCGCACCGGCAAGACATCGTTGCGGGCTAAGGCGTTCGAGCGACTGCTTGGCGGCTGAGGGCGAGCGCTATCCGCTTTCAGCGGACGACGACGCGGTCGGCTGGGTGTCGGTCGCCAGCTGACCACAGGCACCTTCGATTTCGCGGCCTCGAGTATCGCGGACCGTCACCGTCACGCCCTGATTCTCCAACCCGCGAACGAAAGCCTTCTCGTCCTTGCTGCGCGACGCCGTCCATATTGAGCCTGGCGTGGGATTGAGCGGAATCAGATTGACGTGCACGAGGTGGCCGAGTCGTTCTCGCAGCAACTGACCGAGCATGTCGGCCCGCCATGCCTGATCGTTGATGTCGCGGATCAATGCGTACTCGATCGACACCCGCCGCTTTGTCGCCTCGACGTAGCGGGCCGCCGCGTCGAGCACCTCAGCGACTTTCCAACGCGTATTGATCGGGACCAACGTGTCGCGCAACTCGTCGTCCGGTGCGTGCAACGACACGGCCAGCGTGACGTTGAGGCCCTCGGCCGTGAGCTTGTCGATGGCGGGCACCAAGCCGACGGTCGACACGGTGATCCCGCGTTGCGAGATACCCAGGCCCTCAGGCGCCGGATCAGTCAGCCGCCGGACGGCGCCGAGCACGGCGTTGTAGTTAGCCAGCGGCTCGCCCATGCCCATGAAGACCACGTTGGAAATTCGGCCTACACCACCGGGAATCTCTCCCCGTGCCATCGCCCGCGCACCGGCGACGACCTGCTCGACGATCTCGCCCGTCGAGAGGTTGCGGGTGAGGCCGGCCTGGCCGGTCGCACAGAACGGGCAGTTCATCCCACAGCCTGCCTGGCTCGAGACGCAGATGGTGACCCGGTCGCGGCCACGCGTCGTTGGCGCGGGGCGAGCCGGCGATTCAGACGGCAACACCTCGTCGTCCGACTCGTCACCTAGCTCCGCCAGCGATGGACCCGCAGGCCCGAAGTAGCGCATCAGCACCGACTCGACGAGCGTCCCGTCGAAGAGCCGCCACACGGTCTTGCGGGTGGCGCCGTCGTCGCAGGTGATCTCACGCACCGGCGTGAGGAGGGTCGGCAGCAGCGCGCCGACCAGAGCCTCACGGGACGCGGCCGGGACGTCGGTCATCGCCTCGGGGTCGTCGACCAGCCGGCTGAAGTAATGATTCGAAAGCTGCGAGGCCCGAAACGGCGGTTGCCCGAGCTCGCCGACGGCCGCCCGTCGATCGGCAGGCGACAGATCGGCCAGGTGACGCGGCGGCTTGGCACGGCGCGGCGCGACGAAAAGCAGCTCTCCGGGGGCAGGCATGGTCCGTCCAGTCTCCCCTACCTCAAGGCCCAGCCCCTCAAGGACCGGTGCGCGCACTCCGACAAGGGAGGAGGGCGGCGCCTGTCCGCCCACCCCGACCACAGGAGTGTTGATGGGTCTGCGCCACGACATCAGTCGCGAGTTCATCGCAGTGCCAGACGGCGCCAAGGGGCAGCTGCTCTTCAAGTGGCCCGACCACCAGATCCGTCGTTTCACAAGCGCAATCGTGGACGTCGATGAGCTGGCGATCTTTATCTCGCAAGGTCGCGTCATCGGACTGCTACAACCTGGGCGACACCAGATCGACGCGACCGAGTTGCCCTTCCTCGGCGATGTCGCGGACAAGCTGAGCGGCGGAAATGCGTACGATTCCGAGCTTTTCTTCGTTAGCACGCATGAATTCCCCGATCTCACATTCGGGGGGCCGGTCGATTCGGTGCGCGACCCGGAGACGCGACTTGTCGTGCAGCTGCGGGCGTACGGCGACTTTCCCCTTCAGGTCGTCGACCCGGCCGCGCTTATCACGAAACTGACGGGCAGCGTCGATCTCGCCGATCCCTCGGCGGTCGTCGCATGGGCCTCCGACCAGGTGCTCAAGGCCGTTCGCACGGTCGTCGTCGGACACGTCGTCAACGACGAATGGCCGGTTCTTGGCCTGGCCAGCCGCACTCCCGACATCGAGGCCGGCACCGTTCTGGCCGCAAACCAGGCGCTTGTCACCTATGGCATCCGGGTGAACAGACTCGGCAACGTGACCGTGAGCGTGTCCGACGAGGACGCCGAGCAGCTGCGCACGCTGGCCCGTGACACCGCCTACACCGCATTGACTGGCTCGTTCGGCGCCTACGCCCAGGGTGAGGCACTCCTCGGGGCCGGCAAAGGGATGGCCAACGGCCAGGGTGGCGGCAACGAAGCTCTCGGCATCGCCTCGCTCGGCCTCGGCGCTGGCGTTCTCGGCGCGTTTGCGGGTGCTCAGCAACCGGCCGCGCCGGTACCCGCCCGCGTTGCGGCGCCCGCGGCCTCTGCACCGACCGCACCTGCTGCCACGGCCACCGCCGCACCCGTCGTCGCGCCGGCCTTCTGCTCCCACTGCGGACATTCGCTCGCTGCGGGCGCCCTGTTCTGCTCGGCTTGCGGCACCGCCGTCCCCGCCGCTCAGTGATATCGGAAGCAGTGACGTTGGAGGAGTGAGCGTCACGTGAGCTTGTTCAAGTCGCGCGTCAACGACGCAGCACGCCTGCAGTCGTTCGTGCTGGACCCAGCCGCGACGGGTGCCGCTAGCGCCATCGGAGTCGCCGGTGACGTCGACGTCGCGGCCATTCAGCGAGTCGACGCGACCTTTGATCCGAAGTTCTTCCTTGCCGGCGCGACGTCGCTGTTCACCGACGTCCGCGCAGCCCTGAGCGCGGGAACGATCGACCCGGTCGCGGGCCGCCTCTCACCCGAGCTGACCTCGATGTTCGGCAACCAGTTGCAGTACGCGTTGAACTCCGGCCATCAGCTCACAATGAGCTCGATCGACCAGGTGACGGCGACACTGCGCGGTGTCGAGGCCGACAGCGCCGGCAACATCGTGTGCTTGGTCAGGTACGACGTCGTTGGGCGGATGGGTCTGGTCGCGCTGGGCGCCAGCGCCCCTCCGGCGAGCCAGCTCGCGGCGATGCCCGAGCGCCCCTGGTTCGAGACCTGGCGCCTGACCCGACCGGCCGGCCTGACGAGTCCCCCACTGCCCGCGACATGCCCGTCGTGCGGCGCCCCGGCAACGGGTGAGACCCACTGCGCCTACTGCCACACCCTGCTCGTCGATGCCACTGTTCAGTTCCAGGTCGAGCACATCGAGTGCATGGGCTGAGGCAGCGTTCCGGCTAGGATCGGTGCGTCGCGACTGGCGCATAGATGGTGGATCAACCACCGGGGAGCGATCGACGCGGACGCCGTGCGCCTGGGTGTCCACCGAGGAGACACCGTGCCCGATCACCTTGCTGCGCTGACCGCGACCGACCCTGAGGTCGCTGCACTCGTACGCGCCGAAGAGACGCTTCAGTCCGAGAAGGTCCGGCTGATCGCGTCGGAGAACTACGTCTCACAGGCGGTACTCGAAGCCACTGGCTCCGTGCTGACCAACAAGTACTCCGAGGGTTACCCGACCAAGAGGTACTACGAGGGCCAGCAGGTCATCGATCAGGTCGAGACGCTCGCGATCAACCGCGCAAAGGCCGTGTTCGGCGTTGACCACGCCAATGTGCAGCCGTATTCGGGCTCCCCTGCAAACCTCGCGGTCTATCTCGCCCTCGCCAACGCCGGCGACACCGTCATGGGTATGGCACTGCCGATGGGCGGGCACCTCACTCACGGCTGGTCGGTCTCCGCGACCGGCATCTGGTTTCACGCCGTGCAGTACGGCGTCGGTCGCGAAAGCGGACGCGTCGACATGGACGAGGTTCGCGAGATCGCGCTTCGCGAGCGGCCGAAGATCATCTTCTGCGGAGGCACGGCGATCCCACGCACCATTGACTTTCCGGCGTTCGCCGACATTGCTCGCGAAGTCGACGCGGTCCTGGTCGCCGACATCGCACATATCGCCGGACTCATCGCCGGTGGCGCGCACCCGTCTCCTGTTGGGTACGCAGGTGTCATCTCGACGACGACGCACAAAACGCTGCGCGGCCCTCGAGGCGCGATGCTGATGTGCGACGAGCAGTACGCCAAGGCCATCGACAAAGCCGTTTTCCCTGGCCTGCAAGGCGGTCCGCACAACCACACGACAGCCGCGATCGCAGTTGCGTTGCATGAGGCGCAGCAACCGAACTTTCGTGACTACGCCGCGGCGATCGTCACCAACGCGCACGCTCTGGCCGACGAGCTGTCGTCGCGGGGCTACGACCTAGTGTCGGGAGGCACCGACAACCACCTCATCCTGATCGACCTGACACCCCAGGGCGTCGCGGGAAAGCCGGTCGCCAAGGCTCTCGATCGTGCCGGACTCGTCGTCAACTACAACACCGTCCCCTACGACCCCCGCAAGCCTTTCGACCCGTCAGGCATTCGCATCGGGACGCCAGCAGTGACCAGTCGCGGCATGGGGGTCAGCGAGATGCGTCAGATCGGCGCGTGGTTCGACGAGGTGGTCGCCGCGGTGGCGAAAAATGACGAGGACACCCTGAACGCCACGACCGATCGCGTCGAAGCGCACGTGCGCGAGTTGACCACCGACTTCCCCGCGCCCGGGCTTCCTGTCTAGCGCGCATTCCGTTTCCGCCAGGCGTTGAAGTCCAACGCACGCAAGAACGAGCGGTGGATTTCAACGCTTCGCCGGACAGGCACAACCAGTTGCGCTTGGCGGGCGTCTCATAGGCGACCGCATTAGAGGAGACCGGTGCTGACGTCATCCCGCAACTACCTGCGAACTGCAGCGCTCGTCGCACTCGTCGCGTTGGCGACAGCGTGCAACTCGAGCTCCAAGCACGCGAGCACATCGACGTCGACACCGGTTGTCTCACCCACAAGCACACCAACCGCCGGGACGTCGAGCAATGCCGCGCCAGCGTCGACTCCCGCTGCGTCACCAGCAATCTCGAGTGCTCCGCCAGCTCCCTCATCGAGTGCTGCATCGAGCACGGCGCCGGCTCCGCCGGCACGTGTCGTTGTTGAGCTCGCCCGCTCACACCGAACCGGTACGGGCGACGTGGGCACGCTCGACACGGATCAGCTCTCGGTTGTTGGCCTGTCGAACGGCGCAGCCATCGCGGCCGCGCTGCAAGCTCCCGTCACGGCCGCGCTGACCGACTACGTGAAAAACGTGGCGTCGCAGCAGCCGTGTACGGGGCCTGCGTGCGGGAGTGGCGACTTCCAGGCTGACTTCACGACGAGTCGTGCCGACTCGGTGGTCGTGTCGGGCACCTGGACGATTTCGACCTTCTTCCCCGGTGGAGCGCATCCGACGACGCAACTCACTGCGGTGATCGTTGACGCGACGAACGGCGCCAGCATCGCGCCGTCCCGGTTGTTCATCGGTTCATCCCTCACGGCGCTTGCAGCCGCAACAGCAACCGCGACGACGGCGAAACTCGATGCGATCGGCTGCAGTGATGAGTTCAGTGACGGCGTTGCACCAACGGCCGACAACTATGCCGGTACCGCGATCGGACGATCAGGGCTGCTGATTGGTCTTTCGCAGGGACAGGTCGCGGCGGAAGCGTGCGGAACGGTCGATCTCCCAATCCCATGGACAGCGTTGCGGGCGCAGCTCAGCAGCGTCGGTACTCGCCTGGCAGCGCCCGCGCCAGCCGCCGCAGTCGTCATCGGTGGTGGCTCACCGACCACTTCAGCGAGCGCGCCGCGTTGTGAGACAACGTCGCTCGACGTAGCGCTCGGAGCTATTCAACAGACCGTCAACACTCAGTACCAGGTGCCAATCGTCTTCACGAACGCGTCGTCGCAACCGTGTTCGTTGCTCGGTTTCCCCGGCACCGAGTTCGGCGCAGCAGGTGCCCTTCCGGTGGACTTGGTCCGCACCCCTGCGAAGCCCGCTCGCGTCAACCTCGTTCCCGGAGGCCGGGCACACGCCGTCCTGACTTTTCTGGCTGGCCCGGACTCAGCCTGCGACGCCAGCGGCGCGTGGATACCGTCGACGCTTACCGTCACGCCGCCCGATGACACGACGTCGGTACAGATCCCGTGGCCCGGTGGCAGCGTCGACGACTGCCAGACTGGCGCGACCCACCCCGGGAGCTTCATCGGCGCAGTGATCGCCGGCTAGCCAACTGCGTTAGCAAGTCAAGTGGGCCAGGGCACGAAGATCGTGAGCAATGCCCACGCGACTGGCGCAGCGAGTAGCAGCGAGTCGAAGCGGTCCATCGCGCCGCCGTGACCCGGAAGCAGATTACCCATGTCCTTGATTCCGAGATCGCGCTTGATGAGCGACTCGCTGAGATCGCCGACGGTTGCGGTCGCGACGATGGCGAGGCCGAACACCACGCCTTGCCACCAGGTCGCGTGCAGCGTCAGCGGGAACAGCAATCCGCCGCACAGCGCGCACGCGACAACAGATCCGCCGAATCCTTCCCACGATTTCTTCGGGCTCACGCTCGGCGCCATCGGATGCTTGCCGAGGAACACTCCGACCGCGTACCCGCCGGTGTCACTGCAAACGACGGTCGCGACAAACGCAGCGACGCGGCGCGGGCCATCACCGGGCACCACCATCAACACCGCGAAGCCGCCGAGTAACGCGACATAGCACGCGACGAACACGCTCGCTGCGATGCCGGCAAGCTTGTCGATGCCGTCAGTCACCACACCCCAAGCGACCGCAGCAACGACGAGCAACAGGCTGGCCACGACAAGCTTTTCGGTGCCGCCCTTGTAAGTCGCCACCAACACTGCGGCTGCGCCGACCGCGAGCGGGATAGCCGGCACTGCTACGGCACGGCCACGCAACGCCCTGCTCAGTTCGAATACCGCAGCCATCATGATGACGATCGTGAAGGCGACGAATAGCCACTTCACGATGAACAACGACGCAGCCACCGCGCCGCCAAGCAGAACACCGATCGTGATCGCCGCGCGCAGATTGCGGCCAGCCTTCGGGCCCGGGACAGCGGGCGGATCGTCGACCAGCGCGGGGTTCACATCAGACCTCGAGAAGTTCGACTTCCTTGTGCCGCAGCACCTCGTCGATCTGGGCGACGTAGCGATGCGTCAGGTCGTCGAGTTCCTTCTCCGCGCGATGGACGTCGTCCTCGCCAGCCTCGCCACCCTTCTCGAGCTTGTCGAGTGCCTCTTTCGCGTGGCGGCGAATATTGCGTATCGAGATCCTCGCGTCCTCCGCTTCGGTACGCGCCAGCTTGATGTAGTCGCGCCGACGTTCTTCGGTGAGCTGTGGGACGCTGACCCGGATCACGTTGCCGTCATCGGTTGGATTCACACCGAGGTCGGAGTCGCGGATCGCTTTCTCGATCGCGCGCAATGCGCTCTTGTCATACGGGCTGATGACGATCATTCGGGCGTCGGCGACCGTGAACCCGGCGAGCTGGTTCAGCGGCGTGATCGTCCCGTAGTACTCGACGACGACGCGCGCGAACATTCCCGGGTGTGCGCGGCCGGTCCGGATCGCCGCGAAGCTGTCCTTCGCGACGCTCACAGCCTTTTCCATCTTCTCTTCGGCCTCGAAGAGGGTGTCGTCGATCACTGGAGCTCCTTGCTACAAGGGCACAATCTGTTCAAAATGCGCAAAGACTATGCCGGACGCCGATCAGCGGGCGCCAGCACTGACCATCGTCCCGATCTTCTCACCGTGTACGGCCCTGCGGATGTTGCCGTCCTCCAGCAGGTTGAAGACCAGGATCGGCATCGCGTTGTCGCGGCAGAGGCTGATCGCCGTCGCGTCAGCGAATTTCAGGTCGCGAGCCAGCACCTCGTCGTAGTCCAACGTGTCGAACCGAACGGCGTCCGGGTTGGTCTTGGGGTCGCTGTCGTAGACGCCGTCGACGCTCTTGGCCATCAGCACCACCTGGGCGCCGATCTCGAGTGCGCGTTGCGCCGCCGTTGTGTCAGTCGAGAAAAACGGCGCACCAAGGCCCGCTCCGAAGATGACGACGCGGCCCTTCTGCAGGTGCCGGATCGCCCGACGCGGAATGTAGGGCTCGGCGACCTGCCCCATCGTGATAGCAGTCTGCACGCGCGTCTCGACGTGCTGCTTCTCGAGGAAATCCTGCAGCGCGAGGCAGTTCATGACGGTTCCAAGCATGCCCATGTAGTCGGAGCGAGCGCGGTCCATACCCCGCACGGACAACTCGGCGCCGCGGAAGAAGTTGCCCCCGCCGATGACCACGGCAACCTGAACGCCTTCGGCCACGACGACACCGATCTGCTGTGCAATCGAAAGCACGACGTCGGGATCGACGCCGAGCGTGCCATCGCCCGCAAACGCCTCTCCGGACAACTTCAGCACGACCCGTTGATAACCCTGATACGGCGCGATGCCATCTCCGCGCGCCACTACTCCGCCGAACTCGACCTCGTCAGGATTGGTCAACTCAGAGCCCCTCATCTGCAGTCAGCGGGCGCCGATGGAGGTGTTGGCCGCCATCGATGGCCTGCATTCGGTCGACGTCCGTCCTGCGTACTGCTGGGCAGTCTGCCTCAGGATTGCCCGACGCGAAACCTCACGAACCGGACTGCCTGAACGCCTGCCTCGTCGAGTACCTGCTTGACCGACTTCTTGCTGTCCTTGGCAAACGCCTGCTCGATCAGCACGGCGTCCTTGTAGAAGCCGCTCACCCGACCCTCGACGATCTTGGGCAGCGCAGCCTCTGGCTTGCCCTCTTCGCGGGCGGTCGCCTCAGCGATGCGGCGCTCGTTCTCGACGACGTCCGCTGGGATCTCGTCACGGTTCAGGTACGACGGCGAGAAGGCCGCGATGTGCTGAGCGACGTCCTTGCCAACCTCTGGGTGCTCACTATCGAGCTCAATCAGGACACCGAGTTGCGGCGGCAGGTCGGGACTCGTCTTGTGCAGGTAGCTCACGACGTGGCCGCCGCCGGTGAACTTCGCCACCCGCCCGAGCTCGATCTTCTCGCCCAGCGCTGCGCTGTTCTCATCGATAAGCTCGCTGACCTTGCGGCCGTCGACGACCACGGCGAGCAGGCTCGCCGGGTCGGTGGCGTCGGAGTCGACGAACGCCTTCACCAAAGCGGCGCCGAGCTCCTGGAACCGGTCACCCTTCGCGACGAAGTCCGTCTCGCACTTGAGCTCGATCAGGACGCCCGAGTCGCCGCTCGCCTGCGCCGCGATGAGGCCGTTCTGGGTGGTGCGCTCGGCCCGCTTGCCGACATCCTTCGCGCCCTTGATGCGCAGCAGCTCGACAGCCTTGTCGAAGTCGCCGTCGGTTTCGTCGAGAGCCTTCTTGCAGTCCATCATGCCGGCGGCGGTGAGCTCACGAAGCCGCTTGACGTCGGCCGTGGTGTAGTTCGCCATGATCGCTTTAACGTCCTTCAGGTCGGTGGATCGCCAGTGGTGGTTCAGTCTCAGGCGTCGGCTGCAGGTGCCGCTTCATCGGCGCCAACGGCTTCAGTCGCAGCTTCGGGTGCCGCTGCTGCCGGAGCCGCTGCCCCGGCTGCCGCTTCTGCAGCAGCGTCTGCAGCTGCGGTATTGCGAACCAGCAACTCGCGCTCCCAGTCAGCGAGCGGTTCGCCACCACCCAGTTCGCTGCCAGCGTCGACGTCCGGCTTGGCGTCGCCCACTCGAGCCGCAACCCGAGCCATCAAGCCCTCGGCGACCGCGTCGGCAACCACCCTGGTCAGCAGCGCGACCGAGCGAATCGCGTCGTCGTTGCCAGGGATCTTGTAATCAACCTCGTCGGGGTCACAGTTGGTGTCGAGGATCGCGACCACCGGGATGCCGAGCTTGCGGGCCTCACCGACAGCGATGTGCTCCTTCTTGGTGTCGACGATCCACACCGCGCTCGGAACGCGCGACATTTCGCGGATGCCGCCAAGCGTCTTGAGCAGCTTGTCCTTCTCGCGCTGCAAGACCAGCGCCTCCTTCTTGGTGCGCTGCCCATAGCTCGCGCCGCCTTGCTCCAGAATCTCAAGTTCCTTGAGCCGCTGAAGTCGCTTGAAGACGGTCTGGAAGTTGGTCAGCATGCCGCCGAGCCAGCGCTGGTTGACGTAGGGCATGCCCACGCGGGTGGCCTGCTCAGCCACCGCCTCTTGCGCCTGCTTCTTGGTGCCGACGAACAACACCGAGCCGCCGTGCGCCACGGTGTCCTTGACGAACTCGTACGCGCGGTCGATGTAGGTCAGCGACTGCTGAAGATCAATGATGTAGATGCCGTTGCGCTCGGTGAAGATGAATCGCTTCATCTTCGGGTTCCAGCGCCGGGTCTGATGCCCGAAATGGACGCCGCTTGCAAGCAGCTCTTTCATGGTGACGACGGCCATGGCCGCGCGCTCCTTCTGGCACCCCACATCGCGCTGATGCGCGATGTCGCCGGGCGCCGATTCTCGGTTCTTCGCGGACGCCGGTCGGCGGCCACGCCTGACGCCCTGGTCGCCGTGACACCTCGACCCCGTGGTCGAAGGCACCGAGTGGCGGTGCGACCCTGCGCCCCTGGAACGGAGCCGGGCCGGTGGTTAGGACGTGCGATGTAAGTCAGGCGAGCCTGACCTCGATGGTGAGTCTACGCGAGCGTCGCGGAGCGTGACCAATCACGGCTGTCCACAGGCCCGTCGGTATGCACTATCTGTCGCGGAAGCCCCCGACGGCGGTCGCCCTCGCGCAAGGTCGGGGCATGAGACTACGGATCGTTTCCTGGCTTGTCGCTCTGGGTAGCTCGCTCCTAGGCGTCGGTTCTGGCGTGACAGCAGCCGCCCAAACGGCCGGAGCCGACGCTGCGCTTCGTCCCCCGCTGCCGGCGCCGTTAGCCGTCCTTCGTTCGTTCGCCCCGCCGCTGCGCGCCTGGGCCGCTGGCAACCGCGGCGTCGACCTAGCCGCACACGTCGGTGAGCGGGTGTCCGCCGCTACGTCCGGGGTTGTGATCTACGCCGGGTTGCTCGCCGGCCGCGGGGTGATTTCGATCCGCGACGGCAGCCTGCGCACCACCTACGAGCCGGTCGATCCGGTCGTCCATGCTGCCGACAGCGTCGCGGCTGGACAACTCATCGGGTACGTGTCCCCCGCCGCAGACGCGTGCGGACCTCCGGGCAGCTGCTTGCACTGGGGTGCGCTGCAAGCCGACCAATACATCGATCCGATGCGTCTACTCCGCGCGCCGAGGGTCAGGCTGCTGCCGATCTGGAGCGGCTAGGCAGTCAAGCTAGGCGGATTGTTCAGCGAGCTTGGCACGCAGCTGGAGAACCGCCTTCGTGTGCATCTGACAGATGCGACTCTCCGTGACGCCCAGCACCTGGCCGATCTCGGCGAGCGTGAGGCCCTCGTAGTAGTACAACGTCACGACGATCTTTTCGCGCTCGGGCAGCGTGTTGATCGCGCGCGACAGCAGGTACTTCGTCTCCTCGGTCTCGAAGACCTCGACTGGGTCTTCGGCCCGGGTGTCTTCGAGGGTGTCGACGAGTGAGAGTTTGTCCCCGCGCTCGCCGCCCACGTTCAACAACTCGTCGAGCGCAATCACGTTGACGAACGAGACCTGGCTGAAGATGGTGTGCAGCTCGTCGAGGCTGATGCCGAGCTCGCCGGCGACCTCAGATTCGGTTGGGGTGCGGTGCAGCTTGGCTTCGAGCGCGGCGTAGGCCTTCTCGACTTCGCGGGCCTTGTAACGCACCGACCGCGGGATCCAGTCGATCGCGCGCAACTCGTCGATGATCGCGCCCTTGATCCGGCTGATCGCGTAGGTCTCGAACTTGATGGCGCGCTCGAGGTCGAACTTCTCGATCGCGTCGATGAGCCCGAAGATGCCATAAGAGACGAGGTCGGCCTGTTCGATGTTCGGCGGCAACCCCACGCCGACCCGGCCAGCGACGTACTTGACCAGTGGTGAGTAGTGCAGGATCAGCCGCTCGCGAAGCCGGCTCTCACCGCTCGCCTTGAACTCGACCCACAGTTCGCGCAGCGCCGCCTCGGCGTTCAGCTTGGCGGCTGCGGGGTCTTCTTCGGGTGCCGCGGCTAGCACGCCCGAGCGCTCAGGCTCTGGGGTGCGCGCGATCATAAGTAGCCCTCAGTCGCTCGACGGAAACGTGTGTATAGACCTGTGTTGTTGCGAGCGTAGCGTGACCAAGTATCTCTTGAACGGTTCTTAGGTCAGCGCCACCCTCAAGAAGATGCGTTGCCGCGCTGTGCCGAAGGCCGTGCGGACCGATGTCTGGGGCGTCCGGCACCAGCGCGATCCGGGCATGAACCATTCGACGAACGGCGCGCTGATCGAGGCGACCGCCGCGGGCGCCAAGGAACAGGGCTGGCCCGCTGTCGGCGGTCGCCAGTGTCGGTCGGCCAGCTACCTGCCACCGTTCAACGGCCCTCACAGCCGGGACGCCGACGGGAACGGTCCGCTGCTTGTTGCCCTTGCCGAGCACCCGGACGACATGGCGCGCCTGGTCAATGTCGTCGACGTCGAGGCCGACCAGCTCACCGACCCGAATGCCGGTGGCGTAAAGCAGCTCCAGAACCGCGTCGTCGCGCAGTTGCTCAGGGCTGACCTCGCCGAGCGGTACGTCGGGAGGGGGTTCGAGCAAAGCGACCGCTTGGGCTTGGGAAAGGACACCCGGCAGCAGCCGCTGAGCCTTGGGAGTGGCCAGAATCAAACCGGGATCGGGCGTCAGCCACGTGCGCCGAGCGCAAAAAGCGGTGAACACTCGGGCGGACGCCGCGTGCCGGGCGATCGTCGTTCTCGCCTTACCGGTGGTGGTCAGCTTGGCCAGCCAGCTGCGCAAGACGCCGATGTCGAGATCCGCCACGCGTGATCTGCCCATTCGGTCCGCATGGTCTAGCAAACTCGCGATGTCGGCGGTATATGCCCGGATCGTGTGTTCGGACAGCCCGCGCTCGAGCCGCAGGTGCTGCACAAAGGCAGCGAGAACATCCGGCGCGTCAGGTGGCTTGAGGCCCTCGGCGAGCGCTGCGTGTTCGTCGACCTCCACCGGCGCACCCATGTCTGCACCGTCGCTGGCCACAGCCGCGCGGTCAAGTACCAAGAGCCGGACGCGCCGAAGATGACGGGTTAACCGTCACGCCGCAGGCGCCACCCGGCGTCGACCCGTTCGACGAATCCCCGCGCGGCCAGACCGCCTAGGCATCGCAGAACCTGTTGAGGCGCGATCCCTGCGGTCACCGCAATGCTCGCCGGTCCGACGGCCCTGCGGACGGGCACCGACTCGAGCACCCGCCTCGACACGTCGTCGAGGTCGTCGCGCGGGTCGAGCGGCATCATCAGCTGCGGAGCAAGATCTGAGCCCATCAAACCCACAAGGTCGATCACGTCGGCGACGCTCGTGACGCACATGACATCGGGCTCACGCAACAGCTGGTTCGTGCCCTTCGACATCGTCGAAGTGATCGGCCCGGGCACCGCCATGATGTGCCGGTCGAGTTCGCGAGCTCTGTTCGCGGTGCTCAGAGCGCCGCTGCGAATCGCTGCCTCGACGACGACGGTCCCGAGCGTCAATGCGCCGATCACGCGGTTGCGGACCAGGAATCGGTAGCGCATCGGCGCGCACCCCGGTGGCCACTCGCTGACGACGAGCCCCGTCTGCGCGATCCGGTCGATCAGTGCAGCGTGCCCGCGCGGATACGCAACATCCACCCCGCAGGCCAGTACGGCCACGGTCGGTCCGCCGCCCGCGAGCGCCCCGCGGTGTGCGGCGCCGTCGATGCCGAACGCACCGCCCGAAACCACTGTCCAGTTCCGCTCGGCGAGGCCGATGCCGAACTCGCTCGCCACGTAATCGCCGTACGCGGTCGACGCCCGAGCGCCCACAACCGCAACCGACCGCTGGCAGGCGACTCGAAGATCAAGCGGCCCGCGAACCCACAGCCCTAGGGGCACGCTTGCATCGCGACGGCCCAGCCGCACCAGGTCATTCACCTGCTCGGGCCACTCTTCGTCGCCGGGGATGACAAAGCGTGCGCCCACCGCTGCACCCGCGGCGAGATCGCGGTCGGGACGGGCAACACCGAGGCGGGCGCGCAGATTCACCAGCCCGTGGTGCGTCAGCGTCCCTGCGCGCAGCCGTTGCACGGTCGCGACCGCACCGAGGTCATCGATGGCCTTCGCCAATGCGATGTCACCTGGCTCGCCGATGCGACCGAGGAGCATCCGAGCGATCCGCTCGTCGTCGCCCGAGTTCGCCGAAGTAGTCGACCGAGACGACCGATTTGAGTCGCCAGTCATGCGGCCACACCTGTACGGAGGTAGAGCGCCTCGTCGATGTCATCGGCGGTCGGTCGAGTGCGCTCAGCGAGGTCGGCGAGCGTCCATGCGACCCGCAGCACGCGATCCAGGCCGCGCGCGGACAGTCGACCGGCATCCAGTGCCCGCTCTGCTGCAGCCAGCGCGGTGCGAGCGGGTGCCCACCTGTCGCGCAGTTCGCGGCCGGGCACGTCGCTGTTCGTTCGCCACGGGCTACCGGCGAGACGTTCGGTTGCTCTCGATCTCGCGACCACGACACGAGCCGCGACAGTCGAGCTCTGCTCGACGTAAGCGCGATCCGCCATCAACTCGGTGCGGCTGACCGGATCCATCCGTACCTGAAGATCGACGCGGTCAAGTAGCGGGCCGGACAGCCGGTTGAGATATCGCCGTCGGACCAACGACGAGCACGTGCATGAGCCGGTCGTCGCGCTCGACGTCGCGCAACCGCACGGATTCGCGGCGAGCACCAGCAGGAAACGCGCCGGGTAGCGAGCGATGCCGCCAGATCGGGCGATCGTCACGTGCCCCGACTCCAGCGGCTGCCGCAACGCGTCGAGCACGCCAGACGCAAACTCCGGAGCCTCGTCCAAGAACAGCACCCCGTGATGCGCCAGCGACGCAACACCAGGTCGTGCCATCCCGCTGCCGCCTCCCACAAGCGCGGCGACCGACGTCGTGTGATGAGGATCGCGAAACGGGGGTCGCGTCACCAACGGGCAGTCGACCGGCAGCACGCCCGCGATCGAGTGCACTGCCGTGACCTCAAGTGCCGCAGCGCGGTCGAGTTCGGGCAGCAGACCCGGCAATCGAGCGGCGAGCATTGTCTTGCCGGTGCCCGGATCGCCAAGCAGCAGCGCGTGATGGCCACCGGCCGCTGCGACCTCCACCGCCCGGCGTCCCGACGGCTGACCGAGAACGTCGGACAGATCCAGTTCGACGTCGAAGTGCTCGCCAGCAACCGCTCGCCCATCACCCGACCCGTGGTCGAAAACCGGGTCGTCGAGGAATACCTCAGGCGGCAGGCCGCTGCGCAGGGAAACTACGAGCTCGCGCAGCGACGCCACCGGCCAGACGTCGAGACCAGGCACCAGCGCGGCCTCGGCGGCATTCGCCAACGGCACCACAACACGGATGAATCCAGCAGCGGCAGCGGCCATCGCGGCGGGCAAGACCCCGCGGATCGGGCGGACCCGCCCGTCGAGGCCGAGTTCGCCGAAGAACACCACTCCCTCCAGCGCCTGTGCCGGCAATCCGCCAGCCGCCGACAACACCGCGACCGCCATCGAGATGTCGAACCCGCTGCCGTGCTTGGGCAAAGTTGCGGGCGACAACCCGAGCGTGATGCGGCGTTGCGGCCACGGCTCCCCCGAGTTGAGCACCGCAGCGCGTACCCGATCGCGAGACTCCGAGAGAGCAGCATCGGGCAACCCGATGATCGTCAACCCTGGCAACCCTGGCGCTAGATCGGCCTCTACCTCGACGACCGTGCCTTGTACACCAGCAAGTGCAACCGACCACGCCCGCGCGAGCGCCATCAGAGCGCACCCATCAAAACGCCGGCCATTAGAACGCGCCGCGAAGGTGCTCAATCGACATCGCACCACACAGTGGCCGCAGGACCGATACGACATCGAAGCGCACCTCGGTGTAGCGACCGAACTCCGGAGCGACCGCCGTCACCGCACCGGTGCGCTGGTCGGCGAGCCAGCGCAACGCGAGTCGACGCAAGCGGGCGGCCTTGGCTGGGGTGACCGCATCGAGCGGCGTGCCGAATCCAACGCCCCGTCGTGTCTTGACCTCGCACATCACCAACACGTCGCCGTCGAGAGCGACGATGTCGACTTCGCCGTCTCGACACCGCCAGTTGCGAGCCACGATCGTCAGGCCATCTGCAACCAAATGCGCGGCGGCGACCTCCTCGCCGTATCGGCCGAGGCCACCTCGATCACTGGCGCGTGCCTTCGTACGCGCGACGTCCGAGCTGCGGACCACGCCGACCACCTCCAGTGCGAACTCTGGTGGCGAACGCATGCCGACTACGCCGCTGCACGGCGGCTGTGTATCACGCAAGCAATGGAGGGGTGTTGTGGATGACGCACAAACGCGTCAGCACGCAGGTCCTAGGACTCGGGAACCTGCAGATCACTCTTCGCGAGCTCTTCGACGTTGACGTCCTTGAACGTAACGACCTTGACGTTCTTCACGAACCGCGCCGGTCGGTACATGTCCCACACCCACGCGTCGGACATGCTCACCTCGAAGAACACTTCACCGCCAGCGTTACGAACGTCGAGCACGTACTCGTTGGTGAGGTAGAACCGACGCTCGGTCTCGATGACATATTTGAACAATCCGACGACGTCGCGGTACTCCCGATAGAGCTGGAGCTCCATATCGGTTTCGTAGTTCTCGAGATCTTCCGCACTCATCGGAGCTCCGCAGCTAGTTCCACTTCATCATTGTCGCCCAGATCGACTAGTCGCGGCGCCCCACGGCCACAATCGGCGTCCAACCGTCTGACGTTAATGAATGACCGCCGGTGCTCCGCACACGGTCCGTGCTCGGCGAGCGCCTCCTGATGCTCCGGAGTGATGTAGCCCTTGTGATCGGCGAAGCCGTAGGCCGGAAAGACGTCGTGCATGGCGACCATCAGCCGGTCTCGCGTCACCTTGGCAATCACCGACGCCGCCGCGATGCAGGCGGCGACACGATCGCCCTTCCACACGCCGAGCCCGCGGGCTCCGAAGCCGGCGACGGCGAACCCGTCTGTCAGGACATAAGCCGGGCGGACGCCGAGGGCGGCCACCGCGCGCCGCATCCCCTCGATGTTCGCCTTGTGCAACCCGATGCGATCGACGTCGGGCGCCGGAATCACCACCGCGGTCCAGGCGAGCGCCCTCGCGACGACCTGCGCGTACACGCGTTCACGCGCGGCAGGGGTGAGCAGTTTGGAGTCGGCGAGACCTGGCACCTGGCCGCGGCGCTCGTTCGAGAGGATCACCGCGCCCACGACGAGCGGGCCGGCACATGCCCCACGACCCGCCTCGTCAGCACCCGCGACCGGCACGAGGCCAGCTTTGGCGAGGCTGCGCTCGAAGGCGTACAGGTTCCCCATCGCAGGAACCTTACGTCGTGTCGGAGGCCAAACCGCTATCTGGGCACGCTGTCTTGGGTAACGGTGTCTGGGGGCACGGCGGCTCGCCTCTGCGCTGTCGGCGTCGCCGCCGCAGCCGGATCGCCCCGAGCGGCAGGACCGCCGCCAGGCCGATCGCCGATGGCAGGGCGGACGTCGTTGTGTTCGACACCGCCGACGCGTTGGTACTCGACAGCGCGCCGTAGGACGCCGGGATCTCCAGGCGATGGAGCCGCGAGAACGGCCACACGATCACGAACGCCCGACCAATCACCTTGTTGATCGGGATGGTCCCGCCGCCAGGCAATCCGGTGTGCGAACGGGAATCCGCGGAGTCGTTGCGGTGGTCGCCTTCGACCCACAGCCGGCCCGGCGGCACCACGATGTCGAAAGGCAAGGTGCGGTTGTCGCTACCTGGATACAGGTAGTGCTCCTGAAGCGCGACGCCGTTGACGGTGATCTGGCCTTGCGTGTTACAGCAGACGACACGGTCGCCCGGAACTCCGATGACCCGCTTGATGAAGTCCTGCTCGCCGGACGGCGCGAAGCCGAGGTAGCTGCCGACCTTGCTGAACTCGCGCAGGACCGGGTTGCTGGGCTGCGTGATGCTGCCTTCCGGTGTCCATGAGTCGACGCCGCTGAACACGACGATCTGGCCCCGCTGGACGTGACCCACCTTGTAAGACAGCCGGTTGACGATGACCCGGTCGCCCTTGAGCAGGGTGTTCTCCATCGACCCCGAGGGGATGAAAAACGCCTGGAACAAGAAGCTGTGGACGCCGACGGCGATGGCGGCCGCGATCACCAGCAGGACGACCGCCTCGACCCAAAACGGTCGAGTGGGTTTCGCGCCCTTCGCAGGCGTGACGCTCTCCGCGGCCAGCGTCTCCGGAGCTAGCGTCTCCGGAGCTAGCGTCTCCGGAGCTAGTGTCTCCGGGGCCAGCGTCTCCGTAGCGTCAGGATCGGCCGCGCCGGTGAGTCCAACCGCGCCAGCCGACCCGGCCGCGCCAAAAGTGTCGTCCACACCCGAAATGTCGGCCGCTGCAATGTTGCCCTTAACTGTCGCGGCAGCCTGCGGCTGCTTTTGTATTTTGGGTGGCTTCGGGGCCTTCGGCGGCTTAGGTGTCTTGCCGGGCTTCGGCTTGCGGTGCGCGCCGGGTGGCCTTGGCTCGGTTCGCCGCTCGAGGGTGAGGTCGACGTCGGAGCCCTGCGCCGGTACCACTGTTGACGGGGCAACCGACTGGTCAGGGGCGGTGAGGTCGATTCCGACCGGCTCGTCGACCACAGGATCTGGGCGGCTGAACGTGAGGTCGCCGGCGTCGCGAGACGTCAGCGCGCCGGGGTGGTGTCGCGCTTCTCGCGGATCTTGGCCTTCTTGCCCCGAAGCTCGCGCAGGTAGTACAGCTTCGCCCGACGAACGTCGCCGCGAGTGACAACCTCGATCTTGTCGAGCACCGGCGTGTGCACCGGGAAGGTGCGCTCGACCCCAACACCGAAGCTGACCTTGCGGACCGTGAACGTCTCACGCACGCCGTTGCCCTGACGGCGGATCACGACGCCCTGGAAGACCTGGACACGCGACCGGGTGCCCTCAACGACCCGGACGTGCACCTTCAGGGTGTCGCCGGGCCGGAAATCGGGGACGTCCGAGCGCAACGAGGCGGCGTCGAGTGAGTCCAAGGTGTGCATGGCGGTGTCGTCCTGCCTGATGGGGGCCGGTCAGTGGTGTGCGTGCCGGGCCGGGGCCTAATGATCCAGCGACAGAGTGATCAAGACGAGCCGGCTTCGGGCAACCGCCCTAGTCTGCCACAGGTCCTCGATGCGACCGAATCGTCTCCTCGATCACCGCCGCGTCCCGGTCGGAGACCGTGTCGGGTTCGAGCGCGGCGAGCAGGTCGGGTCGCCGCTCCGCGGTCCGCTGCAGCGCCTGGTCACGCCGCCAGCGGGCGATCTCGGCGTGGTTGCCCGAGGTGAGGACGGCCGGCACGTCGAGGCCGCGCCAGCTGGGTGGCTTCGTGTAGGCCGGACCTTCGAGCA
>DATCFU010000157.1:0-26769 GCA_036509315.1 Acidothermaceae bacterium
AACACGTCGAATTGACGAAACACGGCCCCCTTATGTTCTGCCCGATTCGGTGCGCGGCCGCACGGCCGTTTCGCCCTAACCGTGGACAAGGAGGGGCCCGTTGTTAATCGAGCTCGCGACGGCAGTGCACCAAGCAGCGAATACGTGCACCGCTACCGCCCTACCGGCCGCGTGTCAGCCGTCGTGGTTGGACACCGGCAGCAACTCGTGGCAGCTCACAGCGGCCACCTTCGTGGGTCTGATGAGCGTGCCCGGCCTGGCGGTTCTGTACGGCGGCCTCGTACCGAAGAAGTGGGTCGTGAACACCATGTTCATGGCGTTCAGCGGCTTCTCGGCCGTCCTGATCGTCTGGGTGTTGTGGGCCTACAAGATGGGCTTCGGCGCACCCGTCGGCGGCGGCACCGCGAACACCTGGAACTACACCTACGGCAGCAACTTCTTCAAGAACTTCTTCGACAACTTCGTCGGGCATCCAGAAACATCGCTGCGCGGCACCTCCCAAATCAGCCAAGCGACCTTGACCGCGAACGGCGGCACATCGCTGCCGCTGAGCCAAGCCACGGCTGCCCTGTTCTACTTCCAGTTCGTGTTCGCCGCGATCACGCCGCTGCTGTTCCTCGGTAGCGTCATTGGCCGCATCAAGATCAAGGTGTGGATCATCTTCGTCCCGCTCTGGACGACGTTTGTCTACTCGATCAACGCGATGCTGATCTGGGGTGGCGGCTACTGGGCACACGAAGGTGCTGTCGACTACTCCGGTGGTTACGTCATCCACCTGGCCGCCGGTACCAGTGGGTTCGTCGCGGCATGGGTAATCGGCCCACGACTCGCACGTGACCGCCAGCGATTCATCCCGCACAGCCTGCCACTCGTATCGCTGGGTGCCGGCATCATCTGGCTCGGCTGGAACGGCTTCAACGGCGGAGACCCGTACTTCGCCAGCGCCGACGCGGCAACTGCTGTCATGAACACGAACATCGCCACGGTCTCTGCGTTACTGGCCTGGGTGTTGTGCGACATGTTCCTGAGCAAGTCAAAGAAGCCGACGTTCCTCGGCGCCGTCAACGGCATGATCGTGGGCCTGGTGGCTATCACCCCGGGAGCCGGTTTCGTCAACGGGTTCGGTGCGATGCTCGAGGGCATCATCGCGTCGGTCATCGTCTGGTTCGCGTGGACCTACCTTCAGCCGATCCTCATCAAGCGGGTCGACGACGCCATGGGTGTGTTCTACACACACGGCATCGCCGGTCTGTGCGGCGGTCTGCTGGTCGGAATCTTCGCCGACCCGAGCGTTGTCGTTTACCCCCTGACAACGTCCGGCAGTGCGTTTGCCGCGACTGGCTGGCTGTACGGCCACCCGAAGCTCTTCGAGGAGCAACTGCTCGCCGCGCTCACCGTCATCGTGTGGGATGCGGTCGTGACGTTCATCATCTTGAAGGTCATCAGCATCTTCACGCCGTTGCGGATGTCCGACGAGGATCTCGAGATCGGCGACTTGGCCATCCACGGCGAAGAGGCCTACCCCGAGGACTAACCCGTCACAGAAGTCACGCGTTCGCACCGGTCATATACTCAAAAGAGACGGAGCCTGGCGATGGGATCGGCGATGGCAGTACAGCAAAATCCGAAACGGTTCCGCCTGCCGGACGGCAGCCGGTCCGTGCAGTCACCGTGGGTGTGGCGAGGGTTCGCCTTCATGTCGTTGGTCGCACTCGGCATCTGCATCATCTCTGCGGTCGGCGGCCAACTGCTCTTCGCCGCTGCGTGGGCCTTCATCACGGCTGGCTGGTTCACCACTGCGATGTGGCTGTGGCGCAAGCACATACGTGACGACGACCTTGCCTTTCAGCAAGTGCGGCAATCGAACAAGAGCGGGAGACGTGCATGAGACTGATCACGGCAGTGATCAAGCCGTTCAAGCTCGATGAGGTTAAAGCAGCTCTACTCGAAGCCGGCGCGAGCGGGATGACGACGAGCGAAGTCAGAGGCTTTGGTCGGCAACGAGGCCACACCGAGGTCTACCGCGGCGCGGAGTATGTGGTTGACCTGATCCCCAAGGTCCGCATCGACATCCTTGTCGATGATGAAGATGCCGACAAGATCATCGACGCCATCGTGGCGAGCGCACGTACCGGCAAGATCGGTGACGGCAAGGTCTGGTCCGTCCCGGTCGGCGACGTCGTCCGCGTGCGAACCGAGGAACACGGCGCGGGCGCAATCTGACAGCAGTGGCTCAGCCCAGCGGATTCCCGTCAGGGGGGCGCTGGGCTGAGTTGCGTCGCGACCACCACAGCGCGCCCGCAATCAGCAAGACCAAGACCACGAACAGCACCGCCGGGGCAATGAAAGGCCGCCACGACGTGTGGGCGTTCACGAGCGAACTCGCCAATGAGATGGACGTCGGGTGCTTGGGGTCAGCGACGGCCTGCACCACATCACCGGCTTGGTGGTTGATGTCGGAGCCGGCGATGACGGCGTGGTAGCTGCGGCCGGCAAGGTCGAACGACCCGCTGCACTGGAACGTCGTCACGGTGATCCCGGTGCCCGAGAGAATGCCGAAGCATTTCGTGACGGTGACGTCGACGGGCACCCCGCGGCGCTGCAGGCCGTCGATCCTCGAGTTCTTGTGCACCGCCTCGACTGCGAGCACCGCCACCAGGACCGTGAGCGCCACGATGGCCGAGCCGACGACAACGCGAAACAGCCGACGGGTATCGATGACGCCGCCACCGCCGCGGATGTAACTGTCCGCCGCCGCATCGTCGGTCTGCATCGCCGAATCTTACCGACGCGCCGTCGCCTGCCTAGTCGCTGTACTCATTGGCTCGCGACGACACACCCCACCAAATCCCGATGCCGCACTCACCGACCTGGTGTGAGAATGGCGCGGTGCTAACTTCCGCGGCGGTGCTCGGCGTCATGGCCGTTGCCCTGGCGATGGTCCTCACGCCAGGCCCGAACATGATGTATCTGGTGTCGCGGACCGTCACTCAGGGCCGGCGCGCCGGGCTCATCTCACTCGGCGGCATCGCGCTGGGTTTCTTGGTCTACCTCACCGCGACCAACGTCGGGTTGTCGGCTCTGTTTGTCGCAGTGCCCGATCTCTATCTCACCGTCAAGCTCGCCGGTGCCTGTTACCTGGGATGGCTTGCTTTCAAAGCACTGCGACCCGGCGGCACCTCCATATTTGCGCCCACTCGGCTATCGCACGACTCCGGTCGACGTCTGTTCTCGATGGGCCTGATGACTGCGCTGCTCAATCCGAAGATCGCGGTCATGTACCTCTCCTTAATCCCCCAGTTCGAGCGACCAGCGGACGGTCACCTGGCGCTGCAAGGATTCACGCTTGGTGCGATCCAGATCCTGGTCTCGCTCACGGTCAACTTCTGCATCGTGCTGGCCGCCGGCACCATCTCGAGAGTTCTCAGCGGGCGGCCGGGGTGGGTTCGTGCACAGCGCTACCTGATGGGCACCGTGCTCGGCGCGCTCGCGGTGAAGCTGCTTACCGACCACGCTCGACCGAGCCCCGCCTAAATCGCAGCATGACGCACGGTCAGGACTTGGCCGCCACCGTGTCAGCCAGCGCCGGAATCACCTTGTCGGCGTAGGCCTGCAGGGTGGCCTCTTTCGCGTCATGTTGCAGGTACACGGCGAACTGGTCGACACCGAGCGCCTTCAGCGCTCGCAACTTGTCGATGTGTTCATCGGCGGTGCCCAACACGCAGAAACGATCGACAATCTCGTCGGGCACGAAATCCGCGTGGGTGTTCCCGACCCGACCGTGTTCGTTGTAGTCGTAGCCCTGCCGCCCTGCGATGTAATCGGTCAACGCCTGCGGCACCGGGCCGCCGTCCGCCCCGTAACGAGCGACGATGTCGGCGACGTGATTGCCGACCATGCCGCCGAACCATCGGCATTGCTCGCGCTGGTGAGCGATGTCGGTGCCGATGTAGGCGGGTGCCGCGACGCAGATCTTCACCGATGCAGGATCGCGACCAGCCGCAGCTGCAGCGTCGCGCACTGCTTTGATGCTCCACTCTGCGACCGCGACGTCTGCGAGCTGCAAGATGAATCCGTCGCCGACTTCGCCGGTCAGTGCCAGCGCCTTGGGTCCGTACGCCGCGACGTAAATGTCGAGCCGGCTGCGCGGATTCCAGGTCAGGCGCAGGGTGCTGTCCTTGTATTGCGTGGCATCGCCGTTCGCGAGCTTGCGGATCACGCCGATCGCGTCGCGCAGCTCGGAAAGTGTCACCGGCTTGCCGTTGATAACCCGCACGGCAGAGTCGCCGCGGCCGATCCCGCACACCGTGCGATTGCCGAACATCTCATTCAGGGTCGCGAATGTTGATGCGGTGACTGTCCAGTCGCGGGTCGCCGGGTTCGTGACCATCGGGCCGACGATGACGCGATGCGTCGCCGACAGGATCTGGCTGTGGATGACGTATGGCTCCTGCCACAGCAGGTGCGAGTCGAAGGTCCACACGTAGCCGAAGCCGGCGAGCTCGGCCTGCCTCGCCAACTCGACGGTGCGCCATGCCGGTGGGTTGCATTGCAGCACGACGCCGAACTCCATCTGAGCTCCTTAGATCAGGTACTGCGATTGACCGCGCTTCAGGTAATGACCGTGACCCTTCGGGCCGACAAACTCACGATGGCGGACGACGACAGTGCCGCGCGAGATGACGGTGTCGACCCGCCCCGCGACCTCGAAGCCCTCCCACGCCGAGTAGTCCATGTTCATGTGGTGCGTGTCGACCGAGATGCGCGTCGTCGCGTTCGGGTCGTACACCACGACATCGGCGTCAGAACCCGGCGCTATCACGCCCTTGCGCGGGTACAGGCCAAACATGCGCGCTGGAGTCGTCGAGCACAGCTCAACCCAGCGAGGAAGAGTGATCTGGCCGTCGACGACACCTTGATAGATGAGGTCCATCCGGTGCTCGACCCCGCCGATGCCGTTGGGGATCTTGGAGAAGTTGCCGATGCCGAGTTCCTTCTGTTCCTTCATGCAGAACGGGCAGTGGTCGGTGCTGACGACCGAGAGGTCGTTGGTGCGTAGCGCCTTCCACAACTCGTTCTGGTGTCCTTCGGCGCGCGACCGCAACGGCGTCGAGCAGACGTACTTCGCGCCTTCGAAATCGGGCGCCGACAAGTGTTCCTCGAGCGAGAGGTAAAGGTACTGAGGACACGTCTCGCCGAACACGTTCCAACCGTCGTCGCGGGCTGCTGCCAACGTCGCCACCGCCTGCTTGGCCGACATGTGCACGATGTAGAGCGCTGCACCCGTCATGCGCGCGAGCATGATCGCCCGGTGGGTAGCCTCTTCCTCGGTCTCCCACGGCCGCGTGAGTCCGTGGTAGCGCGGGGCGGTCTCGCCGCGCGCGATGGCCTGCGCAACGAGGACGTCGATCGCGATGCCGTTCTCCGCGTGCATCATGACCAGCGAGCCATTGGCCGCTGCCGTCTGCATCGCGCGCACGATCTGACCGTCGTCGGAATAGAACACGCCGGGATACGCCATGAACAGCTTGATACTGGTGATGCCTTCGCTGACCAGCTCGTCCATTGCCTTCAACGACTCGTCGTCGACGCCGCCGATGATCTGGTGAAATCCATAGTCGATCGCGCAGTTACCGTCGGCCTTCTCGTGCCAGGCCGCCAGGCCGTCGAGCACCCGCTCGCCGGTGCGCTGGATCGCGAAGTCGATGATGGTCGTCGTGCCGCCCCACGCCGCAGCGCGGGTGCCGGTCTCGAAGGTGTCCGATGCCTGCGTGCCGCCGAACGGCATTTGCATGTGAGTGTGCCCGTCGACACCGCCCGGCACGACGTACTTGTCGCGTGCATCGATGACCACGTCGGCCCTCGCTTCGAGGTCGACGCCAAGCTTCGTCGTCCCCGGTTCGAGAAGTGCGACGATGCGCTCGCCGTCGATCAGGACGTCGGCGGTAATCGCACCCGTCGGACTCACGACGGTGCCGTTCTTCACCAGGATCGTCATGCCTCGCTCCTAAGGCCGGGTGAGGTCGCCGTACGCCTCGGGACGCCGATCGCGATAGAACGCCCAGCGATTGCGCACCTGCATCAACAAGTCCATGTCGAGATCACGCACGACGAGGTCGGGTGAGTACGGGTCGCCGACGTCGCCGACGAACTTGCCCTCGGGGTCAACGAAGTACGTGGTGCCGTAGAAATCGTCATCACCGAGGTCCTCGACGCCGACCCGGTTGATGGCGCCGATGAAGTATTCGTTCGCGACCGCCGCTGCGGGCTGCTCGAGCTTCCAGAGGTACGACGAGAGTCCGCGCGATGTCGCCGATGGATTGAAAACGATCTGCGCGCCATTCAGACCCAGGGCCCGCCAGCCCTCTGGAAAGTGCCGGTCATAACAGATGTAGACACCGATCTTTCCGATCGCGGTGTCGAAGACCGGGAAGCCGAGGTTGCCAGGCCGGAAGTAGAACTTCTCCCAGAAGCCGTTGATGTTCGGGATGTGGTGCTTGCGGTACTTACCGAGGTACTTGCCGTCTGCGTCGACGACCGCAGCGGTGTTGTACAACACGCCGGGTTGCTCCTGCTCGTACATGGGCAGGATCATCACGATGCCGAGCTCCGCGGCCAGTGCCTGAAACCGCTCAGTGGTCGGGCCAGGGATCGATTCGGCGTAGGAGTAGTACGCCGCATCTTGAACTTGGCAGAAGTAAGGACCGTAGAAGAGTTCCTGGAAGCAGATCGCTTGGGCACCCTGCGCCGCGGCCTTCCTGGCGTAGTCCTCGTGAGCCAAAATCATCGACTCTTTGTCGCCGGTCCAGCTGGTCTGCACGAGCGCCGCGCGAATGATCGCCATGGCCTGCTCCTCCCCGCCGTTGCGATGGGCATGCGTCCGAGATAGGGAAGCTTACCTACGCCCCAAGCGGATAAGCTCGCGCCCAGCTACCGAGATGAGGAGCGATTCCGTGCCCGGACAATACAGCGGGTCAGCCGTCGTCAATCGCCCGATCGACGAGGTCTTTGCCTATCTCGCCGCCGGCACCAACGACCCCAAGTTCAGCCCGCGAATCCTCGAGATCCGTAAAGAGCCCGATGATCCGTCGGGGCTCGGCACGATCTTCGTGAGCAGGGCCAAGGACGCCGGCCTGAAGTCGAACCGTCGCTTTGAGCTCACCGGTTTCTCAGCCCCAACCACGATCCGTTGGGCGGAACGGTCGAAGAACCTGGTGACCGTGACGGAGGGTGGCTACGACCTCGAGGATCTCGGCAACGGCCAGACCAAGGTGACCATCTTCAACTCGTTCGCCGGACACGGCTTCGGCAAGCTCATCGTCGGCTCAGCCCTGAAGTCCGCGAAGAAGGACGCCGACGCGTTCGCGCAGCGCATCAAGGCCGCGGTCGAAGCCAGCTAGCGCAGATCACTCAGCCGGGACGGCGACAGCCAGCTCCTGTGCGGGTGCGGCCGGCGTGCGACTCGCGAAGTCACGGCCTCGAACGAGGGCAGCACCGGCAATCGCGCCGATCACGACGATGACGGCGCCGATTACCAGGATCAGCCGCAGGCCTGACAGGAAAGCACCGTGAGAGGCGACCGCGATGCCGGGCGTCGACGAACCCGCCGCGACGGCTGCCCGGACCCCGGCCGACGCCACTACCTTGGCGAGCTGTGGTGCGGGATGCCCGAGGTTGCTCGCCAGTGCCGTCGTCACCCTCTGCTGGAAAATCGCCCCCAGTGCGGCGACGCCGGTAGCTACCCCGCCGATCCGGAACGTGTTGTTGATCCCCGACGCCATTCCGCTGCGGGCAGGTGCGACCACCCCGAGCGCGATTCTCGCGATCATTGGGTTCGCGATGCCGATGCCAAGGCCGGTCAGCAGCAACCCCGGAATCAGCGCGGTCCAGCTCGACTTCGCGGTGACAGCCGTCATAGCGGCCAGACCCACGCCAGTAATGCCGAGGCCGATGGTCAACCCAAGCCGGGGCGACAACTTCGCGGCAACCCGCTGCATGGCGAGCGGCACGACGAAGCAGAGCAGCGTGCACGGAAGCAGCCTTAAGCCCCCCTGGAGCGGGGAGTAGCCGAGGTCGTTCTGTAGATAGAACGTGATGTAAGGCAGCAGCGCGAACATGCCGGCACCGATCGCGAACGTTCCGATCGAGACACCGGTGAACGACGGCTTTCGAAACAGTGAGAGATCGAGCAACGGGTGTTCTTGGTGCAACTCGGCGAATATGAACAGCACCATGAGCACGGCCGCAGCGGCAAACAGGGTCAGGATTGTCGAGCTCGTCCAGCCGTCTGCACTCGCCCGGATCAGAGCGAACACCAGCAGGAACATCGAGCCCGAGAACGTCGCGAGGCCCGGCAGGTCAAGTCGGATCGTGCCCGAGTCGCTGACGTTCACCATCCGGGTGACCGCCAGCCAGCCGGTCAGAATGCCGATAGGAACGTTGACGAAGAAAATCGACCGCCATCCGAAGCCGCTCGTCAGCGCTCCACCGATGAGAGGTCCGACGGCGACCGCGCCCCCGACCGTTGCGCCCCACGCCGCGATCGCTGTGCCCCGCTCGCGACCGTGGAACTCCTGCCCGATCAACGCGAGACCGGTTGCGAACAACGCCGCACCGCCGATGCCCTGCAACGCGCGCGACCAGATGAGCATGGGCGCATTTGTGGCGACTCCGCACAGCAGCGAGGCCAGCGTGAAAACCGCCAAGCCGCCAACAAAAACATGCTTGCGCCCGAAGCGGTCGGCGGACGACCCCCACACGAGTATGAGGGTTGACATCGCCAAGGCATACGCGTCGATCACCCACTGCAAGTCACTGAAGCTGGCGTACAGGCGATGCTCGATCGTCGGGAGTGCGACCTGCACGATCGTGATGTCGACCAGCAACATGAACGTCGCGCCGCATACCGCGATCAGCGTCAACCATCGACGCTCTATACCCAACCAGGTTCCGGCCGCAGGTGCTTGCTGCTCAGTCACGGACACGAACCTACCGGTTGTCGGTCACCGGTCTGCCCGCCGTCCCGTCTGTTCCTTGTTAGATGGTCTCTCCGTCGTTGATCGCCTTCTGGAGACCGCCGCCGCCGAAGTTCTTGTCGTGGTCGAGCGTCATCCGCAGAATCGGATACGTGGTCTCGCGCATCTGCGCCTCGTACGTACCGATCGCCTCGAGCAAGTCGACATCTCCACGCCCGTAGCGGTCGAGCTGCTCGGTCAGCAGCGCTGCGTCATTGAGTGCGAGGTTGGCGCCCATGCCGAGCGTCGGCAGCATGCCGTGGGCCGCGTCGCCGACGATGGTGACCCGCGAAGGCTCCCAGTTCTCGCCCGGCTCGAGGAAGCCGAAGGGGATCGCGAAGACCGAGTCGAGGTCGAGGCCGCGGACGAGCGCTGGCGCCGCCGGATGCCCACCAGCGACAGCCCCGAGCATCGATTCCTGCCCGCTGGGACGTGTTCCCGACCGACCGCACACAGAACATGTCGTTGGCGTTCGCCCATGTCGACGACCGGCACTACGAGGAAGGGCTGGGCCGAGGCGACGGCTATCACGCCGTCCACACCGCGAACCGATCACTTGGGCTCTATCGGCACACCGCCGGCTCGACGACGGCGATCCCACTGGGCGACCCAGTTGCGACAGCCGCACCCCGGCTTGGCCGGTGGATGAGATTTCGGCTCGACGTCACGCCGACATCACTCACCTGGAGCCGCACCGACGGCTCCCAGCCAGCTCAAGTCATCGCTAACGACAGTCACGTGCGCGGCGGATACCTCCACATCGGCCGAAACATCGACCGACGGCTGGCTAAGCCTTAGGCAGTTCTCCATCAGCTACACGCGACGCCGTCATGTAGGCAGCAAGCCAGGGACACGACGCCGTCCATACGGACAACGCGCGAGCCTCGACGTCACCTAAGGAAACGTCTGTACACCGCGCCTGTCGGCGCGCAGCGCGGACTCGGTGATACGGAGCCAGGTCAGTGGCGGTCAACTCGTCAGCGACGGATGCGGTCCGCTCGCGCAAAGCGCGGTCAGTCAGGCACCGCGACCGACCACGGCAGGTGTCAGCGCAGGCTGGCGAGGACATCGTCGAGCGGACGTTTCCGGGGTCGACGACCTTGCTCGACGAACCATTCGTGGCCGAACGCGAAGCGGAAGAGCGGCCAGGGCAGTCGCGTAAACCATCTCATCGCACGGACGGGGCCATCACCTGTGGCCTGGCTCGAGTGGATGAGCATGGCGGCTCGCTTTTGCGATAGAAATCCTCTGACGTTGACCTTGTGTGTGATATCGAGCGGGTGGGTGTAGCTGTCGGCGAAACGGGCGGCCCGGAAATCTGGGGTCCTGGGCGCAAACCATCGCACGAGTCGCAGCGCTCGTTGCAAAGCTTTCCGGTCCACGGTCACCTGCAAGACAACGGGCGTGCCCGCAAGTTCGGCCGCGCGTCGTCCGACGCGGTGGACCTGTACGTGATCGGGGTGTCCGTAGCCGCCGACTGGATCGTAGATGGTCAGGACGTCGGCGTGTTCGTCCTGGAGCAACGCGCACAATCGGCGTGCCGGCTCATCGAGTGGGACGGCCGCGAAGGCGTTTTGGGAGCCTGCGTCGGAACCGGACCCCGAGTCTGCGTACCCCAATACGACGACCCGCGCGCAGCCGAGCAGCGCCGCGGATCGCTTCAACTCGTCGACGCGCACCTCCGCTAGTGTTCGATCGGCCGTGACCCCCGCAGCGGCGAGTCCCCGCTCCCCCGTGGTCGCGGTCACAACGATGACGCGATGTCCCTCCGAAGCGAGTCGTGCCATCGTCCCGCCCATAAGAAGCACCTCATCGTCGGGGTGGGCATGGAAACAAACGATGGTGTACGTCATCGATGACGGGAGCGGGTTGACGGTCCGTCGAACGTGATTCGACGTGCGTCCTCATAAAGCAAGTCGCACTGCTGGAGGACTGCGGCCCAGCTGACAGGTGGGTTCGTGCTCAGGTTGTGATGCCGGATCCGCGCTCGGGCCGACTGGTTGTTAGCCAGATGAGCTATAGCCGCCGCCATTTCTCGATCATCGTTCGTCAAGAGCCCCTCTTGGCCATCGCGGATGAAGCTGGTGATACCCGAGCCTGCGTAGGCAACTACCGGCAGGCCCGCGCACCGCGCCTCGAGTGCGGCGATGCCGAACGACTCGAGCTTTGCGGGAGCGACGTAAATGTCAACGTCTTCGTATAGTTCACGGATCCGCTCGTGGCTTGCGGGACCCAACAGTCTTGCCCAGTCGGACATGTTGTGGCGATGAATGGTTCGTTGCAACGCTCCCCGCAGCGGGCCGTCGCCAACCACGACGAGCTCGATCCGGACTGTGCCCGGCACCATCGCTCGGGCTCGGCGAACGATGCTCAGCAACTGCCTAGGCCGCTTGCGCTCAGCGAGCCGTCCGACGGTCGCTATCACAACGCGATCCGGGCGTCCTGGTCCTGCATGGTTGCGCCACGCTTCCGCGTCGACGCCGTTGGGCAACACGGTCACCCGTGCGTCGAGGCCAAGCGCGCGCTGTAAGGGTTGCGCCGCCGGCAGACTGACCGCCGTCCAAACGGCCGGCCACTTTGCCCAGCCCACAAGCCGATCCGCCCACCGAAACAATGGTTCCGCATACGACCACAATGAGTGGACTGTGACGACCGTCGGGATACCGGCTTTGGTCGAGGCAGCGAGGGTGAGGTACGACAACGGCGACCAGGTCGAGACGTGAATATGCAGTAGGTCAAATCCTCCGTGGATCGCTGCGTCGCGCCCCGACAACGAGGAGCTGTATCTGATGCGGTTCAGATTTTGGGGGCGCGATGACGGCCTGTGGACCCTCACAGTGCCGTCGTCCTGCCCGGCGTCTCCACTCGATGTAATGACCTCGACGTGATCGCCGCGTTCCCACTGGCGCGCGGCTAGCTGATGAACCTGTCTTTCAATCCCCCCTGGTCGGGGAAGGTAGCAATCACTGACGTGAGCAATCTTCATCTGCTAACGACCTGAGGACGCGCGGTCTCGATCATCAGCGCGCACCCTCCTTCCTCCACCACTCCCGAATGCGCGAACATGGGGCCGGCGCAGCCTGCGAATGTGTTTGGGCACTATTCCAGCCACGCTAGCCAATGAAACTGACGAAAGGATGACGTGGGAGACGGCTGGGCGGTGATCGTCTTGAGCTTGACCGCAGCCTTCGTCTTCGCGCTGTCGAGCTCGTTGAAGCATGTGAGTGCCGGAAACGTGCCGGACGCCCAGACAATGAGCATGGGCAGGCTCGCCAGGTTCGCACGCGCGTCGATGTCACATCCGTTGTGGCTTGCCGCCATCGCGTGCGACGCTGTAGCCCTGACGCTGCAAGCATGGGCCCTTCACGTCGGCGCGCTCGCCGTCGTCCAGCCGATGCTTGCTAGCGGCCTGGTATTCGCCGTCCTCCTGCGGCAACTGCATGCGCATCACCAGATCACCAGACGTGAGGTCGGCTGGACGATCGTGCTTAGCGCTGCGCTGGGTCTATTCCTCGCCCTTGCGACCGCAGGAAACGCGGGGCTAGTTAGCGGTAAGGCTGACCGAACGCCGGCGATCGTCTCGGGTGCGGTCGGACTCGTACTCGCGGCGGCCTCCATCGAACTAGGGCGGCGGCAACGTCATGCGGGCCGCACGGCGGCCCTGCTCGGGGTCGCAGTCGGCGTCATCTATGCGGCTACCGCAGCACTCCTCAAGGCCGTCACCGACATCATCGCGAAGCACCCGGCGAACATCCTCGCCAGTTGGCAGTTGTACGCCTTAGTCGTACTGGGCGGCGGAGGACTGCTCTTGAACCAGCTCGCGTTCCAGGCGGGTCCGTTCGTGGCGAGCCTGCCTGCCACTGCCACCGTGGATCCACTGCTCAGCATCGTGGTCGGAGTCTCGGTCTACGACGAACACATCAGGTCCGGTCCCGGCTCCGGCATCGCTCTCGCGGCGCTATTGCTCGTATTAGGCGTCGCGGTCATCCAACTCGCTCGCGACAGCGCGCCCGACGACGCTACAAGTGACCTCCAAGAACCTGTCTAACGGCGTGCGACAAGGAGCACGGCACGCGGGGTCGCATTTGGTGTGTTCCGCTGCAACACGACGGCGACGTGAAGACTCGCAAAAGCTCTTTGGTGCCGCCTTGGTTAACGAGTACTACGCGTAATCACACGACCTGGGGTCAATGGTCGCCAATGCACGAGGCAGTGGCGCAATCCCGTACAACGCCGCCCTGACAGCAGGTCCGATGTCGAGAACGGCACTGGCCGAACCAACCTTGCGCGCGCCACAGCCACACAACTGAAAGGCATCGGCTTCCACATAGGCGCCGTCGGAGACGCGGCGGCCACGACCGTTACCACGATCAGCGACGGTCCGACCGAGCTAGCGGCGGCCGACGCGCTGCAGGCACACGTACCGGAAGCGAAACTGCTGCCCTCGACTACGGGCGGTGTCGTGCTAACAATAGGCACCGACTTCACCACCCTCAGCAGCGCCGCACCAGCAGCGCCACTGGGTACGGCAGCACCCGACCTTACCTGCGCGCCGTAGCCCGTTAGCCGAGAGGACATGTCTGCCTGAGCGGAAGCGGTTACGCCTCGCCGACCCGATGGGGCCGACGCGGACGCCTGAGCTCCGCAGGCAGCCACTGCTTGTGCCGACGGAGCCCTACCGACGATCGCCGCGACGACATCGCGACCAACAATGCGACGAGCGTCATCGCAACCGCTGTCCCCGAATAGACCGCACCATAAAACGGCGTCTCCAGCTGCAAACGACGTCCACCGTCGGAGACGCGAAGCGCGAGGCGGTCTCCACGGTCGACGCCCGACGTAGTAGTAACGTCGAGCTGACCGGTCCGTGGTTTGCCCGCCCACAGGTATCGAACCTTCGCGATGCGATTGGCACCGACACTGACCACGGATGCGGCGGCGTACTGGGTGTGCCGGTACGCCCGCTCGATAGATGCGCCCTTGATCTGACCAACGCCGACGAGAAGCGCTGCGGTGATCAACAAGGACGCGACGACGAGCGACGTGGGAGCCGAACCGCTGCCACGTGATGTCCTAACCTGCGGCGCCATTTCGCCCTCAGTAGATGCGCATCGTCAGCATGGCCATGACGGCAAGGCTAGCTTCGAGCAATCCAAACAGCGGCACCGCACCGGTAGCCGCATAACCGAGCGCCTTCACTCGACCACCCCGACCTCGGGCAAGACAATCACCTGCATCCTCGCTGGCATACATTAAGAATTCGTTAAGCCCGGCTCGGGTTGTGCCCGTTCGCTCAGTGCCCAGTGGTTGCACGGCGTTCGGGCGCGATATCGCGTCGGGCGACGCCTGTGTAGGAGGCCCCGACACCGGCGGGAAGCGGACCTTTGATACGCCCACCTTGCTGGCTCTGCTCGTAGGCGTGCGCGAGTAGCCCGACCGAGCGCGAAAGGGCGAACAGGCCCTTGCCCAACGGCGGTAGCAGCCCAAGCTCGCTGTAGATCACGGCCGTCGCCCCGTCGATGTTGAGGGGCAATCGACGGTCGTTCATCTGAAGCTCGCGTTCAAGCGCTTCGACAGCACGGAGGTAATCGCCGGCGACCGCGCCGTCCGCCTCTGCCGAGCGCAAAAGGCCGAGCAGCGGGTCGCGACGCGGGTCGTGGGTATGCATCCGATGACCGAAGCCGGGCAAGTACGCGCGGCGCTCACGATATTCGGCCACCACGCCTGCGGCGACCTCACCAAGATCAGCGCCCGCGAGCTGCCGGTCGCGAATGTCGGCGAGCAGCCGCATGCACGCCTCGCCAGCGCCACCGTGCACATCGCCGAGCATGTTGACACCCGTGGCGACGGCCTGACTGAGGCCGACTCCGCAGGTGGCAGCCATGCGTGACGCAGCGACGGACGGCGCCTGCGGGCCGTGGTCAACGCCAGCGACGAGCGCGGCGTTCAACAAGCGCTCCTGCCAGCCGTTCGCTAACTCTCCGGTAAGCATTAGCCAGACCGTGCCGGCATAGCTCAACCGGTCGATCACCTGCTCGATCGGGTAGCCACGCAACCGGATCACTCCAGGTGCAGTTTCGATGATCGCCGTCGACCATTCCTCGGAAATCTCGCGCGGTGGATCGTTCATATGGCACCCTCTCGTCGAAGGTTCGCTATGTCCGGTGCGCTGTAGCCGATGCTTTCGAGGATTTCGGCAGTGTGTTCTCCAAGACGTGGCGGCGCCATCGAAGGCGTGAGTGGTTCGCCGTCGACGTGCACACCGTTTCCCAGGATCTCGACCGACCGCGCCGGCGTGCTGCCCGTGACGCAGACGGTGTGCACGAGTTGCCGTGACCTGACCTGTGGTTGCTCAAGAGCCTCCGGCACGGTCAAGACCACCCCCGCAGGCACTCCTGCTGCAGTCAGCAACGCCTCCCACTCCGTCGCTGGCCGGCCAGCCAGCGTGACTTCGAGTTCGGCACGTAACTCGTCGCGATGTGCCTTCCGGTTCTCGCGGGTGATGAAGCGGGGATCTGCACGTAGATCGGGTCGCCCAATGACGTCGCAAGTAGCCGCGAACTGCGCTTCGGTGTTGGCGGCAATATTCAGCTCGCCCGACGCGGTGCTCACAGTTCCTGACGGCGCCGACGTCGCATTCTCATTTCCGAGGCGTCCCGGGATTCGGCCGGCTATGAGGTAGTCGGACACTACCCATCCCATGCTGGCCAGTGCCGTGTCGAGCATCGAGACGTCCACCATGCACCCGCTGCCGGTGCGATCTCGACCGTTCAGCGCGGCGCAAACCGCCATCGCCGCCGCGAGGCCACCCATCGTGTCGCAGATCGGGAACCCGACGCGCAGCGGACCGCGGTCGGGATAGCCTGTGACATCTGACATTCCCGCCAGGCCCTGGATGATCTGGTCGTACGCGGGCCTTGTCGCGAGCGGGCCGTGCTGACCGAACCCCGATAGCGCGCAGTAGACCAAGCGTGAGTTGATCTGGTGCAGTTTCGGCCAGCTGAAGCCGAGCCTAGCGAGAACGTCCGGACGCATGTTCTCGATCAGGACGTCGGAGCGACCGAGTAGCCGTTCGAACACTTGCCGCCCGCCGTCCGACTTCAGGTTCACGGTGATGGCCCGCTTTCCCGAGTTCTGGGCGAGAAACGGGGCACCCATTCCCATCTCGCGCAGTTGTGCGTCTGACCCAAGCTCGCGAGCGACGTCACCGCCGTCAGGTGCCTCGACCTTGATGACGTCGGCACCGAACAGGCTCAGCTGGTATGCCGCCAAGGGGCCTGCGAGCACCGTCGTCAGATCCAGTACGCGAACTCCATCAAGCAGGTCACGCATCCGCGCGGGCTCCGATTCATTGAGGTGGATGACGCCGCGCGCCGCGGTGCACGGACGCACCGCGGCGCAGTCTCGGACGCCGGGTTCAGCCAGACAGCTTTGCGATGTCGGCCGCGGTTACATACGCGACCTGCTTGCCGTTGGCAGTTCCGTTGAAGCCGACAATCGAGAAGCCGCTGAACACATTGTGGTGGGAGTTGAAATCGTCGGAACCGCCTGCGCCCTCATAGTTGATATCCGTTCCTGCCCTAAGCAAAGTCACGCACGATGCGTAGTCGTTGCAGACAGTTCCGGGAGGGCTGGAAACGTCGTTGACGTCGTTGATCCACACCTTGGGATCCGTGTTCTTCGCCTTGGTCATGGCCAGTGCGGCGATGATCACCGAGTCATAGATGTTGTACGTCGACGGCAGCGGCGATGCGCCGGGGTACGCCGCCGTGTAGTCAGCGAGGAAGTGACTGTAGGCAGGCCCAGTCGGCGGTGCGGGGAGCGCTGCGAACAAATCCGACGTCGCAGTCGATCCAAACGCCTTCGCGTAGTCAGCGCCCGCCATCAGGTCGTCGCCGAGCCACGGTGTGCTGAGGTAGCCCAGCTGCCCGGCGTCAGACCACAAAGTCGAAGCCGTCTGGGTGTCGAAGGATGCGAAGACGATTTGCGGCTTGCCCGCGAACGCCTTCACGAGTTCGGATCGGTACGAGCTCTGGTCAGGGACGATCGCCTGGTTGGAAAGCACCGTACCGCCCAGCTTGGTGAACGCCGCCGTGAGAGGCGCGACGAAACCTTGCGAGTTCGCCGAGTTGTCGAAGATCAGCGACGCACTCTTGTAGCCGGCGTTCCATGCTCGGATCGCCATGGCTGTGGCCTCGGTCGAGTCGGACGAAAACGTCCTGAACACGTATGGATAGTTCATGTTGTCGAGCTGCGCCGTACCGCCAAGCGCGAAGTCGGCGACGTCGTTCGCAGAGAAGTCGTTGATGACGGCTTCAATCGTCGGAGAGAACGGCCCGATGATCACTTTCGGCTTTGATACCAACAGCTTCCGCAACGCAGGAAGCGCGTCGACTGAGTCAGCAGCGTCATCCGACGACACCGCGTTGAGTGTCTTGCCGAGTATGCCGCCGTTCTTGTTGATGTCGTAGAGAGCGGCCTGGACGCCGTGCGTGCCCCATCCCGACAACTCGGCCTTCGAGCCGGTGAAGGGAAAGATCTCGCCGAGGGTGACCGATCCCTTGCCACTTCCCGAACCACTGCTCTTGGTACCGCACGCGGCTGTCGCGAGCACAAGCGACAACGCGAGTACCGCGGTGCCTATCCGTAAATGCGATCGGTGCACGAGCATGATGGATTCCCCTTTAGGAGTGGTGGATTACTGAGCCTGCTGTTGGTTTTCCGACTCGGTCTTGCTGTGGCCGAGAAATATCGCGCCGAGGTCGAGAGCACCGATCTCCGCGCTCGTGCCGTCGACATAGTTGGTACCTGCGACGAGCACATACACGCGGTCGGCGTGGGTGAGCGCTCGGTCGACGTTCTGCTCGACCACGATCGCGGCCGTTCCGGTGGATGCGATCCGTTCGATCTGCTCCCACACAATTGAGGTGTACGCAGGCGACAGGCCCGCTGTCGGTTCGTCGAAGATGATGACTTTCGGATCAACCATCAGTGACCGCGCCATAGCGAGCATGTTTTGCTGGCCGCCCGACAGTTGGCCGGCCCGCTTTCCTTCGGCGACCGCCAAGTCGGGGAAGACTGCGAGAACTTCGGCGATCTTGGCGTCGCTCTTTCCGAGCCGGATGTAACCAGCGACCTCGAGATTCTCGCGAACCGTCATCGACGCGAAAACGTTCTCGTTCTGCGGCACGTAGGCCAGCCCATTGCGCGGAATGAGGTGGCCAGGCAACTTTGTGATCTCGGTATCGCCAACCCAAATTCGGCCCGCGATTGGCTTGAGCACGCCACACAGTGCCTTGGCGAAGGTTGATTTGCCAGCGCCGTTCGGCCCTACGATGGTGGTAATCGTGCCCGCCTCGGCGGTGAGCCCCACGTCGCGGATGATCGGCACCCGCGAGTAGCCCGCGGTGATTGCCTCAGCTGTCAAGGCGGGCATCGAGCACACCTCCCAAATACGACTGGACGACGGCGGCGTTGCTCCGGAGTTCACTCATACGGCCGGTGGCCAACGTCCGACCCTCCGCAAGTACCACGACGTGGTCGCAGATTCGCTCGACGACGCCGAGGTTGTGTTCGACCATGAGCACGGTTACGCCGTCAGACTTCAACTTGAGAATGTGCGCACCGATTTGTTCTACGAGTGCGGGGTTTACGCCGGCCATCGGTTCGTCGAGAAGCAATACCCGAGGTTGTGCCATCACTGCGCGGGCGAGTTCAAGCAACCGCTTCTGGCCACCAGAGAGAGCGCGGGCCCAGTTATCCCGCACCCCGTACAACCCGTAGTCGTTCAAAATCTCGTTAGCCCGCTCGACGTGCTGGCGCTCTTGCCGCCTAACCTTCCCTGGACGGAAGTAGATGTTCTTCAGTGACTCACCGATCTGATTGGTCGGTGTGACAAGGAGGTTTTCCAGAACGGTGAGGCCCTGCAGTTCACGCGAGAGTTGGAAAGTTCGGATCAGGCCGCGCCGAGCAATGCGATGGCTGGGCCAGCTAGTGATATCGACGCCGTCGAGCTGCACGACTCCGGCGTCCGGCACCATGAATCCCGAGAAGAGGTTCACCACCGTGCTCTTGCCTGCGCCGTTCGGCCCGATCAGTGCAGTCACAATCCCTTGCGGGACGTCGATCTCCGCGCCATCGACCGCGACTTTCCCACCGAACGACTTGCGGAGGTTGCGGCACGTAAGGACATTGACCGGGGGAGTGCTTGCAGCAGGTGCTGCGGTCATTCGGCCACCACCTTGGCTGGCTCGCCGCCGCGCCGCATGCGCGACCTGATTGTGCCAATGAGTTGGTCTGCCCGCCGCGGGCGTTCGGGAATGATGCCCTGCGGCCTGAACCACATCGTGACGATGAGCAACAGACCAATAACCGAGCCCTCCAGGTTCAGGATCAAGCCCGGGTGGCCAGGAATGTCTGGCAGGAACTTTGGTAACTGCGTGAAGAGGACAGGTACGACGAACGCGCCCGCGACTACGCCGACGTTGTTGCGCAAGCCCCCGATGATCAGCGCTGCGAAGATGAGGAACGTCTCCGGCGGCAACCAGGCACTCGTGTTGAACGACGATGAGAACTCGATAATCAGGCCACCGCCGATGCCTGCGTAGAAGGCGCCGATCAGCATTGCCGTCAGTTGGTATCGGAAGACGCTCTTTCCAAGCGCGCTGATCACATCGGGATCGTCCCGAATAGCACGAAAAGTTCGGCCTAACGGGGAACGAGTGATGCGGCTAATGATCAGCCACATCACACCGGCGATGCCGACGCTGGCGACGGCGAAGAAGACGAGGAACGAGTTCGCGTTAAGGCTGAGCACTCCGGCGAACGGCATGGGCACCGTGTTCAGGCCGTCTGCGCCGTCGAAGAGCGGAACGTAGTTGTTGATGATGTCGTACATGACCAGCGACACCGAGATCAGCACCATGGCGAGGTAGTCGCTGCGCAGGCGCCTGAACGCGATGAAGGCCACCAGCACAGCAAGGAGGCACGACGCGAGTCCGCCCAACAGAAGGCCGATCGGGAACGGCAGGCGGGCGGCGAACATGTACGTCTCGCCGGAACCTTGCGGAGGCTTCCCCATCGACGTGACGCCGGTAATGTACGCGCCGATCGCAACGAACCCGATGTAGGCGAAGTTGAGGATGCCGGCCTCGCCGAACTGCAGGTTCAGACCCCAGCCAAGGATGCTGTACGCCGCGAAAAAGAACAGCAGTGTGAATCCGTAGTAGATGACGGGTGACATGTCATGCCTTCCCTGCGCGGGCGAATAGGCCACTCGGCCTGAAGAGCAAGACCAGAATCAAGATCGCGAAAGCCGTGTCGAGCTTGTAGGACGCATTAATGAAGACGGCGGAGACTTCGGTCGCCATCCCGATAATGACGGCGCCTGCAATCGCTCCGTACACACTTCCAACACCACCGACGATCACTGCGGCGAAGATCACGAACAGGAATGTCTCGCCGAAACTGGGGGTGATGCTTGCCGACGTGATACCGAGGACCGTGCCGGCCAGACCCGCGAGCATGCCGGTAAGAAACCAGGTAATGGTCGTGATGCGCCGGGTGTCTATCCCGCTCGTCATTGCGAGCGTCGTGTTGTCGGACATTGCGCGCATCGATTTGCCGAGCGGCGTCCGCGTGAGGAGGAGGTGAATCGCCACCATAAGAACCAGACCTACGGCGGCCACAATCAGCTGGTCAATGGTGAGAAGGAACGGACCGATGTGCAACGGCTTCTGGTTCTTGAGGGTGTAGTGCTTAACCTCGGCGCCCCACACCGAGTTCAGAATGCTCAAGATGATGAGCGAGAGCCCGAACGTTACGATCAGGATGTAGAAGAGTTTCTCGAAGCGTCGGGCAAACGGAGCGAGCACTAACTTGTTCACCAGCACAGCGATGACACCCATCGCCAGCGAGCCGCAGATCATAGCCAGCCAGATATTCCAGTGCAGTAGGCCCGCGTTCATTTCCCAGCTCAGATATGCGCCTAGCGCCATGTAGTCGCCATACGCAAAGTTGATGTAGTTCGTGATTCCGAATTGAAGGCTGAGCCCGACCGCCGCGACAGCAAGAACAGACGCAGTAACGAGGCCGAAGCCGACCGCCAGCCAGAACTGGTGCATCCGATTCCCTTCAGCTCCCCTGACTGGGACCGCGCCCAGAACTTGTGGGCAATCGGCCCGGACCGACAATGCGAGGGAGCCTAGGGTTCGTGACCGTGATCACCGAGATTTCAGGCATTACTCGATATTTAGCTCTATTCTCGGGGTTTTGCGCATTCTGCTCACCGACGAGTTGGCATCGACCGCTGGGTGTGTTCCCATACGTACCGGGAGCGTTGGCAGGAGGCGAGACCGAGCGTGTGGCACCTTCGAGCGTTGGCGACGCAGATACTGGTCTCAGTGCTCGGCATTTTGGTGCTGACTGTGGCCCTCGGCGGGTTTCTCTTCCTCTACCTCAGTGCGCGTGGCCTCGACAACCAGTATGAGCAGCGTGCGGTCGCCATCGCGAACACCGTTGCGGAAATGCCGTCGGTCCAGGCCGGAGTGATGACTGCCGACCCTCAGCACCGGATCGAGGCACTCGCGCAGAACATCGTGAACAGCACCGGCGCAAGCTACGTCGTGATCACGAACCGCGCCGGGATTCGGTATTCCCACCCCGACCAGACGCTCATCGGCAAGCGCCTACAAGAAGGCGTCACGGTGCTCGACGGCCGCGATCATGTCGGCATCGACAAGGGTGACCTCGGCCGGTCTGCCAATGGTCGGGTGCCAATCTTTGGGGCCGGCAGCACGGTGATTGGTGAGGTGTCAGTCGGCGTCCTTGAGAGCAGGCTCAGTGGGCAGCGACACCGCGAAGAGTTCGCGATCGTGGCCTACTCGGCAGCGGTGCTCGCACTCGGTGTGCTTGCGTCCTGGTTGCTGGCTCGCCGGATCAAGCGCGTGACGTTCGGTCTCGAGCTGACCGAGATTGCGTCTCTACTGCAGGAGCGGGAAGCGATGCTCCATGGTATTAGAGAGGGAGTCGTGGGCTTTGACGCTGAGGGCAAAGTGACGCTCATCAATCAGGAAGCGCAGCGATTGCTTAACTGCGAGGCCGACGTTGTCGGGCGTGCGGTCGACGCGCTCGCCGAACCGGGCCGATTGTGTGATCTCCTATCTGGTGGGCTCGAGGGCATCGACGAGGTCGCGATCACCGACGAGTTCCTGCTCGTCGTCAACCGCATGCCAGTTGTCGTAGCCGGCCGTCTCGTCGGTTCAGTGGTGACCTTGCGCGACCGCAGCGAGCTCGAGTCACTCATCCGAGAGCTCCGGTCCGTGAACGCACTGACGTCGGCAATGCGCGCTCAGGAACACGAGTACGCAAACCGCCTGCACGTCATGTCGGGGTTACTCGAGATGGGCGAGCAGGAGGAGGCTGCTAGGTATCTCGCCGAGATATCCCAGACGTCGCTCGCGCAGGCCGAGAACCTGCGTGCACGCATCGCGCCGCCAGTACTCGCAGCCTTACTCGTGGCGAAGATCACGGTTGCGACAGAACAAGGCATCCGATTAGCCGTGACGGACGAGTCGCACCTCGACCTTGTTGGCATTCAGCCGCTCGTCGTGCAGACGGTTCTCGGCAACCTGATCGACAACGCCATCGAGGCGGTCGGCGGTACGCCGGAGCCGCGCGAGATCACCGTGCATCTCGACGACTCCGACGGCGTGTACCTCTCTGTGGTCGACAGCGGCCCCGGATTGGAGCCCGAGCAGGTCCAAACGGCATTCATCGACGGTTACTCGACGAAGACAACCCGCAGCGGAGTGCGTCGCGGATTAGGCTTGGCACTGGTTCATCGCATCGTGCGACGAGCAGGCGGCACGATCACGGCGCACCCAGGGCCCGGCGGACGCTTCGAGGTACGGCTGCCCGGGTTGGCTTCCAACGCGCCGGACGGCGGCCACGAAGCAGCCGACGAGCAGGCAGCCCGCTACGTACCTACCGACGCCCTCACATGATCACCACTCTGGTCATCGACGACGACTACCGCGTCGCAAGAATTCACGCCGCGAGCATCGACCGGGTCACCGGGTTCCGATGTATCGGCGAGGCACATAACGCGGCGGAGGCACGAGCAGTTATCGCCCGTGACCGCCCCGATCTGCTCCTGCTTGACGTGTATCTGCCCGATGAGGACGGCATCTCTTTGCTTCGCTCGCTCGGCGCCAGTGACACCCCGATGCCCGACTGCATCGTGGTGACGGCCGCCCGCGATATGCAAGTGGTCACCGCTGCGCGCCAAGCGGGAGCGCTTTATTACCTGGTGAAACCATTCGGCTTCGAACGGCTACGCGGGCAGCTCGAGAACTACCGCCGCTGGCGGGCTCAGCTCACTACAGCTGTCGAAGCAGATCAGACAACCGTCGACACCTTGTTCCACCCCCCATCGTCCGGCCGTCCGCGTACGCGACTGCCGCTCACCATGCAGAGCGTGCTCGACAACGTGCGTAGTGCGTCGCGTGCCGTTACAGCGGTAGACGTCGCGCAAAGTCTCGGAATCAGTCGCGCTACCGCCCAGCGCTACCTCAGCGAGCTCGGGCGTCAGGGCCTCTTACAAGTCAACCTTGAATACCGCGCGAGCGGTCGTCCCCTCCACCACTACCGGACAACCAGCTGACTCGATGTCCAACGACAAGCGCCCGAAGGTCATCTTGCGAAAGTGGAGGTTCAACGACCCAAACGACGTTTTCGGGGCAGCTTCGCTGGTGGACGAGACACCGACAGCCACTTCAGCCGTCGTGCCTAACACAACAAGAATGGTCACCGCCACAGGCGCGGCCCGTTCACACATGCCATTGATGCCATAGCCAGCGTGATCAAACGCCCCGTTTGCGACTATGCATTCAGTCCGCGGAACGGCTGGTCGGTAGCACCCGCCCAACCCTAGGTGGGGCGGCGGGCATAGCCGGGCTGTGGGGTCGCGCACAGCGGTGGTCGCTGTCCAGGCTGAGCCTGGCGGTCACCTGGATGGAACCCGGCGCAGCGACAGTGACGTTGGTCCAGCCGTCAGGCGCGGGTGACACGCACGCGTGCCCGCTGTCGATTTGCCAGTAGGGCGACCAGCGCAGCCTCACCAGCGTCGGCCCGGCTCGCCGCGCGATGAGTGTGAAGCTGTCCCCGCCCACAGCGGTAATCCTGCCAGCTCCAGTAGCTATGGGCGACGGGTCGTTCACGCGCCAGATCCGCCAATGGGGATCGACGTACACCTCATGTAGGTAGCTTGGAGGGTGAACGAGCAACGCAGCTTCAGCTTCGCCGCCGTAATCAAGTGGCACGTCCGGCAGAGCAACATAGTCGACGGCGTTGCTATGCAACCACTGCAAATACATGGTCGCTGTCAGCGGCTTGTAGAGCGCTCCGTTGCGTTCGATGTCCACTTGGCGATACCAGCCTCTTGCCAACGGGGCCTTCTCGGCGACGTAGGTCGCCTCCCAATGATTTCGGGTTAATGGGATCTCGATCCGCTGGGCGACATCATTCTGTGCACTCAGGAACCCGAGCATGCCCTGGTAGTAGCTCGCGTGGGCTGACGGATCGACGGCGGCGTTGGCTACCGAGTTCATCACTGGCAGGAGCTGGAAGCCGAGCAGCGGCACGGTCAACAACAGCAGCGTCCGCGCACGATGAGCGCGTAAGAGTTGATGTGCGGCAATGGGGCCGATCAGCACCACCGCGAGCCGAGCCATGTTGCCACCGACGGGGTTAGGCCAGAAAAAAAGAGCAACGCACGTCACGCCAAATATGACCAAACCACGGCGTACCGCAGGGTTCGACCGAGGAGAGACCAGCAGGCCGATGACGACGATCGCCAGCTGCCCCAGCAACGTCGTGATCGGGAACGGAAAGAATCCGCCGTCGCCCGAAGCGGCGGACACACCGATGCCGACAGTTGCGGCGAACAATGGCAGTGCGCGTCGCCACCCGACGTTCGGCGCCCATGCGGCCGCGACTAGCAACAAAAACATCGCTCCGAGTGGACTAAACAGCGAAGTGACGAGTGCCGCCAAGACAGCAAACCACGGCCGTCGGCGACGAACCGCTAGGACTGACCCCAAGCCAAAGGCCAGGGCACACGCGAAGGGTCCCTGCCCGACGACAACACTGCCGACGACGAGGACCGCAAACCACAGCCGTGCGACTGTGGTTGCCCAACTGCGCGGTGGGCCAACCAACGTACCGAACAGCCAGCTCGCGCAGATCGCGGCAATCGAGGTGGCCGGCATCGCGCCGACAAGTGCACCGAATGCTGGAAAGAGCACGCTGTACCCGAGCGCGGCGTGTCCCCCATACCAGCTGACATCCCACAACGTGAACCCGTGTGCACGGAACTCCCAGACCCGATAGTCCTGGGCAGCCAGATCAACACCACGGATCCCCGCAACGTCAACAACTCCACACAACACCAGCGTGACAACCCACGGATACCGCGCGAGGGACCACACTCCACGCCGAGCATCCAGGCCGAGGCTCGAACCCGAAATGTGATACGGCTTAGACTCCGCAGCACGCATCTCGCTCACTGCGATCACTCCTCCGGTGCACCGTGGTTCGCTCGCGCCCCGTCCGCGAGTCGGAGCCGGACTCCCTGCCACTGCAGGCTCATTCCCGCCCAACCGAACGGTGAAGCGCCGAAAGCTCGGCGAGCCGTCCGGGCGACGCGAGGGGACGCGACGTCAGTCGCCGCCGGTCAAGCCGTGCATACATATCAAGACACCACCCTCGCGGGCGCAAACTGCTGACTTCCATCGCGCGTGCACCCCAGCCGTACGCGCCCGCGGCCTTGAAGGTCCGCCGCCCGAACGTCGGCGCCTGATGCATCTTGACGAGTCCTCCGTTGCCAGCGAGCAAACACACACGGCCTCTGCTGAGACCCTCTATGTTCAACATGACGAGTACGTGAAATTCGCGCGCACAACGGGGCACACCACCTGTGCAGGATGTCGGCCGACGTGGACTCTGCTCGTCACAGACGCAGCTCACTGATATCAGCCACGGACGGGGACACGTCTGGCGAGCCGCATGATCGCGCCGCACCGGCGGCGCTGTCCATCATGCCGCCCGCGCGCCATTGCAGCCGCGTGTTGCTCCGGCGCGATTTGCATGCCCCTACGTGATAGTCACGCTCCCCCTGACGGGTGGCCAACTGGTGTACTTGTCGCGAGCTTCGCGCTGCTCCCTACGATCCTGCCCAAGTGCGCGAACCCTTGATGGGAACGGCGGCCACGGACTCCTGTGGAACCTCAAACGGACGATATCCGACCAATCCGACGGAAGGATGACGTGCCTGACCGCCGGACCGGCGGCGTCCTGATCTTGCCCACAGCATTCGTGTTGGCGTTGTCCACCTCGCTGAAACATGTCAGCGCCAGCGCGCGGCCCGACACCCAGACCAGGCAGCGGCGGGCTCGCCAGATTCGCACGGGCGACGATGTTGCTGTCAACCGGCCCGGCCGGGAGCCCCATATGGCCTGTGACCTGCGGGTTTGCTCCTGCGATAGGACTCGAACCTATAACCTGCCGGGTCTCGAACAGGCGTTCGGGACGGTTCGCCCAAATGCGTTTCCGCAGGTCAGGATACGTGAGGCATTTGAGCGAACCCGCGCGGACACCCCCGGATTGAACTGCGTTGCTGTCAGCGTTGCTGTCAAAATTGGCCACTGACGCGGCGCATCCAGACGCCTCGAGCTCAAACCCGGCGGCGCCACGAAAC
>DATCFU010000158.1:0-19913 GCA_036509315.1 Acidothermaceae bacterium
GACCTCCTTCATAGGAGCCGGACCATCCGGCAATCAACCGTCGAACCCTGCAACACGATGCTCGTCGCAGCCCACCACCCGGCGTAGCGACAAAAGTCCCGACCCCGCACTGCCATAGACCCCAGTCCAACAGGACCAACCCGAACGGTGCGCAGGCCCTTGCGCCGGGGCGCCTTCGCGGCGCAGGGCAGGTTGTCACAACAACCCGGGACTATCGCCTCGGCCAATCGCCCGCCGTCCTACCGATGCTTGGGTGTAGGAGATTGGTCCGAAGGAGTAAGCCATGAAGCCGTCCGTCGTCCCGACGCGAGTAAGCGCGCTACATGCACTCGTTGCAGCGGCAGCAACGGCGCCTTCCATCCTCAATACGCAGCCTTGGTCGTTTGAGATTCGTGACCACACCGTCGAGCTGTACGAGGACCCTGACCGTGCAATTTTGCGACGCATAGACCCCACCGGGAGGCAACTGACGATCAGCTGTGGCGCCGCGCTCTTCAACATGCGAGTCACGGCAGCACACCTCGGTCGCGCAATCGAGGTGACACTCCTCCCCGATCCAGCAAAGCCGCTACTCCTCGCGACGGTTACGATCGGAGCACGCGTACCAGTTCGAGGCCAAGACGCGATCCTGCAGCCAGCGATTCGGCGGCGGCACACACATCGTCGGGCGTTCAGCCGCCGAGGGGTCCCCGGCGCGATCGTCCGTGAACTGGCCGAAGCCGCCCGACTCGAGGGAGCGGCGCTCTTTGTGATGTCTCGGCGTGAGCGGGAATGGCTGCTCGACCTGATCGCGCTCTCGGACGCCGTACTCGTCGACGATCCCAGGTACGACCGCGATCTCGCCCGCTGGACCGACGGCGATTCGCGGCGACATGATGGCATTCCGCCCAGCTCGTTCGGCACGACGTCGGTCAGCGGATCACCACCGATGCGCGACTTTGCACACGCGAATCGCCGCATCTTCGTCCCCCGCCAGAATTATCCGAGCGACCCCTGCATAGCGATCCTGTCGACTACGCAGGACACGCCGACAGCGTGGCTGAGTGCCGGCCAGGCGCTGCAACGCGTGTTGTTGCTCGCCACCGTGCGAGGCCTCTCAGCGTCGTTCCTTAACCAGCCGCTAGAGACCGCAGAAATCCGCAGCGAGTTGTTCCCCTACGGGCACCCTCAGATGATCATGCGCTTGGGGTATGCGCCGCCGGACGTTGCAACCCCACGCCGTCCGCTGGCGGAGATCATTCGCCGCGAGTCCAATCCTCGCAGCTAGTCCGAGATGCATCGGCGGGAACCGCGGCACAGGAACAAGGGCCTAGCACCGGGCGACATTGTGCCCTGCAGTTGAGCTCGGCGTCGGCGAAGGGTGAGCTCACGGGGAAGATTGAGGAGGCTGCAATGACGAGCACAATCCTGCTGGCAGTCGATGACTCGGCGCACTCGCAGCGCGCCGCCGACGTATCGAAGGACCTGGCCCAGCTCACCAAGTACCAGGTGGTTGTCGTCCATGTCCACGAACTCGCGGTTGGCCGCTGGGGCAGCATGCGCGTCGATGACAACACCGGCGATGCGTTCGCTGAATCCGTCGTGAAGGAGTTTTTGGGGGCCGGTATCGACGCCAGGGTGCAAACTCGTGACGCAACCTGTGGGCAGGTGGCGCAGACACTCTCGGGGACCGCAGACGATCTCGATGCAGACATGATCGTCGTCGGATCAAGAGGACGCTCGAACGTCGCATCGCTCGCGCTAGGCAGCGTGTCACACAAACTGTTGCACCTCGCTCATCGGCCGGTGCTGGTGGTTCCGTCCGTGTAGCCAGGGCTGCGAACAACGAGGGCTAGGTGGAAGATGCGCGCCATCGTCGTCTACGAGTCAATGTATGGAAACACGCGCACCGTCGCCGAGGCGCTCGGCGACGGTCTGCGTTGGGTGTTCGACACAAGCGTTGTTCCCGTCGAAAAAGCAACGGTCGCCCTCATCAAAGATGCCGACCTTGTCGTCGTCGGCGGCCCAACTCACGTTCACTCGATGTCCCGTGCCTCGACACGTACGGCAGCCGCCGACACTGCGCGCGCAAAGGCACTAACGCTGGAAGCGTCGGTAGAAGGGCCCGGCTTACGCGAATGGTTCACGGAAGTCGGGGCTCATCCGCACGCGATCGCCGTGGCCTTCGACACCCGCGTGGCGATGCCCGTTTCTGTCACCGGGCGCGCGGGGCGCGGAATCGCACGCCGTCTACGCAGGTGCAAGTTTGCGGACGTGCGCGACGCCGGCAGCTTCTTCGTAGACAAGAACAACATGCTTCTTGCCGGAGAGGAAGAACGGGCTGCCGCGTGGGGCCGCTCATTTGCGCGCGACCTCTAACCCGGCAGCGATCCGCAGGTACGTCCCTTCCCAAACACCCGCGCCGCGAGGACCAAGGCATGTGTCGTCGGAGTAGTTGGTCCCTATCGCTTCTTGCACCCGGCGAGGAACTTGGAACTGGAAGGGTTAGCTATGACAGCTCAAAGCGACGTGGCGGCGAAGCGAATAGTGGTTGGCGTTGACGGGTCCGAGCAATCGATTGCGGCATTGCGATGGGCGGCGCGCATTGCGTCTGCGACCGGATGCGGCATTGACGCGATCATCGCTTGGGAATACCCGGCAGCCTACGGCTGGGTAATGGCGCCGGAAGGCTGGCCGTTGGAAGACGACTCAGCTGCCACGTTGCACCGCACGCTCGATCAGGCCTTCGGCCAACATCGGCCCGCTGACCTGCTCGCCATCTGCCGACATGGATCTGCCCGAACGCTGCTTCTTGAGGCCAGCAAAGGCGCAGAGATGCTGGTCGTCGGCAGCAGGGGACACGGCGGATTTGCCGGGCTCCTACTTGGGTCCGTGAGCGCCGCGTGCGCCGAACACGCCCACTGCCCTGTGCTTGTCGTACACGAGGAATCAAGTCCAAACAGCGAGGAGAGTGGGTTATGACCGTCCGGGTAGCCATCAATGGTTTTGGTCGGGTGGGACGAGTCTTTTTCCGTATCGCGCAAGAGCGCGGGATGGAAGTTGTGGCCGTGAACGATGTGACGGACGTCGCAACGCTCGCGCACCTGCTCACCTACGACTCGACATTCGGACGACTGCGGGACGAAGTCGAGCATGGCGACGGCTGGATCTCGGTCGACGGGCGACGTGTGACCGCGCTCGCTGAGCGCGACCCCGGCCGGTTGCCCTGGAAAGACCTCGGCGTCGACATCGTTATCGAGTCGACCGGGCACTTCAGCACCCGGGACGACGCCGCACTCCACCTGGAGGCCGGTGCCCGCAAAGTCATTATCTCAGCGCCCGGCAAGGGCGTCGACGCAACCATCGTGCTCGGCGTCAACGAAGACACCTACGACAATAGTCAGCACTACGTCATCTCGAACGCATCGTGCACGACCAACTGCATTGCGCCGATGGTGAAAGTGCTCGATGACGCATTCGGCTTCGCGCGCGGCTTCATGACGACGATCCACGCGTTCACTAACGACCAGGTCACCCTCGATTCGCCGCACAAGGATCTTCGCCGTGGCCGCACTGCGTCCGTGAACATCATCCCGACCAGCACCGGCGCCGCCCGCTCGGTCGGCATCGTGATTCCCGAGCTCGCCGGCCGTCTTGATGGCGTCGCGATCCGCGTGCCCGTCGAAGATGGTTCGTTGGTGGACTTAGCGGCGATGCTCGACCAGGAGGTCACCGCTGACGAGGTGAACGCCGCGTTCCTGCAAGCCTCGGACGGACTGCTCAAAGGCATCATGCGCTACACCAGCGACCCCGTGGTTTCGCGCGATGTCATCGGCGATCCAGCGTCCTGCGTGTTTGACTCGCAACTTACGCAGGCGAGCGGGCCGCTGGTCAAGGTGTTCGGCTGGTACGACAACGAATGGGGCTACACCAGCAGGCTGGTCGACCTCACCGAGTTCGTCGCCGCGCGGTTATAACCCGAACGCGAAGTCCCCGGCATCTCGAAGTTCGGGTGCCGGGGACTTCTCTGCGCTCGCGTCCTTTAGCGTGCGTCCGCTACGTGGCGACGCGATTGTCCGAATGTCAAGTGCGAATCGGCAATCGGCAGCTGCTGACCACTAATCAGCTCTGGTCGCAGCCGCAGATATCGGTCGGATAGCGCTGGCCGCCACGTCTGCAGGTGCCAGGCGTCGAGGCGTGCTACCTCATCTGCATTATCGATCAGCTGAACTCGCCCCGTGACCACGACGCTCCAGCCTGAGCGGTCTACGACATTGATCTCGTCTGCCTCGAACGCCACAACATTGCCCGGAGTGTGCGTCGCGAGACGCGATCGCCTGCCCGCGCGAATGACAACATCGACTCCGTCGAGGATGAAGTTCACCGGAGTCACGAACGGCAGCGCGCGGTCGGAATAGACAAGGCGCCCCACTGGCACACGGTCGCCAGCAGCGCGAGCGCGTCGGACTCGGACAAGGCGCCTAAGTTTGATAGTTCGGCTGACATGCATCCATGCTCTTATGGCGTGGCGGCGCCTCGAAGGGGCGAAAGTCCTCACTGGCTGGGATCGAAGCCTGCCACCTGCTAGCCCTGCCCCAAGTGGACCTGAGTCCTCGGTCCCGCTGCGGCGAGACTTTGGGCCATGGCTGCCCGCGCGCGTACAAGGCACGCTCAGTTGTGGACGACAGGCGCACGCGCGGGATGGCCGTGAAGCCATAACGAGGCAAGTGAGGCGCTCGAGCAGGAGGAGGAGCCATGACTGCTTGTCACGACACGTCGAACTGGGGAGTTATAGCGAGCCCTGACGATGCCCGGATCGCCGGCGCAATTCTGGCGACACGATTCCGGCGAGTGGTCGTGGGCGTCGATGGTTCCCGAAACTCCATCGCAGCATTGCGGTTCGCGGTGGGGCTCGCGGGGCGTGATGGCGGTGTCGTAGACGCAATATGTGCGTACCACCCATACGTGCAGCCGCAGTACCCATTCACCTTGGTTGTGCCGCCGTACGGCCTGTCTGCTGAGGGTGCCCACGATGGGAACACGCTCGTGAGCGTTGTGATGGACGCCGAAGTCGATGCGCGTCACAGTCTCGCGAACGCGATGAACGCCGCCTTCGGCTGTTCGCAACTCGTTGGAGTTCAGCTGATCGCACTCGAGGGCTCTGCGCACGAAATACTGACCCGCAGCGCTCAGGACGCCGACCTTCTGGTCGTCGGTGCGCGCGGTCACTCAGGTCCGCTCGCACGCGTGCTCGGCTCAACGGCGGAGGCATGCACGCGGCACGCGCATTGCCCCGTTCTCGTCATTCCCAGCCCTGCCCCTGTCGTGCCCCGCTCCGCCGACGACGACGCACCGCTGGACTAATACCGCTGGACTAATACCGCTGCACCGGCCAACACCCCCGTCATCCTGTGGGCCGGTGCAGCGCGATTCCTGGCACCGGAAGCACGCGTTACCGCGCCACGAACTCAGTTGTCGATGATGACGCGTTCCAGTTCGAGTTCGGCCAACCCTGAGTCGCCGGTAATGTCGCCACACCGGGGGCAGACCCGGACGTGTCCGGCGAGATGATCGTGATCCAATGCACCGGTGAATCCACACGCAGGGCAGGTCAGGACGATCTCAAACTCCTCACAGACTAGACGAGCGTTGGCAAGCGCGCCGTCCGCTGCGAGCATGGTGAACGCTTGGCGAATGGTCTCCTCGCCAATAGTCGACGCGTGCCGTACGACTACGAGCGCTACGGGGCGCCCGGCTGCGCGCCGTTCGACTTCTTCGAGCAGCTCGCCGACGAGCGATATCTCATGCATTTGAAGTCTCGGTGCATAGCCGAATGACAGTCTCGACCAGCTGCGAGACGGATGCACTCACCGCACCGGAGAGATCCGCGCCCGGCTCGGCCGATTCAATAGCAACAGTCACTGCGACCGCGGGCGGATGGACGCCGTACAACGCTTCGGCGAGCGACAGGATAGTGCCGGCCCCGACGTTATGTGTCATCAAGCCGGCGTCGAACTCAGGCAGGACGACATCCACAGCGACGACGCCGGGTGTCAACGCCGGGTCGAGACGCGCATCGACGAACACGACGCGCGACGCGGTCGTGATCTCATTCGCGAGGTCCGGTGTGAGCTGCTGGACGGCAAGAACATCTACCGGCTCCATCCGGACGTCGTCCCGCAATGCATCGGCGACAACCCAGCCGATGGCGTCGTCGCCGCGTAGGCGATTACCGTAGGCGATGACAAGCGGGCGATGAAGAGTCATCGACGCACCTCGTCAAGTACTTCACCGTCGTAGCCCACCAGGGAGATATGCAATGGCATTTGCCCCATCGCATGAGTGGAGCAGGATAGACACGGGTCGTAACATCGGATGACGGCCTCGACGCGGTTCAGCATGCCCTCCTCGATTCGTTCACCCCTGACAAAGTGACGCGCGACCTGAAGAACGCTGGCGTTCATGGCGGCCGCGTTGTGACCGGTCGCGATAATGAGGTTGGCTGTCTGAACGATCCCGTCGTCGTCGACCACATAGTGGTGGATGAGCGTTCCACGCGGGGCCTCGGCTACCCCAATGCCAACGTTGCGGTTCACCTCGGCGTGTGACGCTACCCGCGTTGCAAGGATCTCGGGATCGTCGAGGTACATTTCCATCCGCTCGATGCCGTACAAGATGTCGAACAATCTCGTCTGGTGATAATGGAACGAGCTGCTCGGATAGCGCCCGAACCGCGATCGGAATGCGTCGAGTTCTACGTCCGCCCTGGGTGTTCCGAATCGCTCGGCAACGATCGCTCGCGCTAGCGTGCCAACCCGATACAGACCGTTCTCGATACCGCGCGGCTTGAAGTACGTGGGCTTGAGAAACGATGCCTCGTCGGTGTACTCGCCGATGTAGTCGGCATAGTCGTGCGCATCGAAGTCCGCAAGGAGAGTGCCGTCGTGATCGACAACACGCAACCGTCCGTCGTAGTGGGCGACATTGCCGTCAGCGTCGACCAGCGACATGAAGGCCGACGGGAAGGCCCCGAAGGTTTCCGCCTCCTCAGCCCAGTTCAGCAGGTTGCTCTTGTACCAGACCAACGCACGGTCCGCCGCTGCGTAAGCTTCAGGAATCATTGCGCGGATCTCGTCACGCTTTTCGGCGGTCAAGGCTGACTCGACCCCACCCGGCACGATCCACGCCGGATGAATCCGTTTTCCACCGAGCAGTTCGATGGCGTGCTGGCCAAACTTACGCAGGTAGATGCCATCCATCGCCAGCTGTGGATTCGACTTGGCTACGCCGACAATGTTGCGCATCGCGGGATCAGCATCAAAGCCGAACAACAGGTCTGGCGAGGCCAGGTGAAAAAGGCTCAGCGCGTTCGACTGCACAATCTGGGCGAGGTTCATCAGCGCTCTCAGGTCTTCGCCGACCTTGGGAGGCTTCACGGCCAAGATGTCATCGCAGGCCTTCGCGGAAGCGATCAGATGACTGACCGGACAAATCCCGCAGATTCTCGCCATGAGTGATGGCATTTCAGCCAACGGTCTGCCCTGGCAGATCTTTTCGAAGCCGCGAAACTGCGTGACCTGGAACTGCGCATCGGCGACCTGACCGGCGTCACCGAGGCTGATCCTGATCCGTGCATGGCCTTCGATCCTTGTAACCGGATCGATAGTGATCTCCCTTGCCATCAGACTCCTATTCGACTACGGGACATGTCATCGGCCGAACCGCGCACGAGTGGCGGTCTCCGGCACACGTCCGTCAAGCAGCGCGACGACGGTGTCAAAGATCAAATCGGCGGACGGAGGGCAGCCCGGCAGGAAGACATCGACTGTGACGACTTTGTGAACGGGTAGCGTCTTCGGCAGATGGTGAGGCAACCCCTTCGAGGGCATGCCCAGGTTGACTGTGACGTTCTCGACGTAAGCGCGTTGAAACAACGGCTGTGCATCTGCGAAGACGTTGCGCATACCCGGCACGTTCGTCGTTACGGCACAGTCGCCGAGAGCCACCAGTATCTTCGTTCGACTTCGCACCAGGCGAACCCGCTCCATGTCTTCGTCGGTAGAGACGGCGCCTTCGACGAGCACGATGTCGACGCTTTCTGGATACACCTTCGTGTCGACCAGCGGGCTGTACACGAGATCGGCTCGACTTGCTACCTCGAGCAAGCGCTCGTCCATGTCGAGAAACGACATGTGGCACCCCGAGCAGCCATCGAGCCAGATCGTCGCAAGCGTTGGGCGGCTCATGAGTGCCGACCTTCTTCGCGGCTCTTCAAGTAGGGAAGGAATGGGCGTCCTGCCTTCGTGCTGGCGACTGGACGGCCCTTCTCGAACAACGCGCCGGTCGGGCAGACCTGCACACACTTGCCGCAGCTGGTGCATGTCGGTGACTCCCCCCACGGCATACCGAGGTCGGTTACGACTCTGGCATCGATTCCCCGTCCCATGACGTCCCAGGTATGCGCACCTTCAACCTCGTCGCAAACGCGTACGCATCGCGTGCACATGATGCAGCGATTATGGTCGATCGCGAAGCGTTCGTGGCTCGCGTCGACATCGAGCTTGGGGTTCACGTTCGCCAAGTCGAGATGGGTTAGCCCGAGTTCCTCTGCGCGAGCCTGGAGCTCGCAGTGGTTGTTCGCTACGCATACCGCGCACACATGGTTGCGCTCGACAAAGAGCATCTCGACGATCGTCCGCCGGTACTCCTGGAGCCTCGGCGACGCAGTCTCGATGTCCATCTCGTCGGCGACTTGCGTCGTGCAAGCTGGCAACAGCTTCGTGCTTCCTCGCACCTCGACGACGCACAAACGGCATGCTCCGATATCGCACAACCCGTCGAGATGGCACAGTGTAGGTATCGCTATGCCGTTCTCGCGGGCCACTTCCAACACGGTTTGGTCGGCGCTACCTGCGCATTCAACTCCATCGATTCGCAGCGTATGAACGGTCATGCCACCGGCTCCTTGATCGAGACTCGGCAGACTCCGGCCGGGCACGCGCGATCCTCGATGTGCGCGAGATACTCGTTGCGGAAGTAGCGCAAGGTCGAGAACACCGGGTTCGGTGCGCTTTGCCCAAGCCCGCACAGGCTGGTGCTACGCACCATGTCACCGAGCTTCTCCAACTGCTCGAGATCCTCGAGTGTTGCGACGCCCTCGGTGATCTTGGTCAGCAACAGGTACATCTGCGTCGTGCCAACCCTGCACGGAACGCACTTGCCGCAGGACTCCTCCCTGCAGAAGTCCATAAAGTAGCGCGCAACCTCAACCATGCAGGACGTGTCGTCCATCACCACCATGCCGCCCGAGCCCATGATGGATCCGGCAGCAACCAGCGACTCATAGTCAAGGCTCATCTCGAGCAATTCCTCGGGCAGGCAGCCGCCCGAGGGACCGCCAGTTTGCACGGCCTTGAAGGTTCCGCCGTCGGGGATCCCACCGCCGATATCGAAAATGACGTCACGCAACCGGATGCCCATCGGCACCTCGATAAGGCCGCTGTTGACGATCCGGCCTGCTAACGCAAAGACCTTTGTACCCTTGCTCTTGCCGCTGCCGATCGATGAATACCATTCGCCACCTTTGCGTACGATCGCAGGCACGCTTGCGTATGTCTCGACATTGTTGATGAGGGTCGGACTGCCCCATAAACCGTGCGCGGCCGGAAATGGCGGACGCGGCACCGGCGTACCGCGACCACCCTGAATCGAAGCCATCAGCGCGGTCTCCTCACCACACACAAACGCGCCTGCACCGAGTCGAAGCTCCACGTGGAATGCGAACGGGGAGCCACTGATCGACGCCCCTAGGTAGCCGGCCTTCTCAGCGCGGTGGATAGCCGCTTTCAGCCTTTGGACCGCAAGCGGATACTCGGCACGGCAATAGACGTAGCCCTTCGTAGCGCCTACCGCGTACGCGGCAATCGCCATCCCTTCGAGCACTCGGTGCGGGTCACTCTCGAGCACCGACCGATCCATAAACGCACCTGGGTCGCCCTCGTCCGCATTACAGACGACGTACTTCGGAGTGGCAATCTGCTTAGCGACAGTCGCCCACTTCAACCCGGTCGGATAGCCAGCGCCACCACGACCCCGCATGCCGCTGCGGGTGACCTCGTCGATGACCTGCTGCGGCGACATTTGTGTTACGGCTTTGGTCAAGCCGCTATAGCCTTGCCGCGCAACGTAGTCATCGATGTTCTCGGGATCGATCTGACCGCAGTTCTCCAGCACTATCTTGACTTGCCGCGCAAAGAACGGTTCACGCTCAGGCTTTGTCGCCACCCTTTCGGCTACCTTCAGCCGATCCACGAGAGCGCTGACGTTCTCAGGCTCTACGCCGCGAAACAGTTCTCCGGTCTCCGGTATCTCCACGAGCGGCCCAGCAGCGCACAGGCCGAGACAGCCCACTCGTTTGACCGCCACGTCGGTCACGCCGTCACTCACAAGCTGCTCGGTGACGCGCTCAAACACGAGGTCAGAGCCAGCAGACAGGCACCCCGCGGCCTGGCATACGCAAGCGGTTGCGCGGGCCCGGCCCACGACAGGGGGGCCCGTCATCCGTCGGCTGTGTCGTGGCGCCGGACCTGCTGGGGTCTCTGACCGAACCTCGGTCACAATGCCTCCAAGGTCGCAACGACCGCGGCTGGTGTTTGCTTGCCTTTGGCTTCGCCGTCGAAAACGACTGCGGGCGCGATGCTGCACGCTCCCAGGCAACGTGCTGTGACTAGCGAGATCCGATCGTCGGGAGTCGTCTCCTTGGGTCCGATCCCGAACCGCGCACGAATTGCGGCGAGGATCCCTGTCGCGCCATTGATATGGCAAGCCGTGCCAGTACAGACGACGCAGGTGTGCTCTCCCTGGGGCTTCAAGGTGAAGAGGGAGTAGAACGTCGCGACGCCGTAGACCTTGCTCAGCGGCACGCCGAGGGTCTCGCCCACGTACGTAAGAGCGACGCCGTCGAGGTAGCCGAAGGACTGCTGGGTGGTGTGCAACACCTCGATGAGCGCGTCAGGCGAGTAGCCGAGACGCAACATGCGTGCATCGACGGCTCGCCAGCGCTTGTCATCACTGGGCGTCGGCGGCTTTGTGATCGTCACGATCCAAGCGAACCCCTCCGTCAGCAGCGCCGACAGGGACGAAGGTCCGTTGTGGCCGGGCCGAGGACCCCTTGGACGGCGGGTGTGCTGCCGGGAAAATGAGTCTTGACAGATGTTTGTGGCACAGAGGTTCTACGGAGGCGAGATCGGTGCCAACGATTTCAGGGCTACGGGCAGTTGAAATCCTCGACTCACGCGCGCGTCCCACCTTGGCAGTGACCGTGACGCTCGCCGACGGAACCGTTGCGCGCGCCGGCGTGCCGTCAGGTGCCTCAACCGGAACTCGAGAAGCCGTCGAGTTGCGCGACGGCGATCCTGCCAGGTACGGAGGGCAGGGCGTTCGATCTGCGGTCGCGAATGTCAACGGCGAGATCGCCGAACACGTGGTGGGTCGCAGACTGACCGACCTCGCGGAGCTCGACCGGCTGTTGATCCAACTCGACGGGACGAGTACCAAGTCTCGACTCGGCGCCAACGCAATTGTCGGAGTGTCGATCGCCTACGCGCGCGCACTTGCCACCAGCGCCGGCCTGCCCCTTTGGAGACTCTTGAGCGGCTCGGGCACATCGCCGCGGCTGCCAGTGCCGCACTTCAACGTGGTGAACGGCGGGGTGCACGCTCCCAACGGCCTCGACTTCCAAGAATTTATGATCGCTCCACTTGGCAGCCCAACTCTGACCGAAGCGGTTCGGGCCGGTGCCGAGATCTACGCCTCGCTGCGTAAGTTGCTGGCAGCGAAGGGCTTCGCGACTGGCCTCGGCGATGAGGGTGGCTTTGCGCCCGAGATCGACGCACCAGAGGATGTCCTGACCCTCCTGGTCCACGCCATCGACGATGCCGGCTACCGTGCGGGCCGCGACGGCGTCGCGATCGCACTTGATCCTGCAGCCAGCGAGTTCTACCGGGACAATGCGTATCGCGTAGCGGGAGAAGCGCTCTCCACCAGCGACATGATCAGCCGCTACGAGGAGATCGTCGCACGGTTTCCGGTATGGAGCATCGAAGATGGTCTCGCTGAGAATGACTGGGATGGCTGGGTTGACCTGACCAGCCGACTCGGTGACCGTGTTCAAATCGTCGGCGACGACCTCCTCGTCACCAATCCGTCGATCATCAGCGAAGCGATCACGCGCCGCGCCGCCAACTCCGCGCTTATCAAGGTGAATCAGATTGGCACCGTCAGTGAAACGCTCGACGCGATCGCACTGTGCCGCCAGGCTCGCTGGTCACAAATGGTCTCCCACCGATCCGGTGAAACCGAAGACACATTCATCGCGGATCTTGCCGTTGGTAGTGGGTGCGGTCAGCTCAAGACCGGTGCACCTGCTCGCGGCGAACGTGTCGCGAAGTACAACCGGCTGATCGAGATCGAAGCCGAAAACGAGCTGCCGTACGGGCTAGCCTGAGCCGACGTCGCCGCACGACCGTCGGTCATTCACCTTGTAGATCTCTGCGCCGGAATGCGAGCAATCCTAGGCATCCGCTCGCAAGACCGAGTCCCGTCATGACGCCATTCGCCGCCCAGTGCGGCGAAACGTCCGGGACAGAAGCCATCTGATGGAACACGGAGGTGTCGAGGATCCAGTGGTTTGTGGCACCGATGCCACCGACAACGGCGATGACGAGCGACCAGCCCAGCAAGGCGTAGACGACGACTGACGTCGACCGCGGGTGGATCCCGAACACGAACGCGCCGATACCGCCGATCGCGATCGCGGGCGGGACCAGGTTCACGCCTGCGTCCAGCAACGTTGCAAGACTTACCCCAGCGTGCTGGCTGGCAGCTCCGAACCAGCAGCAGAGCCCCGCGATGACCCCACTCGCCAGGACGACAATCCCACCGACGAGGAGCCTTCCCGCGAGCCAGTGGCCACGAGAAACCGGGCGAACCACTATGTGGTCGAGTTGCCCGTCCGACTCCTCCGAACGCGCCGCCATGATCTGACCCGCGGCGACAAAGGCAACGAGAACAGCCAAGATGAGGAAGCAGACACCGAGTACGGCATCAACTCCGGTCCCCGGCGCACCGAGCTTCGAGAACACCTGTTCCACCGACGAGCCAGATATCGTCGCGCCGGCCGATTTCGCGATCAGCCCATACAGCAAACCGGAGACTGCGATTGCACTCCACCAACCAACCACGGTGGATCGCAGCATCCGCATCGCGAGTCCGATAGGGCCAAAGAGCAGCCGCACGTGTGGCTCGCTGTGGACTCGGTCGGGTACGACGCTCGCCCCGACATCCCGTGAACCTGCGAGGCGCGCGGCCGCGACGGTGAGGACAGCGGTGAACGCCACAATCGGAAAGAAGGCGAAAGGCCGCGGCGCGGTGAGCGGCCGGAGCTCCTCGACCCAACCGAGTGGAGATGCCCAAATCAGCGATTGCATGCCGACTCCGGCGTCGGCGATCAAGCGCACGCCGTAAGCCAAGCCGAGGACGAGCGCGGCGTAGGAGGCAGCTTGCCGGCGGGTCGCTGCCAGTTGGCTTGTCACTGCACCAACAGCTAGGAACATGACTGCCGTCGCCACCATCGCGAGCGCGAAATACAGTGCTGGCCCGAACCCGATGTTCACCGCCGAGTCCAGTCCCACGACGACAGTGACGAGGGCGGTGAGCGCCCACAATACGAAGGCACCGACGCCGAGGCCGCGCAATGCGTCTAACGTGGCCCTGCTTCGGGTGGTCGGGCCGGCGAGAAGAAGATCCCAGCGACCGTTGTCTTCCTCGCCGCGCAACAGCCTCGTGCTGGTGAAGATGCCCCACACCGCACCCATGATGATCAACGCCATGGAGATCTTGAATACCGTGAAGCCCGCCACGGTCTGGAGCTGTGGAGCGGGTCCGAAGAGCGCGCTGGTTGCCTTGTTCGAACCGAATGCGGCAGCCAAGGCGTCTCGTTGCGCGACGGTCTTGTACAACTTGGTGTAGCTGAGGGCCGACGAAGCGATCGAGGCCCCGAAAATGTAGCCCCAGATAACGCCGGAACGCGCGGCCTTGCGTGCTGTGAGACCAGCGATCACGTTGCACCACTTTGGTCATCCCCGCCGTACTGAGCCAGGAACAACTCCTCCAGGGAGGGTTCGCGACTCAACAGCTGGGAGACGTCGGCCGCTGCGAGGACCCTCAGCAATGGCTCGACCGATCCGCGCACTTGGCATCGAACACCCTGTCCCTCAATGGCCACCGCGCTTACCCCGTGGACAGCCGACAGATCGGGCACTGCGCCATGGAAGGTCGCCTCAACAGTGAGCGCGCTAAGGTGCCGCAGCTGTGCGAGCGTGCCGATCTCGATGAGCTTGCCCTCCCGCAGGATGCCGACCCGGTCACACACGGCCTCGACCTCGCTCATGATGTGCGAGGACAAGAACACCGTCTGCCCACGGTCGCGTGCTTCACCGATGCTGTGCCGGAAGGCCTGCTCCATCAACGGGTCAAGGCCGCTGGTCGGTTCGTCCATGACAAGCAGGTCCGGCCTGACCATCAGCGCCGCGATCAGGATGACTTTCTGGCGGTTCCCCTTGGAGTACGCACGGACCTTCTTGCTGGGATCGAGCTCGAAACGCTCGATCAGCTCGTCCCGGTAGACCTCGTCGACCTGACCCTGGACACGCCCGAGCAGATGGAGCGTCTCGGCGCCGGTAAGTGACGGCCACAGGTTTGCCTCGCCGGCAACGAACGCTAAGTGCCGGTGCGCCTCGACCGACTGGCATTCGCAGTCGAGCCCGAAGATCTCGCTGCGCCCAGCCGTCGGACGGATGAGACCCAGCAAGAGCCGAATAGTCGTCGTCTTGCCAGCACCATTCGGCCCCAAGAAGCCGACCACTTCGCCCGCGGACACTTCGAGATCGAGATGGTCAAGAGCAGCGACGCCCCCGTAGCGCTTGGTGAGAGCCTCCGCGCGAATAGCCATCAATGGCATCGGTGGCTCCGTTCCGCTGTCCTGACGTCGACGGCGTATCTGTCTGCTAGCTGGGCCGGCTCATCGGGTAGCTCGCCAGGGTGCGAATGTACTGCGCCCGCTCGTATGGCCCGGCGTCACGCGCCGTGCGGCTCGACATGCTGCCGCGCATCTGTCCCACGGAGCTGTATTCGCGAGTACTCATCCAAGCCACGAGCTCTGCCTCCGCTAACGCAATCTGGCCGGCCCCACGCCGCAGGAGCGCCGATGCCATCATCGCCACGTCGGCGCCGGCGAGGATGGCTTTTGCGACGTCCAACCCGCTGTGTACTCCGGAGGTCAACGCGAGAGATGTGTGTGGAAGGAGCGGACGCAGCAGACCGATCCAGCGCAGTGGCAGCTTGATGTCCTCACTCGTGGACAGGTCGACGCGGTTTTCGACGTCCAGCGTGTCAAGGTTGATGTCGGGCTGATAGAAGCGGTTAAACAGAACGAGACCGTCGACGCCCGCATCCACGAGACGGCGCGCGAAGTTCGCGGTCGATGAGAGATACGGGCTGAGCTTGACCGAAAGCGGACGGCTCACCCGGAAGCGCAGGTCGTCGATCAACCGCAGATAACTGTCTTCAACAGCTGTCGCCGACATCTCCGGGTTCGCCTGTACCGAATAGAGGTTGAGTTCAATCGCGTCCGCACCGCCTGCGGCGAGAAGCTCGGCATTGCGCAGCCACCACCCCGCCGTCGCGCCGTTCACGCTGGCAATGACCGGGATCGACAAGTGCTCTTTGGCTGCAGTGAGGAGTTTCAGGTGACTGAGCGGGCCGAGATGATCGAACTGCATCGGCGGGAAGAAACTGCCCAACTCGGGAAAAGAGTCGCTACCGGCGTCGAGGTCGATGCTTAGGCGCAGCGCGTCGCGGTTGACCTCCTCTTCGAATAGCGACGGCAGGACAACTGCGCCGGCACCCGCGTGTTCCAGTCCTAGCAAGCGATCGAGACCGTTCGTCATCGGACTCGCCGATGCGACGATCGGCGAGCGAAGTGACAATCCGAGGTAACTGCATGAAAGATCGATCACGACGCGTCTCCTTGGTCTGCATCTCTTGTTGAAGCTGCCGGCGCCACGCCGTTGTCGTGCGGCAAGGCGCGCTCCACGTGGGCGAGCTGCTCGTAGTAGCGCCAGCGTTCGGTGACATCGGACTGAGCCATGGCCAGCAGGTGCCGCGAACGCTCGGGGTCGGAACGGGCGAGCATCGAGAATCGCGATTCCGCCAACGCGAAGGCTGCGACCGGGATTGTCGGCGCTTTCGAATCGAGCTGGAACGGATGCGCGCCCTCTTGCGGGCTCGGGTGGTAGCGATAGAGCGGCCAATAACCAGATCCCACGGCGTCCTTCTGGTGCGTCATTGACGTCGACATCTCGATGCCGTGCGCGATGCAGGTGCTGTACGCGATGACCAGCGACGGACCAGGCCACGCCGCGGCCTCGAGAAGGGCGCGCACGGACTGCATTTCATTCCCGCCAAGCGCGATCTGCGCGACGTAGACGTTGCCGTAGGACCTGGCGAACGCACCGAGGTCCTTCTTTGCCGTCTCCTTCCCCGACGCGGCAAACTTGGCCACTGCACCTCGGGGCGTCGACTTCGACGCTTGCCCTCCAGTGTTGGAGTACACCTCGGTATCGAGCACTAGGACGTTGACATTGCGTCCGGAGCCGAGCACGTGATCGAGGCCACCAAACCCGATGTCGTATGCCCAACCGTCGCCGCCGACGATCCAAAAACTCTTGTCGACGAGCTCGTCCGCCAGGCTCGCCAAGCGGCGAGCCTGCGCTGCCTGCCGTCCGGTGAGCTCAGCCAGCAGGTATTTCAGCGTCCCCACTCGCTCGCGTTGTGCAGCAATCTCCGCGTCGCCGACTTGATCAGAGCCGAGGAGCGCACCGACAATCTCGTCGCCGAGTGCGGGCCTCAGCTCGGCGAGCAGCCGACGCGCTTCGGCAGCTTGCTGCTCGGAGGCTAACCGCAGCCCGAGCCCGAACTCAGCGTTGTCCTCAAAGAGCGAGTTCGCCCACGCCGGACCGCGCCCGGCGCCATCCTGTGCCCAAGGTGTCGTCGGCAGGTTCCCGCCGTAGATCGACGAGCAACCCGTGGCGTTCGCTACGACCATGCGGTCTCCGAAGAGCTGGCTCAACAACTTCAAGTACGGCGTCTCGCCGCAGCCTGCGCATGCCCCAGAGAACTCGAAGAGCGGCTGCAGCAGCTGCGACCCCTTCACGGTGTCGTGTCGAACCAGGGAACGGTCGAGTTCGGGGATCTGCTCGAAGAAGTCCCACCGCGGCCGCTCGACGTCGCGATGGATTAAGGCATCACCGAGGTTGATCGCCTTGTGGTTGACGGCTTCCTTGCTGTGCGCAGGGCAAATCTCGACACACAGACCGCACCCCGTGCAATCGTCGGGAGATACCTGCACCGTCAGTTTGAAGCCAGGGAGGTCACGGCCAGCGCAGTCTTTGGACTGGAAGCCGTCCGGGGCATCAGCCAGCGCATTGGGTTCGAACGCCTTCATGCGGATCGCCGCATGCGGACATACGATCGCGCACTTGCCGCAGTCAATGCAGATCGACGGGTCCCAGATCGGCAGCTCGGTACCGATCGCACGCTTCTCCCAGCGCGAGGTGCCTGTCGAAAATGTCCCGTCAACCGGTAGCGCGCTGACAGGCAACCCTTCTCCATGGGCGGTCACGAGTTCGCGGGTCAGCGCTGGCGCGGCCGCCGAGACGACGACGAGCTCCAGTGCCGCCGCATCCCACTCAAGAACTTCTTCCGCGGGGACATTGACCCGCACCAGGGCGTCGAGGGCACGGTCGATCGCCGCGAGATTACGCTCCACAACCTCGGGTCCACGGCGGCCGTAGCTGTGCTCGATACTTTCCTTCAGCGCAACGAGCGCCTCGTCCGCCGGTATCACATTCGACAGTGCGAAAAAGCACGGCTGCATGACGGTATTGATCCGACCGCCCAAGCCAACCTCACGAGCCACGTGGTTGGCGTTGATCACCCAGAAGTCAAGCTTCTTGTCACGAATCTGGTGCTGCACGACGGCTGGCAAATGGGCCCAAACCTCGTCCGCTGAGTACGGAGCGTTGAGCAGAAATGTTGCACCGTCCCGCGCAACGTCGAGCACAGGTGCCGTCCGCAGCTGTGCGAACTGGTGGCACGCGACGAAATCGGCCTGAGAAATTAGGTACGTCGACCTGATTGGTTCTGGTCCAAAGCGCAGGTGTGAAACCGTGACGGACCCTGACTTGCGCGAGTCATACACGAAATAGCCCTGCGCGTACAGGTCGGTGAGCTCCCCGATGAGCTTGATACCGGCCTTGTTCGCGCCAACGGTGCCATCACTGCCCAAGCCGTAGAACACCGCCTGGACCGCCTTGGTCGGCACCTCGAAGGAGCCGTCTGGCGCGATGCTCGTGTGCGAGACATCGTCGACGATCCCGATGGTGACGTGTCGGCGTGGCATTACATGGCGCATCTCGTCGAAGACACCTTTCAGCATCTGCGGCGTGAATTCCTTGCTTCCCAGCCCGTATCGACCGGCCGTTACGTGTATTCCGTGCCGTCCGCTCTCGTTGAGTGCGGCTACGACGTCGAGGTAGAGCGGGTCGCCGACCGCACCCGGCTCCTTGGTGCGATCGAGCACGCATACGCGGCGCGCGGTCGCAGGCAAGAGGCGGGCCAGCTCGGAAACCGGGAACGGACGGTACAGACGGACCTTGAGCAAGCCGACCTTCTCGCCGCGTCGGTTCATCTCTTCGATGGTTTCCTGCGCAGCTCCGACTCCCGACCCCATCAAGATGACGACACGTTCCGCGTCGGCTGCTCCCTCGTATTCCACCAGTTGGTACGCCCGGCCGGTGCGAGCCGCCAGCACGTCCATCGTCGCCTGGACGGCGGCGGGCACCCTGTCGTAGAAGGGGTTCGCCGCCTCGCGGCCTTGGAAGAAGACGTCAGGGTTTTGGGCCGACCCCCTGAGCACAGGGTGGTCGGGCGAAAGGCCACGCAGGCGATGCGCAACCACGTCCTCCTCGCGCACCAAGGCCCGCAAATCTTCTTCGGAAAGCAATTCGATCTTATCGACCTCATGGGAGGTACGGAAGCCATCAAAGAAGTGCAGCACCGGCACGCGCGTTTGCAATGCGACCGCATGAGCAATCAGGGCGAAATCGTGCGCCTCCTGCACAGAGCTCGCTGCAAGCATGGTCCAGCCGGTCGACCGAGCCGCCATCACATCACTGTGGTCGCCGAAGATCGACAGCGCGTGCGTAGCGATCGCGCGGGCAGCAACGTGAATCACCGCCGGCGTCAACTCACCGGCAATCTTGAACATGTTCGGAAGCATGAGCAACAGGCCCTGTGATGCAGTGAAGGTGGTGGCGAGCGTGCCCTTCATCGCGGCTCCGTGCAGGGCACCCGCGGCGCCAGCCTCGGACTGCATCTCGACGACGTCGGGCACCGCTCCCCAAATGTTTCGCCGACCCGCTCCGGTCCAGGAGTCACAGAATTCGCCCATCGGCGACGCCGGCGTGATCGGGTACAGCACGATGATCTCCGACAGCGCGTGCGCAACCCGAGCAGCGGCTTCGTTGCCGTCGATCGTCGCGATCGCCGGGCGATCTTCTGCGACCAACATCTGAGCCTCCGTAGCGGAAATCGCTGTGACACCAAACGTATTTGCCAGTCTTAGGTGCCGTGAGGGTCGAACGTCCTAGCGCGCGAGGCACCAAGCCACCGAACGCAAGCGGGCGCAGATGAGGGCCCTCGCGTGGGCGGGGGCCCTCATCGCCGGTGCGGTCGCCGTTACGGTTCGACGGGAGCCGGGGTCCGCGCACCGAGCTTGGGGAGCAACTCTGCGCTCGGATCGGTACGCCGCAGGT
>DATCFU010000159.1:0-5038 GCA_036509315.1 Acidothermaceae bacterium
GCCTAGGTACGGGTAGCCTTGAGATTCTTGACATCCGCACCTTTTGGCGAAGAGGCGAAAACCCGCAGTGTCTTCCACATCAGCCCATCCGTTTGCCGGATTCGGGGCCAACGAGTGGCTCGTCGACGAGATGTACCAGCAGTACCTGAAGGACCCGAGCTCGGTCGACAAGGCCTGGTGGGATTTCTTTGCCGACTACTCACCCGCCGACCCGGCGCCGGCCACCGAGACCAACGGAAGGGCGCCAGCGGCCAACGGCAACGTAACGCCGACTGCCGCTCCTCAGGAGTCAGTTCCCGCGCCGGTCAGCGCACCTGCGGCGGCGACGTTCACTGCTGCACCGAAAATGGCAGCCCCGGCGCCCGCGCCGAGTGCTCCATCGATCGCCGCCGATGTCGCCATCCCGGTTGTGGCCGATGAGGTCGTCCCACTCAAGGGCGCGGCCGCGCGCACGGTCGCCAACATGGAGGCCAGCCTCCATATACCGACCGCGACGAGTGTTCGCGACATCCCCGCCAAGCTGGTCGCCGACAACCGGCTCGTCATGAACAACCACCTCAAGCGTGGCCGCGGCGGGAAGATCTCGTTCACCCACATCATTGGCTACGCGATCGTCAAGGCCACCGCCGCGCAACCGGAAATGAACGTCGCGTACACCGAGATCGACGGCAAGCCGGGCGTGATCCGGCACCACGACGTGAATCTCGGGCTTGCGATCGACATGACGAAGGACGACGGCAGCCGCCAGCTCCTGGTGCCCTCGATCAAGGGCGCTCAGAACCTCGACTTCGCACAGTTCTGGGCCGCGTACGAAGACATCGTCCGCCGAGCCCGCACCAACAAGCTGACGGCTGATGACTTCGCCGGAACAACCATGACGTTGACCAACCCCGGCACGCTCGGCACCGTGCACTCAGTGCCGCGGCTGATGCAAGGTCAGGGCTGCATCGTCGGCGTCGGCGCGATGGAATACGCGGCGCAGTTCCAGGGCGCTTCTGCCGAGACACTCGCCAACCTCGCCGTGAGCAAGGTCATGACGGTCACCTCGACGTACGACCACCGGGTGATCCAGGGCGCACAGTCGGGTGAGTTCCTGCGGCATATCCACCGCCTGTTGCTCGGCGAAGACGGTTTCTACGACGACCTTTTCCGGGCACTGCGCATCCCCTACGAGCCGGTGCGCTGGGTTCAGGACATCGCGTCGACGCATGACGACGAGGTCGGCAAGCCGGCTCGCGTCATCGAGCTGATCCACGCCTACCGGGTGCGCGGCCACTTGATGGCCGACACCAACCCGCTGGAGTTCGAGATGCGCAAGCACCCCGATCTCGACATCGTGAACCACAACCTCACGCTGTGGGATCTCGATCGGGAGTTCGCGACGGGTGGCTTCGGCGGCGTTGAGGTCATGAAGCTGCGCGACATTCTCGGAGTTCTGCGCGACTCGTATTGCCGCACAATCGGCGTCGAGTACATGTACATCTCCGACCCTGAACAGCGCCGCTGGATTCAGGACCGCATCGAATTCGCGCACAGCAAGATCAGCCGCGAGGAACAGCTCTACATCCTGAACAGGCTCAATGTCGCCGAGGCATTCGAGACGTTCCTGCAGACGAAGTACGTCGGCCAGAAGCGATTCTCACTCGAAGGTGGCGAAACGCTGATCCCGCTGCTCGACAGCCTTCTTGACGAGTCGGCGAAAAGAGGCCTCGAAGAGGTCGTGATCGGCATGGCGCACCGCGGTCGCCTGAATGTCCTGGCCAACATCGTCGGCAAGAGCTACGGCCAGATCTTCCGCGAGTTCGACGGCAACATGGACCCGAAGTCCGCGCACGGCTCCGGAGACGTGAAGTACCACCTCGGGGCGAACGGTCACTACACCACGGCCGACGGTATGTCGATCGACGTTTCGCTCGCGTCCAACCCGAGCCACCTTGAAGCGGTTGACCCGGTGCTCGAGGGGATCGTGCGCGCAAAGCAGGACGCGCTGAATAAGGGCGCTGCCTACCCGGTTCTCCCCGTCGCGATCCACGGCGACGCGGCGTTTGCCGGCCAAGGAGTCGTGGCAGAGACGCTGAACCTTTCGCAGCTACGTGGGTACCGCACCGGTGGCACCGTGCACGTCGTCGTCAACAACCAGGTCGGCTTCACCACCTCGCCACTCGCGGCGCGGTCGAGCGTGTACGCGACCGACGTCGCCCGGATGATTCAGGCGCCGATCTTCCACGTGAACGGCGACGACCCCGAGGCGGCGGTTCGGGTGGCGAGGCTCGCCCTCGAATACCGGCAGGCATTCAAGAAGGACGTCGTCATCGACCTCCTGTGTTACCGGCGCCGCGGGCACAACGAAGCCGACGATCCGTCGATGACGCAGCCGCTGATGTACAACCTGATCGATTCGAAGCGGTCGATCCGCAAGCTCTACACCGAGGCGCTGATCGGTCGCGGCGACATCACGCTCGACGAGGCCGAGGCCGCCCTGCGCGATTACCGCGGGCACCTGGAGAAGGCCTTCACTGAGACCCGTGACTCGACCAGCGCACCACACGAACCAACCGTCATCGGCAATGCCCCGTCTCCGGCGCCCGAGGTCGAAACGGCGATCAGCCTCGACGTCCTCAAGAAGATCGCCGACTCGCAGGTCAATCTTCCTCCGGGCTTCGTTGCGCATCCGCGACTGCTGCCGCAACTTCAACGGCGCGCGGCGATGGTCGACGATGACGCCATCGACTGGGCGATGGGAGAGCTCATCGCCATCGGCTCCTTGCTGCTCGACGGTCACCCCGTGCGGTTGGCCGGCCAAGACACCCGTCGCGGCACCTTCACGCAACGTCACGCGGTCCTGATCGATCGCCAGACCGGCGACGAGTACACGCCGCTGGCGAACCTCGCGCAAGGGCAAGCGCCCTTTTACGTCTACGACTCGTTGCTGTCCGAATACGCAGCCGTCGGCTTCGAATACGGGTACTCGGTCGTGCGCCCCGAAGCGCTCGTCGCATGGGAAGCACAGTTCGGCGACTTCGCCGATGGCGCACAGACGATCCTCGACGAGTTCATCTCGTCCGGCGAACAGAAGTGGGGCCAGCGTTCCGGCGTCGCCATGTTGCTGCCGCACGGTTACGAGGGCCAAGGCCCGGACCACTCATCGGCGCGGGTCGAGCGCTACTTGCAGCTATGCGCCGAAGAGAACATGACGGTCGCGATGCCGTCGTGCAGCGCGAGCTACTTCCACCTGCTGCGCTGGCACACCAAGAGTCCGCATCACCGTCCGTTGATCGTGTTCACGCCCAAGTCGATGCTACGGAATAAGGCCGCTGCGTCATCGGCGTCCGCGTTCACCGACGGCCGGTGGGAGCCCGTGCTACCCGATCCTCGACCGCTTCCGGCCGACGGCGTACGGCGGCTGATGCTCTGTAGCGGCAAGGTCACCTGGGATCTCGTCGAGCAGCGCGAGAAGGTCGGCCGTACCGATACCGCGATCCTTCGCGTCGAGCAGCTGTACCCGTTGCCCGTCGCTGAGCTGAAGGCCGCCGCGGCGCAGTACCCGAACATCGAAGAAATCCTTTGGGTACAAGAAGAACCCGCGAACATGGGTGCCTGGTCACATATGGCGATCCGGCTGCACGCACAGCTCGGGCTACCGATCACGCCGGTCACCCGCCCCGAGAGTTCGTCGCCAGCCACCGGTTCGCACGTGCGAAGCGAACAGGAAACCGAAACGCTGCTCGCGACCGCGTTCCCGGAGTAGTTCGTGTACTTCACCGACCGCGGCATCGAAGAGCTGGAGACGCGCCGTGGTGAGGAGTCAGTCACCCTTGCATGGGTTGCCGACCAACTGCGTACGTTCGTCGATCTCAATCCGGAGTTCGAGATCCCGCTCGAGCGACTCGCGACCTGGTTAGCCAGGCTCGACAACGAGGCGGACGACGAGTAGCCGGCCTTATGCCTGCCTGATACCGAGCGTGTTTCCGTCGGGATCGTGAAACCAGGCGCAGCGCGCCGAACCCAGTTGCGCGATGTGATCGGTCGTTGCAAGCGGTCCGTCGGTGTAGTCGAGGAACTCGACACCTTGGGCTAGGAGGTTCTTGACTTCGAGCTCGACGTCGCCGACCTCGAAGTGAGCGAGGGTGTGCTCGGTCGTGATCGGCGGCCGCTTGAAGATAGAGAGTTCGCTTGCGTCTCCGCATCGGAAGCGGACCGCGACCGGCGTTTCCCAGAGGAATGTCAGGCCCACCGTCTCCCCGTAGAACTTCTTCGACCGCTCGAGATCCGTCACCGGGATCGTCGCCACGACCATCGTTGCAGTCATCATCAGGACACTCCCGCTGCCGACATCACCTTGTAGACGTCGATGGTGGTCTCTTGCGGCGCAGATGTGAACCCGCCCTCGATGCCCTTTTGCATCCGCGGCAACAAGATGGTGTCGCGGAACTGCTCCCAGCTGTTCTGCGTCTCGTGCACGGCCACGATCGTCCAACCACCCGGTGACGCACCCGACGCGTGAAAGACCTGACCCGCAGGAAGCTGGCCCGCTCCCGGGTGAACTGCGGCGATCGATACCTCGTACTGCTCAGCGATACCCCCTGGGAAGAAATGCACGACCCCGAACGGCTTGGTGCTCATGGCTGCTCCCTTGGTTTGGAAGGTACTTGACATGCCAAGTAATAGACCCGATTACTTGGCATGTCAAGCATTTGTCGTACACTCCTTTTGTGAGCAGAGATGGAGCAGACAGCGTCGAGCGCTGGACGCCGGCGTGGCTCGCGCTGATCCGGACCCATGCACGGCTGTGGGACCAGGTCGAGGCGCGGATGCGCCGCGATAGCGGCCTCACGATGCCGCGCTACGACGTCCTCATGCAGCTGGAGATGGCCGGTGGCCGCCTCGGACTTACCGACTTGGCGGGGGCGATCGTATTGACGCCGTCGGGTCTGTCGAAACTTCTCGACCGGATGGAAGCCTCCGGCCTCCTGCGTCGCGAGGAGGATCCACACGATGCACGGTCGACGTTCGCGACGATCACCACCCGTGGCAAAAC
>DATCFU010000160.1:0-12787 GCA_036509315.1 Acidothermaceae bacterium
AATCGCGCCGAGCTTGCCTTCAATCCCCCGCACGCCGAAACCACCAGGGATCACAACCCCATCGACGCCGAGCAACGCCTTCGCGGCGCCCTCCGGTGTCGCGCAGTCGTCGGACGTCACCCAACGGATATTCACCCTGGCATCGTTGGCAAATCCACCTGCTCGCAGTGCTTCCGTCACCGAGAGATACGCGTCGGGTAAGTCGATGTACTTGCCAACGAGGGCAATCGTGACTTCGTGCGCAGGGTGATGTACGCGACGGAGAAGGTCGTCCCACGCTGTCCAGTCGACGTCGCGGAACGGCAAACCGAGCCGCCGTACTACGTACGCGTCAAGGCCCTCTGCGTGCAGTACTTTCGGGATGTCGTAAATGCTTGGTGCGTCGACCGCCGCGATAACAGCTTCTTCGTCGACGTCGCACATCAGACTGATCTTGCGCTTAACGTTCTGCGGGATCGGCCGGTCGGCTCGGCACACCACGGCGTCCGGCTGGATACCGACCTGGCGCAGCGCAGCTACCGAGTGCTGCGTCGGCTTGGTCTTCAGCTCGCCGCTCGGACCGATGTAGGGAACCAGCGACACGTGCAGGAAGAACACGTTGTCACGACCGACTTCGTGCCGAACTTGCCGCGCGGCTTCGAGGAACGGCAGCGACTCGATGTCGCCTACCGTGCCACCAACCTCGGTGATGACGATGTCGACGTCGGGGCCACTCATTTGCCGAATCCGCGACTTGATCTCGTTGGTGATGTGCGGAATCACCTGAACCGTGTCACCCAGGTACTCGCCGCGGCGCTCTTTTGCAATCACCGTGGAGTAAATCTGACCCGTGGTGACGTTCGCCGACCCATGCAGGTCGGTATCGAGGAACCGTTCGTAGTGACCGATGTCGAGGTCGGTTTCCGCGCCGTCGTCGGTGACGAACACCTCACCGTGCTGGAAAGGGTTCATCGTGCCGGGATCGACATTCAGATACGGGTCGAGTTTTTGCATCGTCACTCGCAGCCCGCGGGCTTTCAGCAGGTTGCCGAGGCTCGATGCCGTGAGGCCCTTGCCCAGCGACGAGGCCACGCCCCCGGTGACGAACACATGCCTGGTCTGCTGCGGCGTTGCCAATTCATGACTCCCGTGGTCTCTGGCAGGTGCACTGCCCACGGGCTCTCAGGGTAACAGCTTAGGAGGGCGGCGGGGCGGGCAGCACGGCCCGCGCGCCGGGACCGTTGCCGAAATGACCTACCGCCGCCGCGCTGCCGGGTTGGGCGACCTCGGCCTGCAGAGCCATGATCATCGCGACGGTCCCGGCCGGCCCATCAGCGTCATCTACCGTGCTGACGCTAGCCGTGCTGCCGCTCGACGAAGCGCCGGTCGTCGGGCGTGCGCGCAACGCGGCGAGCAGTCCTCCGTCGGCCGCAGAGCCGCTGGCTCCGGCGACAACAGTGGTACCTCCGGAGGCCGGGAACGCGGCGACGAGCGCGACGAGCGCATTGCGGGACGCCGTCGCGGAAGCGGTCGGGCTGGACGGCGGGGAGGCGGGCGTAGGCGCGACGATGACCGCCAGCCGGGCGTGCTGCGTCGGTGCCTGCGCCATCGCGATGAATCCGCCCTGCGCCAAGCCGGCGAGGATCTCGGTGCTGGCCGCGTCGAGGGTGGCACCGGTCGAGGCGCTCCCTGCGTTTTGACCGACGAGCGCGCTGGCGAGCAGCGCCGACGCCTGCGCCGGAACGTTCTGGCTGGGAGCCGTCGCGCCCAGCGACGTCGCGAGCTCTCCGAGATTCGCCACCTGGCTCGGATCGACAAAGCTCGGGCGCACGTCGATGACTCCGGTCAGCGTGGCGCCGGCATCCGCAAGACCTTTCACAGTCGCATCAAGCACGCTCTTTGGCGCACCGGGCGCGACGATGACCACCACCGGCTCCTCACTTAGGCGTCCGGCGACCGCGAGCGGCTCTACCCCGTGCGCAAACACGGCGCCAGCGTCGACCTGAGTCTGCAGCCCGGCGCCGCGTGTTTGCAGCGCACGGACTTGCGCTTGAAGCTGGCTGACTTCGGCTCGCTTTCCCTTCAGGTCATGACTTCGGACGACCACACCCGTAGACACCACCGCGACGGCGAGCACGACAACAAAGGCAAGCCAAAGCAGGGCGGACGCCCCGATGCGACTGCGGTATAGCCGGTTCACACTCCTCGCGTCAACGAGCTTGCCGCCGACACGCAACCGCGTCAGGAAGGTGCTCGCCATCCCGGAGCGACCTTTGTCGAGGAACTCCGCGAGAGTTGCGTGGGTGCCCGCCGTGGCGATCAAAGCGGCGCCCTTGGCGTCTGCCAACAACAACGCGGCGTCCTCGCTCGTGCCGCTCGCTGCAAATTCGACAGCGGTCAGGCCCAGGTCGTGCACCCGATCAAGATCAGGTGCACGGCCGTCGGGATTGGTGCGCACGACGATCTCAGCACCGCACCGCAGCGCCTCGTTGGACAGGGATTCAAGGTCGCCCACGACCATCGCCGGCCGGTAACCACTCTCGAGAAGAACGTCCGCGCCCGCGCCGACGCCGATAAGGACAGGTCGGTACGCGCGGATGTAGCGGCGCAACGCGGCGAGGTCTTCGCGGTGGTTGTATCCGCGTACGACAACGAGCACCTGCTTGCCGGCAAGGTCGGTGGCGACCTCCGGTACACCCACGCCGTCAAGTAGCAAGTCACGGTCGCGACGCAGATACTCCATGGTGTTGGCCGCGAACGCCTCGAGCTGTACGGCCAAGCCGGCACGTGCATCGGCCATCGCCTGCTGCACGGTTTCGATCGTCTGCTGCTCACCCGTTGCGATCACCCGTTCACCGGCATACAGCGAGCCTTCGCAAAGCCGGATGATGTCGCCGTCGCGTACGTCAGCGAGCACGCCGGTTCCGACGCCGTCAAGCAGCGGTATGCCGTTGGCGACCAGAATCTCCGGACCGAGGTTGGGATAGCGGCCGCTGATACTGGTTGCCGCGTTCACCACTGCGGCAACTCCGCACTCGACCAGCGACTCCGCGGCCAGCCGGTCGATATCGACGTGATCGATGATCGCGATGTCGCCGGGCCGCAACCGTTTGACGAGCTGACGTGTCCGCCGGTCGACCCTCGCCACCGCTGTAATCCCTGGCAGCGCGGGCTGCTTGGTACGCCAAAGAGTTGCGAGTCTCACCCGGCCCATCGTGGCAGACAGTAACCGTTGACCTGGTTAACCGCGCCGAGCGGGTGCTAACGCCTATAGCTCTTGCTTGAACCCCGACGCGGCCGCCAGTAGTTCGCCAGCATGGCCCTGTGCCAGCGACGAGCCCTCAAGACCGGCAAGCATTCGGGACAGTTCGTTGACCCTGCCCGTCTCGTCAAGGGCCACCACGCCACTGCGGGTCACCGTGCCATCGTCGGATTTCACCACCAGCAGGTGTCTGTCTGCGAACGCCGCGACCTGGGGCAAGTGAGTCACGACGATGACCTGAGCGACCCGCGCAAGGCGAGCCAATCGTCGTCCGACCTCGACCGCAGCCTTCCCACCGACACCCGCATCGACTTCGTCGAACACGAACGTTGGCACCGGATCGGCGCCCGCGAACACGACTTCGACCGCAAGCATGACGCGCGACAGTTCACCGCCGCTGGCACCTTTCGCTAGCGGTCGCGGCGGCGCGCCAGGATGCGGCGCCAGCAACACCTCGACGTCGTCTGCCCCGTGTGAGTCGTAGTCGGTGCCCGCACGCACATCGACGGTCACGACGGCGTGTGGCATCGCGAGGTCGCGTAGCTCCGCAGTGACAGCCTCAGCGAAACGTTCAGCCGCCTTGGTGCGCGCGGCTGTGAGCTCGCCGGCCAAAGCCACCATCGATTCACGCAGGCGCCCGGATTCGATCGCGAGCCCCGCAAGTCGGCTGTCGTCATTATCGAGTTCGGCCAATCGCAAGCCTGCATCTTCGGCCCACGCAATTACTGCATCGGCACCGGTTCCCGGTGATGCGTACTTGCGCACCAGACCAGCGAGCACAGACTGCCGTTCTTGGGCCGCGGCCAAGCGCGAAGGATCGGATTCGATGTCGTCGGCGTACGCAGCAAGGTCGACTGCGACGTCCGACAGCAAGTAGCCCGCTTCAGCGAGCCGGTCGGCCATGAGCTTCAGCGCCGGATCGTGCTCCGCAACGCGCTCCAACCCGGCTCTGGCGCCAGCAACAAGGCCGACTGCGTCAGGGATATCGTCGGCCGCCGCATCACCGAGCAATCCTGCATGCGCGGACGACGCTGCGCTCGCAAGTAGGTCGGCGTGCATGAGCCGCCCAACCTCGGACGCGAGCAAGACATCCTCAGCAGCCTGCGGTGCGGCGGCTTCGATTTCTGCGAGACCGAAGCGCAGTACATCAGCCTCGCGAGCACGATCACGCGCGCGGGTCGTGAGATCCGTCAACGTTGTCTCGACATCGAGATACTTGCGGTAGACGTCTTGGTACGCATCGAGTGCATGCGCAACGTTATCTCCGCCGAACCGGTCGATCGCTTCGCGTTGTCGGGCGGGCGCACGAAGCCGAAGCTGATCGGTCTGGCCGTGCACGGCGATGAGTTCATCGGCCAGCTCAGCAAGCGTGCCGACCGGTACCGAACGCCCGCCGACCTGTGCACGCGAACGCCCATCGGCGCCCACGACCCGGCTCAGCAACAAAGTGTGATCGTCGAGATCGCCGCCGAGCTCGTCGACCATCTCGGCGACACGCCCAGGGGTCACCCGCAGTCGTCCATCAATGGCTGCGCGAGCCGATCCGACCCGCACCAAACCCGCGTCGCCACGCCCCCCGAATAGCAGGCCGAGACCGCTGACCACCATCGTCTTGCCAGCGCCGGTTTCACCGGTGACCACGGTCAGCCTGGGCGATAGCTCGAGCACGGCGTCGTCGATGACGCCGAGTCCGCTGATCCGCAGCTCTTCGAGCACGGTCGGATGCTAGTCGGGCGGGCGGACGGCTCCGCGCCATCCGCGCACAGGGAGGCCGAACTTGGCCACCAGCCGGTCAGTGAACGGGCGCTGGTGCAGCCGCGCCAGCTTGAGCCGGCGCTCGCTGCCTCGGGTTTGCACCCTGGCCCCTGGCGCAAGCTTGGTCCCGCGCCTGCCGTCACACCAGACAACCCCCACAGGCTCGATCCCGAGGACCTCCACCGCGAGCGTTGACTTCGGGGTCACGACAACGGGCCTTGAGAACAAGGCATGAGCATTAAGCGGGACGACGAGAAGCGCTTCGACCTCCGGCCACAGGACCGGGCCGCCGGCGGAGAACGCGTACGCGGTCGAACCGGTCGCCGTTGCCATCACCACGCCGTCGCAACCAAACTGCGACAGCGGCCGGCCGTCGACTTCGATGACGACGTCCATCATGCGTTCGCGATCGGACTTCTCGACTGAGGCCTCGTTCAATGCCCAGTTCTGCCAGACCACCTCGCCGTCGACAGTGACCTCGACGTCGAGCGTCAGCCGCTCTTCGACCACGTAGTCGCGGTCGGCAATCCGCTGCACTGTGCCAGCAAGGTCGGCGGGCTCCGCCTCCGCAAGAAAGCCGATGTGACCAAGATTGATGCCAAGCAGGGGGACCTCTGCTTCACGAGCTACCTCCGCTGCGCGCAGGAGGGTGCCGTCACCACCGAGGACGATCACCGCTTCCGCACCGCGCGCGCCGTCGGGCGCATTCGCAACGACGGCCGCGCTGGCAAGAGCGAGATCGACGGCCTCACTCTCAAGAACGCGGACGTCGATCGCAGCCTCGCCGAGGAATCGTGCGACGTCGCGTGCGGCGGTCACTGCCTCGGCGCGCCCGGTGTGACACACGAGCAGGACGCTGCGACTCACGAGGGTCCCTCCGCGATCGCGCGAGCGAGATCACTGTCGTCCAGCGGTGGTGCTCCAGCCTGCAGCCAAAGGAAATACTCGACGTTCCCGGCCGGTCCTGGCAGCGGGCTCGCGACAACTCCACGGACGCCGAAGCCCAGCACATTCGCGGCGCGGGCGACGTTCGCAACGGCGCCCGCGCGGACCTGCGGGTCGCGGACGACTCCACCAGAACCAACCTTCTCGCGGCCGGCCTCGAACTGGGGCTTCACCATCAAGACCAGGTCGGCGTCCGGCGCCGCGACCTGGATCAGGGCCGGCAAGACAACCGTAAGTGAGATGAAGGACAAGTCGGCGACGATCAGGTCGATAGGAGCTCCAACCGATCCCGCGGTGAGGTCGCGGACATTTGTACGGTCGACAACTTCGACTCGATCGTCGGTGCGCAACGACCACGCCAACTGCCCGTAGCCGACGTCAACTGCGACCACAGCTTGTGCGCCGGCGCGCAGTAAGACATCAGTGAATCCCCCGGTCGACGCGCCGGCGTCGAGACAGCGGCGACCCGCGACCCGCAGCCCGAGCGGTTCGAATGCCGAGAGTGCGCCCGCTAGTTTCGCGCCGCCGCGCGACACGTAGCCCGGCTGATCGTCGTCCGACATGACAAGCAGCGGATCGTCGGGTCCGATGGCCGTGGCAGCCTTTGTAGCCACCTGTCCCCCGACGGTCACGCGGCCCGCGACGACGAGCTCCGCCGCCTGGCCGCGCGAGCGGGCCAGGCCCCGCCGTACCAACTCGGCGTCCAACCGCGCTCGTCTGACCACAGTGCCCGAGCCCCGCTGCAGCTCAGGAGCCGTCGAGGTCGGCAAGCGCGTCCTGAAGCTGGCGATGCAGGCCCTCATAGACCGCCACATGCTCGCTGGTCGGGAGCTCGTCGAGCCGGGCAAGTTCTGTGATGGCGGCGTCCACGCTCGACACGCCCGTGGCGTCCGGCAGCACCCACGCCCCCGGATCCTCGATTGCACCCTCGATGTTCGTGCCGATCTCGGTCTCGAGGTCAGTCCCGGCATCCGTCTCGAGGTCGCTGCCGGCATCACCGTCCTGCGCCGCGAAGTCGGAGCTGCTTTCCTCGTCGACGTAATCGTCGAACCTGTCGTCAGTCACGCGACCACGTTACCGGTCGCCGCGTTGTCGCTGAGGTAGCCTCGGCGCGGCTCCATCAGCCAACCCCGCCAGAGAGGACCCGCGTGGCCAGCCCTGAAGAATGCAAGGCGGCGATCGCCCAGCTGGCCGCCCGTCTCGCTGGTCCCGGCGACCGCCGGGCTGAGGGTCTCGACCGCTCTGTCAGCGCTGAGGTCACCGACCTCGGCGTCGTATTTCGCGGCCACCTGCACGACGGGGTTCTCGATGAGATCACGTCAGATGACGGCCCGCCTGCGCAGATCCGACTGATCCTCAGCAGCGATGACCTGGTCCTACTCGCCGTCGGTGAGCTTTCCCTTGGGTCGGCGTGGCTGTCGGGTCGGGTCAAGCTGCAAGCATCGCTAACCGACATGCTGCGACTGCGAACCATGATCTGAACCGAACCAGCCGGCGGGTGCTAGAAGCCCAGCCGCCGAAGCGAATCCGACGCATCTAGCTCGCCAGTCCCCGCGTCGCGCACGGCCCACCCCGCCGTCAACACCGCGCGCAAACCATCAATCGGCCGACCGTCACCCTCGATGTTGATCGCGACGCGACCGTCGAGCTGGCCAGCCGACGCCGTCCAACCCCCACATCGCGTGGCAGGACCGTCGGCTTCGACGCCCGGCTGCGTGTCGACCAGACCCGTCAGGTCGACGGCGAGGTACGTCGGTCGGTGCTCGATTGGTGCGTCGACCAGGTCGGCCGCCGCGGTCACGCCCGTCAGCACAAGCAGGCTGTCGGTGTCTGCCACGTTCGCGCCCTCGATGTCAGTGTCGAGTCGGTCGCCAACCACGAGCGGATTCTTCGCGGCAGTACGACGAACCCCCTCCGCATGCATGGGTAGCTGCGGCTTGCCTGCGACGATCGGACGCCGGCCGGTTGCCACCGCGACCAAGGCGACCAAAGAACCGTTGCCCGGCAGCAACCCGCGTGCACTCGGCAACGTGCTGTCGGTATTGGTTGCCACCCAGAGCGCGCCCGCGCGCACCGCAAGCGCTGCTTCGGCGAGGTCGGCGTACCGCAGGTCCGGCGAATAACCCTGCACAACGGCGTCCGGCCGATCATCTGACGACGTGACAACTCGCAGTCCCACGCCCTCGACTGCACTGCGCAGCGCCGCACTTCCGGTTACAAGCACCGACGCCCCGGACCCGAGTCGTTCGGCGAGCACGGTGGCGGCTGATTGCGACGACGTGACGACGTCGTCCGCATCGGCTGGCACTCCGAGAGCCACCAGATGGGCAGCGACCGCAGCCGGATCACGCGACGCATTGTTGGTCACGAAGGCCAGCCGCATACCGGCTGCGCGCGCCTTCGCCAACGCAGGCGCGGCACTCGAGATTGGGTCAGGACCCACGTAGACGACGCCGTCGAGGTCGAGCAGGGCCACGTCGTAGGTGGTCGCGAGCGGAGTGGTGATTCCCAACAGGCTGCGGCCCGCGGCACGGGTCACGTGGCTCCTTCGAGTCGGGCGCGGGCCATCCGCAGTTCCCGACCGTAGTGGGCCAGATCAGGTCGCATCGCAGCAGCTAGCGCCAAATGCTCAACAGCGGTCCGCAACTCACCGATCCGGGCCGCACTGAGTCCGAGCGCGAACTGACCGTAGTCGTCGGTTGGATCGGCCTCGATGATGCGGCTGAACGTCGCCTTCGCCTTCGCGTACTGGCGCGCGTCGAACTGAGCGCGGCCGAGAGCCTCGAGCACACTGCGTGACTCGGGCTCAGCAGCGGCCGCTCGCGCCAACAGCTGCTCGGCAGCGGCAGCGCTGCCTGCCTCCAGCAGTGCAAGTCCGCGGGTGTACCAGTCGTAAGGCCCCTCGCCCTGCACGGATGGGTCAAGTTCGTCCATGCGGCCTCCTCACTCGACGACTACTAGCATGGGCCGGCCGGGACGGCCTACGCCGTCGCCGCGTCGCCTTTGACCGGAGTTCGTAGGCGCACTCAACAGCTGGCCGTACTCGACAGGGAGCACCGTGACCGCATCGCCGACCGCGACACTGCAGCTACTCCCTTTTCGCGCAGTCCGCTACAACCCGAGCGTCTCAGATCTCGCCGCAGTAGTCGCACCGCCCTACGACGTCATCGACGACACTGAGCAGTTGGCGCTTGAGGCAGCGGATCCGCACAACGTGGTGCGACTGATCCTGCCGCGTGATCCCGGCATCCCGGGCGTCGACCGCTATGAGGCGGCGGCGCAGACCTTCGAACAGTGGTTGGACGACGAGACGCTGCTGGTCGACGACACTCCCGCCCTCTACGTGTACCAGCAAAGCCAGGCAGGTGTCGTGCTGCAGCGTGGGTTGCTGGGCGCGGTTGTGATGCAACCCCTAGACGGCGGCGTCATTTTGCCGCACGAAAATGTGCGGACCGGGCCGGTCGAGGATCGGCTAGCTCTGATGCGAGCGATGCGCGCAAACCCCGAGCCAATCTTCCTGCTGTACGACGGCGGCGGAGCGGCAACGAAGAGCAGCGCGTCCGCGGTGACCAGCGATCCAGTCGCCACCGCGGTCACGTCGGACGGGATCACTCATGAGCTCTGGGCGATCACCGACCCGCAGGAGATGGCAGCGATCGCGGGCGACCTGGCCGGTCGCACAGCGATGATCGCGGACGGGCACCACAGGTACACGACGTACGGGTATCTACGCGACGAGCTCCACGCTGCGGGCGACGGTGCCGGCCCGTGGGACGCCGGACTCACGCTGCTCGTCGATGCCAGCGTCGCGGCTCCTGACATCCGGGCGATTCACCGGGTCGTCCCGAATCTGTCCTTGGAGCAGGCACTTGCGGCCGCGGCGGACGCGTTCCGGGTGGTGCGTCTCGATGCTGACGTCGAAGGCGCGGAGGACGCTCTCGCGCACCTTGCTAAACGCGAAGGCCCGGCGTTCCTCGTCGCGGATGGCCGCTCGTTTGCACTGCTCGTCGAACCCGACGCAGACCGCCTGGCGGCGGCAAAACCAGCAGACCGGACGCCGGCCTGGTGGGCCTTGGACGCGAGCGTTGCAAGCGTCTTTGTGTTGGAGTCGCTGCTGGGTGTGTCAGATGCAGCTGGGCAAGTTGAGGCCGAACATGACCCGGCTGCGGCATTACGGCTTGCCAAGCGGGACGGCGGGATCGCGCTGTTTCTCAAGCCCGCTCCCCTAGCCGATATCGTCGCGGTAGCCGAGGCCGGCGACGCAATGCCACGCAAGTCGACCCTGTTCTTGCCGAAGCCTCGATCGGGCATAGCGATGCGGGCATTTCGATTCGAAGCGTGATTTCGCGGGTGCAGATCATCGTGCTGCGCTGATCTTCTTGATCTCGAGCACCTCGACCTCGCAACGACTTGCGGCTCCGTGCGCACCGCGCCAGAACCGTCGTCGCAGCTCGCCGCGGACCTCGATTACCTCACTGCCTGCCCATCGAGCCGCTGTCCGACGCACGCCAGCCTTGAAGGCAACGCAGTCGATCGTGTCGACCGTCGGTAGCTGCCGGCCACCCGGTGAGGCACCGCGGTTGTCACGGCCGACGACAAGCCGCCAACTGACCAACTCGTCGCCACTCGGCAGGACACGGATGGTCGGTTCGCCCGATACCCGACCTCCGAGAACGACCTCGTTGTGACCCTCAGCAATGGCGGCGCGTGTTGGACCACACGAACCCCGGGTCGTCGCGGTCGGCTTGGTCGGTGCAGACGTTGCTGATTTCGTCGTCGCCATCGGGTTCCTCCCTGCGAGCACAGCCGGCGCGGCTGGCAGCCGCCATCAATCCAGCTGATAGCAGCATCGCGGCGGGAGGTGTCGTTAGCGCAGGCTCGTCGCCGAACTGTGGACGACACGGGGCTACGCCGGCCGATGTGCAAAAAGCGTCTTAGCCGGCGTCGAGCTCGTCGATCCGCTCTTGCGCGTCGGTGTCACCATCGGCGTCGGCAAGTGCCGCCGCAACAAACCATTCGCGTGCATCGCCTCGGCGACGCGCGGCAAGTAACGCGTCGGCGTACGCGTAGAAAAGGCGAGCAGACCAGGGGTCACGACGTTTCGGATCGAGGTCGGCACCCTGCAGGCTTACAACGGCCGCCTCGGGCTGGCCGAGGTCGCGGCGAGCGCCCGACGCCACGATGCGCATCTCCACGGTGCCGGCGCGATCGAGTCCGCGTGCCTCGGGACTCGCGGCGAGGGCCAGCGCACGCTCCGGCCGCCCAAGGCCGCGCTCGCAGTCCGCCATCACCGGCAGGTGGTCGACCGACCCGTTGATGCGCCGGCTCGCGCGCAACTCGGCGAGTGCCTCGGCCCAGTCGCCGTTCGCATAAGCGCACAGCCCGACCGCTTCACGCACGACGGCGATTCGCGGTAGCCGCCTTCGAGCGGCCTCGGCGTGGGCGTAGGCGGCCTTCGGGTCATCGTCGATCAGACGACCCGCCATCACCAGGTGACGCGCAACCAGGTCAGCGGTCTCCTTGGAGACGGTCCGCAGCTCCGCGCGCGCCTCGCGCGGCAATTCCGCCGGCATGACGTCGTCGGGGATCAGCGGGTCAATTGTTGCCGGACGCCGCACGCCGCGTTCAATCCGCGCCGGAGGACCAGACTGCTCCGATGGTCGGGCGCGGTACGGGGTGCGCTGAGCTTCTGGCCGAGCGCCACGGTACGGCGGCGCCTGCCGGTCACGGGCTGCCGATGGGCGGGCCGAGCTGGGTCGCGAGTCGATGCCCGCCTTGCCCCGCGCAGATGAGCGCTCTTGGTAGGCGGTCCGCTCGAGGCCCCGAGAAGGCGTGCGAGCTTGTGCGCCTGCTGCTCGCTCACGATCGCCCACGGGACGGGCGGTGGAACTGCGGCCAGGGCCGCCGCTCGAAGCGGCGGGAGGCGCGACGCGTTCTGATGGTTCCCACCGCGGTCGACGTGGTTCGCTCTCAGAGCGCGCCGGCGTGCTCGACGCGGCCCTAACGCCACGAGTTGGGGCACCCCGGTCAGAACCGCCGCGCGCCGACGCGCCGCGATCAGGTGTCCGACCGTACGGCGCGCTACGCGGGGGTGGGTTCTCACGCCGCGAGGGTGCACGACCGGCAGCCACCCGTGGAGTGTCCGCTCTCGGCGGTGCCTGTCGGCCGCCAGTTCGGGGCGACGCGGTCGGCTCGGCGTTTCCCCGCCGCGCAGCGGTTTCCCGCGCGCGCGGCTGTTCGACGTCGCCTGTCCTCGCGGCGGCCGCACGAAAACTCCCGACACGAGGACTCCCGGCACGAGGACTCCCGGCACGAGGACTCCCGGCACGAGCTCCGGTTGACGGGCCGCGAGAAGCTGATGTGCGCTCGAACGACTTGCCGGCCTCCGGCCTCGCCGCCCAGCTTTTACCCGCGGGCGTCTTCCCTGTCGTTGGCCTACCGGAGCGCGGCGACGTAGCTGCGGGCTTGCCGGCCCGCGAGTCAGAGGTCTTGCTGGCGCGCGCGCTTTCGGCTGCGGACTTGCCTGGCCAGGTCTTGGCGGCCGCGGGCTTGCCGGCCCGCGGGCCGCTCGCTGGCTTGGCGCCGGCTGCTCGAGCGGGACGCCGATCAGGCGACTCTGGCATGGAAATGCGCACCTTCCGAGAAATACGTTTGAATGACAAATGCATTGAGGGCCACCCGCGAACCGGTGACCCTCAATGGAATGATGTCCGGCGGCGTCCTACTCTCCCACGCGGTGGCCCGCGCAGTACCATCGGCGCAGAAAGGCTTAGCTTCCGGGTTCGGAATGGGACCGGGCGTTTCCCTCTCGCTATGACCGCCGTAACTCTATTGAGATGTCAGTCG
>DATCFU010000161.1:0-12488 GCA_036509315.1 Acidothermaceae bacterium
GTCGCGCTCCTTGCACTCCTCGATGGAGTTCTTGGCAGGCTCGAACCGGTGATCGCGAAACGACAGCGACATGGTTCCGGAGAAGTCCTCGATCGGACTGATCTCCTCGAAGATCTCCTCAAGGCCCGACGACAGGTTCACGTCGTCTCGGCCTGCCTTGGTGGCAGCGTCGACGCGGGCCTTCCAGACGTCATTGCCGAGGAGCCAGTCGAAAGACTCGACCTGCAAAGCTAGGAGGTTCGGAACCTCAAGTGGTTCACGGATCTTGGCGAAGCTAACGCGGGGTGGTGCATAGGTAGGTCCAGAAGTGCGGGGGCCGGACGTCGATGTGCTGCGCGAGGCGGCCAAGTGGGGGTCCTTCCAGGGGCTCGCAATGTGGCGTGCGCACGACGAGTGACCACCCGAGTTCTCACTCGGGCGTCAGAGGACAGCGCAAACGAACAGCATACCCGCTGGGCACGCCGCTGTCGAGGCGACCCTTGCGAGCCGGCCCAATCGGTCCCTGGAGGACCTGTGCAAGTTATTCACAGCTACAGCGAGGATGCTGCTGAGACGCCGTGACGTCAAGCTTCTCGGCTGGTTTGTGGGTTCGCAATCACCCACCCGGCCTATCTCAGGACAAAACAGCGGCTGCCCCGCGTGGGGCAGCCGCTGCTTTGTGCTCGGATCGAGTTGGACCCGCCGGGAACTACTTGACGGTGACCTTGGCGCCGGCCGCCTCGAGGGTGGCCTTCGCCTTCTCGGCCGCTTCCTTGGTGCCCTTTTCGATAACGGCCTTGGGCGCGCCGTCGACGAGGTCCTTGGCCTCCTTCAGGCCGAGGCTCGTGAGCTCACGGACGGCCTTGATGACCTGGATTTTCTGGGCACCGGCCTCTTCGAGGATGACGTCGAACTCGTCCTGCTCCTCGACCTCGGCGGCAGCGGCGCCGCCGCCACCAGCCGGGCCAGCCGCAGCGACTGCGACCGGGGCGGCTGCGGTAACGCCGAAGGTGTCTTCGAACTGCTTCACGAACTCGGAGAGCTCAAGAAGCGTGAGCTCCTTGAACGCATCGATCAGGTCGTCGGTGCTGAGCTTCGCCATGGTGGCGGGTCCTTCCTCAGGTAATCGCGCGGGTGCTGGACGGTGTGGTCTGGGCGGTGGGGCGTAGAGCAACGCCTACCCGGCGTCGGGCGGCGTTTCGGCTTCAGGTGCAGTTTCGGGTTCAGGCGCAGCTTCGGGCTCAGGTGCAGCTTCGGGCTCAGGTGCGGCTTCCGGTTCAGGTGCGGCTTCGGCTTGCGGCTCGGCTGCCTCGGCGGCCGGTTCGGCAGCTTCGGCGGCAGGAGTTTCAACATCTGCCACCTCGGTGGCCCCCTCAGCAGCTGCGTCGGCGACCGGCGCTGCTGCGACGGGGACGGGTGCGGCTACGGCCGGGGTGTTCTCGGCGACCTGCGCGCGCAGGGCCTCGGCCAGTCGAGCGACCTGGGCAAGCGGTGCCTGGAACAGCGCCGCGGCCTTGGAAAGTGCGGCATTGGCTGCGCCCGCGACCTTGGCGAGGAGAACCTCGCGGGACTCCAGGTCAGCGATCTTGGAGAGTTCGGCGGCGGTCACTAGCTTGCCGTCGAGCACCCCGCCCTTGATCACCAAGAACGGGTTGGCCTTGGCGAAGTCGCGCAGACTCTTGGCTGCCTCGACTGCGTCGCCCTTGATGAAGGCAATCGCCGAGGGACCAGAAAGCATGCTCTCGAGCTCCTGCAGCCCAGCCTCGCGCACGGCGATCTTGGACAGCGTGTTCTTGACCACCGTGTATTGCGTGGTGGTTCCGAGGCTGTGCCGCAGCTGCGTGAGCTGCGAGACGGTCAGCCCGCGGTACTCGGTGAGGACGGCAGCGGCTGAGGTGCGGAAGTTCTCCGTCAACTCGGCGACGTCGGTCACCTTGTCAGGGCTCGGCATTGGCTGCCGGCCTCCTTCCGGGTGGAGCCGGCGACGCGCGTCGAACCCTCGAAGGCCTGCGTAAAAGCGAACGCCCCGGCGCTAGGCGCACGGGGCGTGTCGACGCAAAGGCGTCGGACGTTCGTGTACCTGCGCGGGCCGCCCGCTGCTGCGGGGCCTTCGGGAGTCCACGACCCGCACGTCGAAGCCGAGAGGCTCGTCAGCGAGGGCCGCACACGCCGACCGGCGGTCTGTGGCGGGTCAACAGTACGGTCGCCCCCGCCGTCCGGTCAAAACGACCGGCGGCAGGCGAGCGGGTCAGCTGGCGGGCTGATCCTCGAGCAGGTGGCGGGTCTTGTTCGGGTCGACCGGAATACCAGGACCCATCGTGGTCGTGACCGTGGCCTTGCGCAGGTACCGGCCCTTGGCGGACGACGGCTTCAGCCGCAGTACCTCGTCGAGTGTAGCCGCGTAGTTCTCGACCAACTGGACGTCGGTGAACGTCGTCTTGCCGATGATGAAGTGCAGGTTCGCCTGCCGGTCGACCCGGAACTCGATCTTGCCGCCCTTGATCTCGGTGACCGCCTTCGCGACGTCGTTGGTGACCGTGCCCGTCTTCGGGTTCGGCATCAACCCGCGCGGGCCGAGGACCCGGCCGAGACGACCGACCTTGCCCATCAGGTCAGGGGTCGCGACTGCTGAGTCGAAGTCGAGGTAGCCCGCCGCAACCCGGTCGATGAGCTCGTCGCCACCGACGATGTCGGCCCCAGCGGCCTTGGCCTCTTCGGCGCGCTCGCCGGTTGCGAAGACCAGTACGCGGGCGGTCTTGCCAGTGCCGTGCGGCAGGTTGACCGTGCCTCGCACCATCTGGTCGGCCTTGCGCGGGTCGACGCCCAGGCGCAACGCCACCTCAACGGTGCCGGCGTTCTTGGTCAGGGAGGTCTCGCGAGCCAGCCGGACCGCGTCGAGCGGCTGGTACAGCTTGTCGGCGTCGACCTTCTCGGCCGCCGCGAGGTATGCCTTGCTGCGCTTCATAACGTGCTCCTTGTTGCTCATCGGAGGTTGTGGTTAGCGGACCGCGCTGGCCCTCCCACGTCGTTCATCTACAACGAACTAGCTGCCGATCGTGATGCCCATCGACCGAGCAGTGCCGGCGATGATCGCCTCCGCGGCCTCGATGTCGCGTGCGTTCAGGTCGGGCATCTTGGTCTCGGCGATCTGGCGCAGCTGCGCCTTCGAGAGCGACGCGACCTTCACCTTGTGCGGCGTCGGCGAGCCCTTATCGACGCTGGCGGCCTTCTTGATGAGCTCGGCAGCCGGCGGCGTCTTCGTGATGAAGGTGAACGAGCGGTCTTCGTACACGGAGATCTCGACCGGGATGACGTTGCCCCGCTGGGATTCAGTCGCGGCGTTGTACTGCTTGCAAAACTCCATGATGTTGACGCCGTGCTGACCCAGCGCCGGGCCGATCGGCGGCGCGGGCGTCGCGGCGCCAGCCTTGATCTGCAGCTTGATGATCGCCGCGAGCTTCTTCTTCGGGGGCATACTGCGTCCTTTTTCAGTGGATGTGCAAAGCCAAGAGTACGGGACGGCGAGGGGTGCTCGTTTCCCGGCCGTCGAGGAGGGTTCGGGCTAGATCTTGGCGACCTGGCTGAACGAGAGCTCGACCGGCGTCTCGCGACCGAAGATCGATACCAGCACCTTGAGTTTCTGCTGGTCGGGGTTGATCTCGCTGATGCTCGCGGGCAGCGTGGCAAACGCGCCATCGGTGACGGTGACCGACTCGCCGACCTCGAAGTCGACGATGCGTGGGGCAGCGGCAGCCTGGGCTTCCTTCTGCTCCTTGGTCGCTGGCGCGAGGAACCGAAACACTTCGTCGAGGGTCAGCGGTGACGGCTTGCTCGAGCTCGGACCGACGAAGCCGGTGACGGCCGGGGTGTAGCGGACCGCCGACCACGACTCGTCTGTCATTTCCATCCGGACCAGCAGGTAGCCGGGGAAGACGTTGCGCTTGACGACCTGCCGCTTCCCGTTCTTGATTTCGGTGACCTCCTCTTGAGGCACCTCGATCTGGTAGATGAAGTCCTCCATGTTCAAGGACTGGATACGGGTCTCAAGGTTCGCCTTCGCTTTGTTCTCATAGCCCGCGTAGGTGTGCACGACGAACCAGTCGCCAGGCGCACGCCGCAGTGCATCGCGGAACGCCTCGGCAGGGTCGACCTCGACCTCGGCGACCTCGACAGCCGCGACCTCAGTCGGCGCAAGGTCGGCGTCGACCTCGGCGTCAAGATCGATCTCAACATCGAGATCGGGATCGGCGGGCGGCGGTAAGTCGGTCACGTGGATTGCTCTTCTTCCTTGAGGGACGGCGGACTGCAACAAACAGGTGCGGAAGCCGGCGTCAGCCGAAGACCCGCAGGACCAACCAGTTAGCCCCGAAGTCGAGGCTGGCCACCAGAGCGATCATGAACACCGCGAACACCAGGGTGACCGTCGTGTACGCGATCAGTTCCTTGCGGGTCGGCCAGATGACCTTCCGCAACTCGGCGATGATCTGTCGCCACCACAGGCCGAGACGCGAAAACACGTTGCGGCGCTCGACGCGGCCAGCCTGCGGCGCCCGCCGAGGTGCGGCAGCACCGCTCGTGGTGTCGGTCACGTGGACTCCCGCAGTCATCTAGGAAACGCTGTCAAGCCTGATCGAAAGCTGTGCTGGTCTGGTTTGGTGCGGCGTGCAGGGCAGGAGGGACTCGAACCCCCAACCGCCGGTTTTGGAGACCGGAACTCTGACCAGTTGAGCTACTGCCCTTCGTGGCCCGCGCACCATGAACTACTGCTGGGGACCAGCCTCGACAGTGTACGTGGCAGGGCCACGCACGGTCTAACGCGCTCTTGCCGCACGACACTTGGGCGCGGCCGCGCTCGAAACCCGGGCGCGTCGGCGGTGGCCGTCATGGGACGATGAACCTCATGACCGACGACACCTCTGGCACCACGTCTCGCAGCCGTGTCTCCCGCCGGATCGGCTCAATCGCCGAGTCCGCCACCCTCGCCGTCGATGCGAAAGCGAAGGCCTTGAAGGCAGCCGGTCATCCGGTCATCGGCTTCGGCGCGGGCGAGCCCGACTTTGCCACGCCACCCCCGATCGTCGAGGCGGCAATCGAGGCCGCGCGCGACCCCAAGAACCACCGCTACACCCCTGCTGCCGGGCTGCCCGAACTGCGCGAGGCGATCGCGGCAAAGACGGCACGTGACTCAGGATTCGCCGTCAAGGCGAGCGAGGTGCTCGTCACCAACGGCGGCAAGCAGGCCGTCTACCAGGCGTTCGCGACCCTGCTCGACCCAGGCGACGAGGTGCTGCTGCCGGCGCCGTACTGGACCACCTATCCCGAAGCGATCGCGCTCGCGGGCGGTGTCACAGTGCAGGTCGACACCGACGAGTCGACCGGGTTCCGCGCGACGGTGAGCCAGCTCGAGGCCGCTCGCACGCCGCGCACGAAAGCCCTTCTGTTTTGTTCGCCGTCAAACCCGACCGGCGCCGTCTATACGCCCGAGCAGGTTGCCGAGATCGGTCGTTGGGCCGTCGAGCACGGCATCTGGGTGCTCACCGACGAGATCTATGAGCACCTCGTCTATGGCAACGCGACGTTCTCGTCGATGCCGGTCGCCGTCCCCGAACTTGCTGGTACTTGCGTTGTCTTGAACGGTGTCGCGAAGACCTACGCGATGACGGGTTGGCGAGTGGGCTGGATGATCGGGCCGTCCGACGTCATCAAGGCCGCGACCAACCTGCAGTCGCACCTGACGTCCAACGTCGCCAACGTGTCGCAACGCGCGGCACTCGCAGCCGTTTCAGGTGACCTGTCGGCGGTCGCGATGATGCGCGAAGCATTCGACCGCAGACGTCTCACGATGGTCTCGATGCTGAACGACATTCCTGGTGTCTCCTGTGTCGAGCCCGAGGGTGCGTTTTACGCCTACCCGTCGGTGAAAGCGATCCTCGGCCTCGAGCTGCGGGGCAAGCGTCCGTCGACGTCTGCCGAGCTCGCCGAACTCGTGCTCGACGAGGCGGAGGTGGCCGTCGTCCCCGGTGAGGCGTTTGGCACGCCGGGCTATTTCCGGTTGTCCTACGCGTTGGGTGACGACGACCTCGTCGAGGGCGTCAACCGGCTCGGCAAGCTGCTGTCAGAGGCGCGCTAAACATCTAAAGCGGCGCATCTTAAGCGACGCTAGAGCGCGACGCCCACGAGCGCGGGTTCGACGTCGAGAGTCACGCCGAACCGACTGCGAACGCCGTCGCGGATGTGCACAGCGAACGCGACTAGTTCGGCCGTCGTCGCGCCGCCGCGGTTAACCAGCGCGAGAGTGTGCTTGTTCGACAGCCCGACGCGTCCGTCACCGAAACCGCGCACGAAGCCGGCCTGCTCGATGAGCCACGCCGCCGACGTCTTCACCAGCCCGTCGGTGGTCGGCCACTGTGGCGCACCGGCCGGCACCTCGGCGTCCGGCAGGATCGGATTGGTGAAGAACGAACCTACGCTGACCGAGTCTGGGTCGCCCGGATCGATCAGCATTCCCTTCGCCGCCCGTAACCCAAGAACAGCCGCTCGGACGTCGAGTGCCGCGGCACGTCCGCCGAGCTCGACACCGAGTGCGTCGGCAAGTTGTTGGTAGCGCACCGGTTGCGATGTCTGGCTCGGAGTCAGGGCGATGTCGACGCCGAGAACGACGTAGCGCCTGCCACCTTTGAGGGCACTCGTGCGATAGCCGAACCGGCAATCGTTTACCGGTAGGGAAATTTGGCGTCGTTCAAGCCGGTCGAACACGCGGACGCCGGTCACCAGGTTCGATATCTCGGCACCGTAAGCGCCGACGTTTTGGATCGGAGTCGCCCCGGCGAGGCCCGGAATTCCCGACAGGCACTCAAGGCCAGCGAGGCCGCGTGCAAGTGACGCCAAGACGACGTCGTCCCAAATCTCACCGGCTTCGACGTGCATAACGACTTGCTCGTCGGAGTGCGAAAACCGGACGCCGCGATGCGCCACCCGCACGACGAGGCCATCAAAACCGTCGTCGGCAATCACCAGGTTGCTGCCGCCCCCGAGCACTAGTACCGGGGTGCCGCCTGCATCGGCCTGCGAAACGGCGTCGATGAGTTCGGTCGCGGTGTCAGCCCACACGAGATTTCTGGCCGCGCCGCCAAGGCGGATCGTGGTGTGGTCGGCCAACAGCAACGAGTGGCCGGCCGCTGGATCCGTGGAGAGCACCCACGAACCCTACGGCCGGCCGCCCTGCTACATCTGCTGCTTAGGCCGCGGACGGCTCCAGGTCGCTGATGTCAATCGACTCAGGCTCCGGGCTGGCGACCGGCGTGCGCGGAATCAGTAGTGCCGCGACGCCGCCTAACGCGACGATCAGGGCGCCCAACTTGACTGCCGGCACCACGCCGTCCACGAATGCTTGCGCGTTTTGGTAGCCGCCATAGTGCGCGAACACCGATGCGAGAACGGCCACCCCGAACACGCCGCCGAGCTCGCGGATCGCGTTGTGCGCACCCGACGCGATGCCCTGCTCCTCATGCCGCACCGACGAGAGCACCAAGTTGGCGACCGGAGCGAAGAAGAGCGCCATACCGAAGCCGCTGATCGCAAGACCGGGCACCATGTGCAGGTACGGCACGGTAGGGGTCGCAACTTCTGCCAGCCAGAAGAGGCCGATGGCCTGCAGGAACAGCCCTGTCGCGACGATCCGGCGACCACCGATCCGGTCGGACAGCAGCCCCGCGACCGGCGCGACGAAGATCGGCATCGCAGTCCATGGCAAGGTCCGCACGCCCGCCGACAGCGGCGAGTAGTGGTGGGCTACCTGCAGGTACTGAGCGAGAAGGAAGATCGCGCCGAACATTCCGAAGTACATGAACAGCGCCGCGATGTTGCTCGCCGTGAACCCGCGGTTGCGGAATAACCGCAGTGGCAGCACCGGGTCCGACGTCCGCAACTCGTAGCCGACGAATACAGCGAGCAGCACGGCACCTACAGCAAACAGACTGACAATCGAGCCGCTCGCCCAGCCCCAGTCGTTCGCCTTCACCAGGCCAAGCACGACCGAGAACAGACCCGCCGTGGCGAGGCCTGTCCCGACCGCATCGAGCTTCGCGGCTGGGCCGTGGCTCTCCTTCAGCAAGCGCGCGGCGACGGGCAACAAGGCGATGCCGATCGGCACGTTGAGCCAGAAGATCCACGACCATGAGGCGCCGTCGACGATGGCACCCCCCACGACAGGCCCGACCGCGATCGCGAGACCGGCGATCGCACCCCATGCGCCGAGCGCGAGCCCACGACGAGCGGGCGGTACGGCGACGCTGAGCAGCGTCAAGGTGAGCGGGGTAAGGATCGCGCCGCCGACACCCTGCAAAGCGCGTGCGGCAACTAGTTCGCCTGCCGTTGTCGAGAGCGCCGCGAGCGCGGACGCCGTCGTGAAGATGGCCAAGCCGATCATGAAGATCTTCTTGCGACCGAAGCGGTCGCCCAGGGTCGCGCCCGGCAGTAGCAGCACGGCGAACGTCAACGTGTAGGCGTTTACGGTCCACTCAAGGCTCGACAGCGAGGCGTGCAGGTGGGTCTTGATTGCCGGCAACGCCATCGTGACGACGAGGTTGTCGAGTGAGCTCATGAAAAGCGCGACTGAGGTGACGATGAATGTCGCCAGCGGCCTTCCGCGTCCAGTCATGTCGTGTCCTCCGGGTTGGGTATGTATGTGAGCAGTCACTCACCTATGTGGCGATGAAAAGCCGGGCACAGCAAGGAAAAACGTGGGTTGGATCTACTTCTCACTCGCGAGCGCGCGCGCCCACGGTTCGTCGATTTCGGCAAGGCCAAGGGCGGTGGAGACGTTGCAGAGCATGCCGCCCGCGAAGAACAGCGCGAGCACGTCGGCAGGTGCGCCAGAGGCGCGCTCGACCAGTTGGTAGAGCTTTCGGAAGCCGTCGCGCGCACACTCGCGAACCTGAGGGTCGTTGCATGCCGCGTACAGCTGAAGTTGAGCCATCAGGTTGGCCCGATCGGCGATCAAGCCGTAGTACGCGTGGCCCATTGCGTCGAGCGCCTCTTCGTCGGCCAGGCCTTCGGCGGCGGAGGTAAACGTCTGGGCGACGTTGTCGAAACACCGGTTGGACGCGGCGATGAACAGGTCGCGCTTCGTGCCGAACATCTTGAACAAGTAGGGCTGCGAGATACCGGCGCGGACGGCAATTGCTTCCGTCGAGGTGCCGGCGAGGCCACCTTCGGCGAACTCAATGAGCGCTGCCGCGATCACCTGGTCACGACGCTCGTCTGGGTCCATCCGCGTCTGGATCGCGCTCATGGAGACTAAGTTAGTGGTCACTCACTACCTTGTCAACCGAACGGATGGGTGGGTTGAGATAGTGAGCCAAAGATTCGACCCGGTGGCTGGCAGCGAACCCGCACGGCGCTGGCACGGGAGTAACCGGCGCGTGACTGCGCCTCGTGAGATCGGGATCGGCGGCCTCCGCCAGCCCGAAACCGTAGCGTACAAACTCCCGAAAAAGTAGCGTAACTTTGCCCGGAATACTAGTGTAGATACTTGTGACCAGCGACGACGCCCATGGCATATCGGGCTACGATAGGCGCCTTGTTGATGATGAGCTCGACGCGCTTCTGCTGGGTCTGTCGGCGATCAGCATCGAAGGACCCAAAGCCGTCGGAAAGACAGCTACCGCCCTTGAGCGGGCAGGCAGCGTTCACGACCTGGACGACGACGGCCAGCGTCAGGTGGTCCAAGCCGACCCGTCCCTGATCACTCAGGGTACGAAGCCGATCCTGATCGACGAGTGGCAACGGATGCCCTCAAGCTGGGACCTCGTACGACGGGCCGTAGACAACGACCCTTCCCCGGCCCGGTTCCTCCTCACCGGTTCAGCCGAGCCCGCAGGCGCCGAGACCCACACTGGGGGTGGCCGCATCGTCCCGGTGCGGATGCGGCCGCTTTCAGTTGCCGAGCGCGGCATCGCCACATCGGTAAGCCTGACGGAGCTGCTGACCGGAACAAGGCCGGCAATCGGCGGAAGCACGACAGTCAACCTTGGCGACTACGTCCACGAGATCCTCACCGGAGGCTTCCCAGGCATGCGACGTCTGCCGCACAGAGCGCTGCGCGCGCAGCTCGACGGCTATTTGAACCGGGTCATCGACCGCGAGTTCCCCGAGCAGGGCATTTCGGTGCGTCGACCCGACACACTCCGGGGCTGGATGCGCGCCTACGCCGCAGCAACTGCCACCACCGCCAGCTTCGAAGTCATCCGCGATGCCGCTACGCCTGGCGTGGCCAACAAGCCGGCGCTTACTACAACGCTGCCATGGCGCGACATCTTGACCCGGCTGTGGTTGCTGGACCCGGTACGGGCGTGGCTGCCGACGGACAACAAACTTAAGGAACTTGCCGCGGCTGACAAGCATCACCTCGCAGACCCGGCGCTGGCCGCGCGACTCCTCAACGTGACCGCGCACAACCTCGTATCAGGTGGTGACGTAAGCCCGCCTATCCGTCGCGACGGTACGTTCCTCGGCGCCTTGTTCGAGAGCCTCATCGCGCTCAACTTGCGCGTGTATTCCCAGGCAGCGCAAGCAGAGGTTCGGCATCTGCGGACTCATCGGGGTGAACACGAGGTCGACTTCATCGTCGCCGGCGACGATGGGGGTGTTGTTGGCATAGAGGTCAAGTTGTCCGCCGTGGTCAGGGATGAGGACCTCAAGCACCTCAGATGGCTGCGCGAACGCATCGGTGACCAACTGCTTGACGCAGTGCTGATCAACACCGGCAACCAGGCCTACCGCCGTCCAGACGGAATCGCCGTCGTCCCGGCGGCTCTGCTGGGACCATGAGCGCGCCACGAAATAGGACGACCGATCAGGACAGGCGGACCGTCGCCCGAGCCATGCCCAGCACCTTGTCGTCGCCCGATCGAGCCGTCAGATCGACTCGGACGAGGTTCCCCTCGAGCTTCTCCGCGACGACGCCTTCGACGTTCAACATCGCGCCGCCCTCGTCGTCCGGTACTACTACTGGCTTGGTGAAACGCACGGAGTAGTCGACGACGGCGCCCGGGTCGCCGACCCAGTCGGTCACCAGCCTGGCGGCGGTGGCCATCGTGAACATGCCGTGGGCGATGATGTCCGGCAGGCCGACGCCGATCGCGAACCGGGCGTTCCAGTGGATCGGGTTGAAGTCGCCAGACGCGCCGGCGTAGCGCACGAGATCGGCGCGAGTGATCGGGAAGCTGCGGTTGGGCAGCTGTTCGCCGACTTCGACTTGGTCGTAGGTCACGAGGGTCATTGAGGCCCCGTCGTCTCGGACATCGGGTCGGGGGCCCGGGAAACTAGCGTCGAATAGGCGCTGCAGACCGCGTCGCCATCGGCGGTCACGATGTCGCCGCGAGTGGTGATGATGTCGTTGCCCGCCACCGAGCGGATCTTTTCGACCGTGACGATGACCGACAACTCGTCGCCGGCGACGATCGGGCGGGTGTAGGTGAACCGCTGCTCGCCGTGGACGACCCGCGAATAGTCGAGGCCGAGCGCGGGGTCCGTCACGACCTGGTGTGAAGCGCCCAGCGACAGCACGATCGCGAAGGTCGGCGGAGCTACCAGGTCGGAGTGGCCGAGCGCGCGGGCGGCATCGACGTCTGTGTAGGCGGGGTTGGGGTCACCGATCGCGGCGGCGAACTCGCGGATCTTCTCGCGACCGACCTGATAGGGCGCGGTTGGCGGAAAGCTGCGGCCGACGAACGATGGATCCAACGGCATCGGCGAGTCTCGCCCAATACCTCGTGTCTCGCCCTACACCTAGCGCGTCTCGCGATGCACCGTGTGCAGGTTGCAGTGCGGGCAGTGCTTCTTCATCTCGAGCCGGTCGGGGTCGTTGCGCCGGTTCTTCTTGGTGATGTAGTTGCGGTTCTTGCACTCCTGGCAGGCCAGCGTGATCTTGGGGCGGACATCGCTCTTGGTGGCCACGGGTAGTGCCTTCCTGGTTCAGATGCGTTCGTCGATCGGTCGACCATTGAAGGATAACCGACCGAGCGTCTCGCCGGGAAATGCGTAGCGGAGACGGGATTTGAACCCGTGACACAGCGATTATGAGCCGCTTGCTCTGCCAGGCTGAGCTACTCCGCCATCACCAGGCTCGTACTGCTGACCGGCCACCTGCGGCCGGTGCCGGGTCGAGCCCCCTTACGGAATCGAACCGTAGACCTTCTCCTTACCATGGAGACGCTCTGCCGACTGAGCTAAGGGGGCAGCTGGGAAGCCAGCTGTGGGTGATGCGAGGCGAAACTCTACAGGACCGACTTCGCATCCCTGGCGGTCGTCCGAACCGGGCAATTCGGCGCGGACGGCGACCACTTGGGATGCGAAGCGTGTGGTGAGGTGTGGCAGGTGATGGGTTCGAACCATCGTAGGCTGAGCCGGCGGTTTTACAGACCGCTCCCTTTGGCCACTCGGGCAACCTGCCGTGACGTTGTTTGCTATACCGTCCGGCAGGACGGCGGATCACAGGATAGCCCAGG
>DATCFU010000162.1:0-8430 GCA_036509315.1 Acidothermaceae bacterium
GATGGTCCTTGGCTATCCCGAGTTCGGGGTGCGCCACAACGGCTTCGCCGACTTCGCCCCGTGGGCGACCGCGTGCGGCGGGTTCGGCGTGAAGGTAACTCAACCCGGCGAGCTCGAGGCAGCGGTCAAGGCGGCGTTGGGGCACCCGGGTCCGGCGCTTGTGGACTGTGACGTGAACCCGAACGAACCGCCGATGCCGGGCGTCGTCGGAAAAGATCAGGCGCTCGGGTTCGGCAGGGCGTTCCTGCGCGGTCAGCCGCACAAGGCCGACATCGTCAAGACACTTGTGGGCGACACGATCGAGAAGATCAAGTCGTGACAGCCCTGCTGACACACCACGGCTTGATCCAACGCCGCGAGCTGGTCGGGGTCGACCGCGTGGTCGCCAACATCCGCACCGGCCATTTCGAACGCACCTTGTCGGCGCTTGCTGCCGTTGGCGCCGCGGTGACGACTGGTGAGATCTACCTGTCCCATGACTCGGCGAGTTTCGGCAACAAGATGATGTGGTGGCCGGTGATCATCATGCCGACGATCATCCCGGCTGGCATCGCCGGCGTCTTCTCCAAGCGGGCGGCGAAAACCGTGCTACCGCTAGCGTCGGCTGTGGTCGTCCTCAACGGGTTGCAGGGAACGTACTTGCACATCCGCGGGATCGCCCAGAAGCCGGGCGGGTTGCGCCGCGGTATGCGGCTGTACAACGCCGAGATGGGCCCGCCGGTGTTCGCGCCGTTGCTGGCGAGTCTGGTCGGCGGGATGGGGATCTTGGCCGCGATCCTGCGTCGCGAAGGCGAGTGAGCCCGAGCGTGGTATTCATCGCTGACCGCAACCGCGGCCGAGCACCCGGCTCGTCACCGCCCCGCTTTCCTGGGTTCGATGTGCTCAATGAGGTCGACCGCTGGGACGCCGTCACGGCGGGCGTCGTGTTGGCTCGGCTCGCACCCTCACCGGAGTTGTCGTTCTTCACCGGCGTCGAGCAGGCCACCGCTGAGGCGTTGTGTGACCAGCTGCTAGCTCAACACGAGGAGCCGCGCATTCCGGTGGCGGCTCTGATCGACGTCCGGCTCGCGACTGGTGAGACCGACGGCTGGCATTACGCCGACATGCCGGAGGACGCGGAGGCTTGGCGGCAGACGCTCGCGTTCCTCGACAACGACGCGAAGCGTCAAGGCGGGGCGTCGTTGTCGCAGCTCGGTCAGCAGCAGCAGGCGGCCCTGGTGCAGGAGGTGCAGGAGCTCGACGGGCAGTCCTGGCATGGGTTGTCGGCAGCACACGTGTGGTCGCTGTGGACCCGGTACGCGTGCACGGCGTTCTACTCCCACCCTTGGGCCTGGAATGAGATCGGCTTTCCGGGCCCGGCCTATCCCCGCGGATACAAGAACATGGGACTGGACGCGCGCGAGAAGTTCGAAGTAGCCGATGCGGCCAGCACCGATCCGGTGCCGTGGACCCGACGCGCCGAAGCAGCCAAGCGACGGCAAGCCGCCGCAGTGACCGGTGAGTCGTCGTGAAACTCGGCGCGAATCTGTCGCTGTATGGCGACGTGCGGGACCGCAACGAGTCCGCCTGGTTGCTGCCGAGCTCACCGGGCTTTCCGCATCGGCTCCGTGATGAGATGACGCGCTACGACGAACGCGACGAGGTCGACATTGTCATCGTTGGTTGCGGAGCCGGCGGCGGGACACTCGCGCAGCGTCTCGCCCGCGCCGGCTGGTCGGTGGTGGCGTTGGACGCCGGGCCGTTTTGGGATCCGGAGACCGACTGGGTCAGCGACGAACGCGGCTCGCACTTGCTGTACTGGACCGATCCGAGGGTCATCAGTGGCGCGGATCCGGTTCCGCTCGGCTCGAACAACTCCGGGCGTGGCGTCGGCGGATCGATGGTGCACTACGCCGGCTACACCCCCAGATTCCATCCCTCCGACTTCGCCACCTTCACCGGCGACGGGGTCGGCGCCGACTGGCCGATCTCCTATACCGACCTTCGGCCCTACTACGAGCAGCTCGAGCAAGAGCTCCCAGTCGCCGGACAGGATTGGCCGTGGGGCGACCCGCACTCCTACCCCTTCCACGCTCAACCGATCTCCGGCAACGGGGATGTGTTCATCACCGGCTGCGAGAAGCTCAGTATCCCGGTACGGGTCGGGCCGGTCGCCATCGCCAACGGACGCTTCGGGAACCGGCCGCGCTGCATCTACCGCGGATTTTGCCTGCAGGGCTGCAAAGTCAACGCCAAGGCCTCCCCGCTGATCACCCACATCCCCGACGCGCTCGCGCACGGCGCGGAGATCCGCGCGCACTGCCACGTGAGCAAGGTGCTCGTCGACGACCGCACCGGCCGCGCGACCGGGGTCACCTACTTCAAGGACGGCATCGAGCACCGGCAGCGCGCGAGGATGGTCGCGGTGGCCGGCTACTCGATCGAAACGCCGCGCCTGCTGTTGCTATCGGCATCGAACCGGTTCAAAGACGGGCTGTGCAACGACGACGGCCAGGTCGGCCGCTACGTGATGGTGCAAGGCGCGCCGCAGACCGCCGGACGGTTCGAGGCCGAAGTGCGGATGTACAAAGGGCCGCCACCGGAAGTCAGCTGCGAACAGTTCTACGAAACCGACCCCGCGAAACCCTACAAGCGCGGGTTCTCCATCCAGACCGTGTCACCGCTGCCGATCACCTACGCCGAACACGTCGTCGCGCAAGGACACTGGGGTGAATCATTGCGCGAATACATGCGCGACTACGTTCACTGGGCATCACTGGGCGCCCTGTGCGAACTGCTGCCCTTGCACGCAAACGCGGTGACACTCTCCGGCGAGGTCGACCGGCACGGCCTGCCGGTGGCCAACTTCCACTACTCGATGGGCGAGAACGACAAGCAACTGATGGCCGCCGCCCAAACGAAGATGGAAGAAATCCTGCGCGCCGCCGGTGCGACCGAGACGATGACCATCCGACGATTCGCCCACCTTGTCGGCGGCTGCCGGATGGCACGCTCACCCAAAGACGGCGTCGTCGACGCCGAACAGCGCACCTTCGCCGTGCCGAACCTCTACATCACCGACGGTAGCGTGCTGCCGACCCAGGGCTCCGCTAACCCGGCGCTGACGATCATGTCGCTGGTCGCCCGCGTCGCGGACCATCTGATCGCCCACCAGCACACCGGCCCGGCCGCGGTCGCGGAGGCTCGTCATGGCTGAGGTGGCGCCTGAGCGTGTCGTGGCCGACGACGATCTGCGCGTGGTGCGGCTGAACGTGTCGGCCTACACGACCCCGACCGACCTTCCCGAAGCCGACGGCACCCTGGCCTGGGACACCACAACGCTCGTCGTCGTCGAATTGGGCCTGCAAGCGGGTGGCAGCGGGCTCGGCTTCGCCTACGGCCACCAGGCGATGGTCGAGGTCATCAAGCAGACACTGACACCCAAGGTCATCGGCATCGACGTCCGGGACACCGGCACGGCCTGGTCCGCGATGGTGAAAGCGATCCGCAACCTGGGCCGACCTGGGCTGTCGTCGATGGCGATCGCCGCCGTCGACCTTGCATTGTGGGACGCCAAAGCCCGTGCCCTGGACCAGCCGCTGCATAAGTTGCTCGGCCCGGTGCGGGAGTCGGTACCGATCTATGGCAGCGGAGGATTCACCACCTACTCCATGCCGCAGCTGTTGAACCAACTCGCCGGCTGGGTCGGTGCCGGTATACCCCGCGTCAAGATGAAGATCGGCACCGACTGGGGTCGCTCATGGCGCGCCGACGTCGCACGCATCGCTGCGGTCCGCGACGCCATCGGTGACGACGCCGAACTGTTCGTCGATGCCAACGGAGGATACGACCGGGTGCAAGCCAGAAAACTCGGCATGCGGTTCGCCGCCGACTTCGGCGTCAGCTGGTTCGAAGAGCCCGTCAGCTCCGATGATCTGCACGGCCTTGCCGCGCTGGTGGACGCACTGCCACTAGACGTCGCCGCGGGCGAATACGGCTACGACCTCAACTATTTCGCGAACATGCTCGCCGCCGGCGCCGTCGACGTCCTGCAAGCCGACGTCGGCCGCTGTGGCGGGATCACCGAATGGCTGCGTGTTGCCGCTCTGAGCGCCGCCGCGCAGGTGCCGCTCTCCGGTCACTGCGGCCCGGCGATCCACCTGCATGCCGCGACCGTCCCCCCCAACCTGCGCCACCTCGAATACTTCCACGACCACGTCCGCATCGAGAACATGATGTTCGACGGGATTGTCCAACCCGAAAACGGCGCCCTCACACCAGCTGTGACGCCGGGTAACGGCTACGCGTTCAAACACGCGGACGCCGAGCCGTACCGAGTCGCCTAGAACCACACATGGCGCGCCGACAAACAACCACGCATCGCAGCCATCGCGACGCTGGGCCTTCCTGTTACCTGACCCTGTCGTCCGGCTGGCCAAGCAGCAGCTCGTCGACGGTCAGGTGCTCCAAGACATCGTCGGGCACCCGAAGCCCGGCCTGGACCCGCTCATGGGTGAGGACGGAACGAGCGCGGATCACATCCTCCGAACGAGAAAGCAACGCCGCGTACGGTTCGCCACGACTCTCAGCGACCTTCAGTGCCATCAGCGCCTGGCGCCACTCATCGAATGACCGACCCGGATCGGCCGCTGCGTTGATCGCATCGCGTGTTGCGCCATCGACGCTCATGATCTCTCCCTCTCGTGGTACGTCCACCTCGGTGCCCGGCCGGCGTGCCGTCCCCGGAACCGACTGCCAGCTGGCTCGTCGAGCGCTCACTGTCATCGTTCCCGCCCGGCAGCGTCCCGCTCACTGTTGTATCGTACTGCGATATAGCTCGCATGCAACCGGCGAGTGCTTCGCCAAGGTCGCGCGATTGTCGATTAAGTTCACCGCTACCCTGGTACAACTTGCTGATGACCCGGCTGAGCAGCGACGACTTCGCGCGGTTGTTGGCGTTTCGCACCAGCCTTCGCCGGTTCGAACACTGGAGCGCCAGCCAAGCGCGCGCGGCAGGACTCACGCCCATGCAACATCAGCTGCTGCTGGCGATCAAAGGTCACACAGATCCGCGGGGGCCAACGATCGGGGAGATCGCCGAGTACCTGCTGCTGCGCCCGCACAGCGCCGTCGAGCTGGTTGACCGCGGCGAAGCCGCCGGGCTCGTGGTCCGCAAGCGATCCGACAACGACGCGCGGGTGGTCCGCGTCCGACTGACCGCGAACGCCAGCCGTCGCCTGTCCGCGTTGACGTCCCTGCACGTGGCCGAGCTACACCGATTCGTCCCGCTCCTGCGTGATCTGACGAACGCCGTGGAAGAAACGCCTGACTGATACCCACGACCGTCCGAGTCGATCGTGCATGCTGCCCATGGGGTGATACTTACCGTGCCGTGTCGGTGCCCGGCCCGGCCGCAGCGAACGACCTGGACGTGTCGGGGCGGCAGATATCTGCCGAGCGGTCGCGGGCTTGGAAGCCGGCGGCGCGTGGGCGGGTCGCGTCGGCGATTTGTGATGTCGTGGTGACACTGGACGGCGCCCACAGACCCCTGCGCTGGACAATCCACCTTCGCGGTTTGCGAGTCGGGCGGCAAACGTCATGGCGGCCAGTGCGGACCACGGCGGGTTGTTCTTGCAGGAGTGAACGGGCGGTTGCGACTGCTGTCGGTCGACATCGACGGCGATGAGGAAGCCGTGTTCTTCCTCGCCGCGACAGGGACCAACCACCCCAGGGCGTGACGGTGCCCCGGCGGCCGGACCCGCAACTGTCCCCCGACCGCGAAGCCTGCTGCAACCGCCGCGTCGGCAAGCGCGGTGCGTCGCCAGCGCGGCACCAGCACCGCTAAGCCGATGCCCGTGCATGCATGAAGGGTGTCGACCGCGGCGCCGAATCTGATGACGCGCGGCGTCGGTGCGAGTGCCGTGATCGCCGCCTGCGTGAGCTGGCGGGCGCCGAGCAGGCGGGCGGCGAACACTGCGAGCCCAGATAGCCGCGCTGTGTCGCGCAGCGCAAGGGCGCGCCGTGGCTGGCTGACCAAGACTGTGCCCCAGGCGGCCCGCAGCAACTCGGTGGTCCCGGGCGACTTCACGTCGGACTACCGGCGCCGCGTCGTTGGGCAGGTCCAGCGGTCGCGGCCACACTCAGTGCCGTAGTGATGAGCGCGACATGGCTAAACGCTTGGGGGAAGTTGCCGACGAGGCGGTGGTTGGTGGTGTCGTATTCCTCAGATAGCAGGCCGGTTGCGGTGCGCAGGTCTAGGAGCCGATCGAACAGAGCGCGCGCCTCATCGTGGCGCCCGGCGAGGGTGTAGTTATCGGCGAGCCAAAACGTGCACATCAAGAAAGCGCCTTCGCCCGCCGGCAGACCATCGACGGACAAGCCTTCCGTCGTGTAACGCTGCACGAAGCCGTCGCTAAGCAGGTTCTTCTCGATCGCGGCCACCGTGCCGACGACGCGTTCGTCGTCCGCAGGCAGAAAACCCACTGGCGCAATCAGCAGCACCGCGGCGTCGAGTTCATCGGAGCCGTAGTACTGGGTGAACGTCTTGCGTTTGGGGTCGTAGCCGCGTTCACAGACCTCATCGAAGATGGCGCGGCGTACCTGCCGCCACTGGTCGACAGGTCCCTCGAACCCGAAGGTTTCAACGCCTTTGATCGCGCGGTCGAATGCAACCCAGGCCATCACCTTGGAATGGACGAACTGCTGCCGGCGGCCGCGGATCTCCCAGATCCCGTCGTCGGGTTGCGCCCAAATCGTCTCCAGGTAGCTCATCAGGCGCACCTGCAGCGTCCACGCGTCGTCGTCTGGCGGTAGCCCATTGGCACGGGCTTGATGCAGCGCGTCCATCACTTCGCCGTACACATCAAGTTGGCGTTGGTCGTGCGCGGCGTTGCCGACCCGCACAGGCCTGGAACCGGCGTAGCCGGGTAACCAGCCGATTTCGGTTTCCGTCAGCCGCCGTTCTCCGTCCAGCCCGTACATGATTTGCATCTGCTTGGGGTGACCGGCAACCGCACGCAGCAGCCAATCACGCCAGGCTGCGGCCTCCGTGGTGTAGCCGCCGTCCATCAGTGCGAGCAACGTGTAGGTGGCATCACGCAGCCAGCAGTAGCGGTAGTCCCAGTTCCGGACCCCACCCAGTAGCTCCGGCAGTGAGGTGGTCGGCGCGGCCACGACGCCGCCACTCGGCGTATACGACAACGCTTTCAACGTGATCAGTGAACGCATCACCGCGTCCCGATCAATTCCGGCGTAGGAGCATTTCGCGGCCCACCGGCACCACCATGTGGTAGTGCGTTGCACCAACGCGGCCACGTCAGGCAGCTTCGGCGGCCGGGTGGACGTGCCCGTCCAGGCCAACCGGATCCCGAGTCGCTGGCCCGCGGCGATCGTGAACGACGCGCTCGCGACGTCGTCGACGACCGTATGCGCGACGTCGCCGTCCAACGCGATCGCGTCCGGTCCCGCGTAGATCGCCAACCGCTGCCCGCTTCGTCGAAACCACGGGAGCACCTGCCCGTAGTCGGGACGAAACACCACATCGCTGCGCATCGCGACGGTGCCTTCCACGCCTTCGACGAGCCGAACGAGCTGCGGACCCTCATCACCGGGGTTCATCACCATGCAGTCCACGACACGCACCAGACCGGAGCCGGTAGCAAACTCCGTTTCCAACACCAACGTGTCAGGCCGGTAGCGGCGCTGGGTGGTCCGGTGCGCGCCGTCGGGCGCAACCTGCCAGCGGCCGTTGGCATCGGTCCCGAGCAGCGCGGCGAACACCGCGCCGCTGTCGAAACGGGGGAGGCACAACCAGTCGATCGACCCGTCGACACCGACCAGTGCACACGTGCGGGTGTCCCCGATCAGCGCGTAGTCCTCGATTCGCAATGCCATCGCTTTACCTCACCGCCGCGCCGCGGCCACCGTAGCCGCTCCCGCGCCGAGCAGCACCCCGGCAACGCCGAGCAGCCTGTGGTGCTGAGACAGCCACACCTGTGGGCTGCGCGAATGCGACCGGTCAGTGAACACTCCGCGGGCACCAAAATCATGACCGTCCAACCCGTCGGCCGGCTCCCACAGGTTCACCGGCGCGTCGGTCGGCTCCGGTTGGGTTGTCTGCTGACTCTTATAGCCGGTCTTACCGAGGTAACGGTCCAACACCCCCGGCGCCACCGCGTTCGCCAACAGCGTGCCGACGGTAGACCCGCCGACCCAATATTCGCGTCGCCGTGGATGGTCCGCGGCGTAACAGATCGCACCAGCGATCACCGACGGCTCATAGATCGGAGGCACCGGCTGCGCGCGGTGCGGCAATCTATTCAACACCCACGAAAACTGCGGCGTGTTCACCGCAGGCAGCTGCACCATCGTCACATGCACGTTGCTCTTGTCATGCAACAACTCGCATCGCAACGCCTCGTTGAAACCCTGAATCGCGTGCTTCGCACCGCA
>DATCFU010000163.1:0-4643 GCA_036509315.1 Acidothermaceae bacterium
GCGTCAGGCGTGCGCGGCGTAATTCCCGCTGGCTTCGAGGCCTACGCGCGCATCTTGCACCCGGCTGACTCGGCTGACGACCCTGTGCGCTGGAGCGTGGTTGCTGCAGCGTGCGGCAAGGTCGCGCACCCGCTCATGCAGTTTCATGCGCTGGTCGGGGCTACGTCTCCTACGGCCGACGTCAAGACAGGGCCGTGGCGGGGATCGCCCCCAGATGCAGGCGATCTCGAGCCCGACTCACTTGCGGCTCTGCTTGACGTCCTCGCCCGACACACCGACCCGCCGCAAGAGTGCTGGTTCGCGGTGTGGGAAGGCTGGGGCTGGACGACCGGCGGGCCTTCGACCATGTCGTTCGCGTATTTGGACGACGATCCAGCTGTTCCAACGGTCGTTCCCGACACCGTGCACGAAGCGCAACCAGCCCCTTTTGTCGCAGAGTCAGTACCCGTGGCAAGTGCGTTGCCTGACTACTGGGCGCGTTTGGACTTGCCGGGCCGGAAGTACGTGCTCTTCGGCGGGCCGCTCGATGCCGCACTTGAGGTCGGACACTGGCCGACGCCGAACTGGTTCTTGCCGCAATCACCGAGCATTTTCTGGCCGGACGACGTGTCGTGGTGTGTGGCAACTGAAATCGACTTGTTCTGCACGTACGTCGGCGGTTCTCGCGCGCTGATCGACGAACTGCTCGCAGGCGTTCGCCTCGAGGTGTGCGAGGCACACCTCGACGATCCGATCGCCTACGACAGCGACGTGCTCAACAGCTAGAAACCGAGAAAGACGGTTCGCAACGTCTCGAGAATCGGGTCGTCCACACCGAGCGGCGTGTGTTCGGGATCGAGACGGCCGTAGACGAGCCGGATGAACGCCTCCGCCGGCAACGCGAGCAGGCTGTCTGCCGCAAATCGCGCGTCGAGCGGCCGGAGGGTCGCGCCGTCAGCATCGACGGTGAGCACGAAGTTCCGACGTGGTTCTTCGGTCTCGATCCCTACGACGAGCTGATAGTCAAGTGGCTTCCCGGCCCGCGCAACCAGCGGCTCGAGGGAGTCGATAAGTACATCGACCGCGTCGGGGAGCAGCTGCGCCTTTGGGTCGAGCGCCACCACGAAATCCCAGGTGTGCATCGAGTGCTCGCCCAGTCGCATCTGGAGGAGCCCTGCGAAGTCGCGATCCGTGCCGAAGAAGTCGAGATGCCAGTCGTCGCGCTGCTGTCCATCGAGCGCCTCGAACGCGGCCATCAACTCGCCGTCCGCCGCGATGGCGTCGCGCGCCTGCTCGTCGGGAGCCTTCGCGTTCCACTCATCCCAGATCGGCTGCATGACATCGACGCCTGGTGCGGGCTGGCCGGCCAGGCCTGCCTCGAGGATGAGCTTGAAAAAGATTGCTCCGGTGGCGAGGTGCGACAGCACTTGGGCGATCGACCACTCGGTGTCGTATGACTGCTCGCGCACTTGCTCCGCAGTCAGCGGTGCCGCTATCTCGACCAGCCGAGCGCGTGAGTTGCGCAACGCTGCAAGCAGGACCTCAGCGGACGGCGTGGTGTTCGGCTCTGCCATAGTGCCCCACTTGATAGTTGAAGACGTGACCAGTTGTGTCCACGTTAGTCGAGAAGTGCGGCGTCGATACGGTCGGCCTCGGCGGTGAGCCACTCCTGCGCTCGCAGCAGCTTTCCTTCGAGCCCTCCATTCCACCAACTCGCAAAGACCGCGTCTGCTTCCGCCGCCGCGCGCATAGCCGGCAGCGAGTTCGCCGCGCGTTGCACGGCGGTCGGGACGACGAGTACTCGCTGCTGTGGCGTCATGCCGTACGCATCGGCCAGGATCCGTACGCGCGCCGTCACATCGGCGTCCCGCAGGGCTGGTGGCCTGTCGCTTGGATGCATGAGCGGGGTCCACCAGTACATGGCGTTGACGAGGTCGGCGACGCGTGTCGTGGGTCGGCTGAGGTCGAAGTCGATGAACGCCGCGGGCAGGCCGTCGCGGAAGACGACGTTGCCAGGGCAATAGTCCTGGTGCGAGATGAGTTCAGGCTTTTCGAACAGCGGGACGACGCCTGCTGGCGCCCCGGGGATGCCACCCCAGATTGCATCGACAGGCGGTGTGAAGTCGGCGGCGGCGTCGTGGAGGCGTCGGATGAGTCGGCCGAGCGGCACGAGCACGTCGTCAGTGCAGGCATAGTCCGGCAGCGGTTCCTGCGGCACGTCGCCCGCGACGAAGGAGAGCATCTCGCGGCCCTGCTCGTCGTAGCCCAGGGGAGTCGGTGCCTCGTGGAAGCCCTTGTCGTGCAGGTGTTGGAGGTAGGTCTGGATCGTCGCCGTGAACGGCCGCGCGGGGCGACGAACGGTGTCGCCGACCTGCACGACGTAGGTCACACCGTCGCTGGGCAGCACGTGCTCGTCGTCCATTATGCCGACCCTAACCGGGCCGTACTGCTGGTGCCGATCAGACCTTGCGCAGAACCGCGCTCACCCGACCCAGAATCGTCGCGTTGTCTCCCGGAATCGGTGCGTAGTTCGGGTTGTGCGGCATCAACCAGACGTGGCCGTCGCGCCGCTTGAGGGTCTTCACCGTGGCTTCTCCGTCGATCATCGCTGCGACGATGTCGCCGTTCTCGGCGGCCAGCTGTTGGCGGACGACGACCCAGTCTCCATCGCAGATCGCTGCGTCGACCATGGAGTCGCCGACCACCTTCAGCATGAACAGGGTGCCTTCGCCCACGACATTGCGGGGGAGCGGGAACACGTCCTCGACGGCCTGATCGGCCAGGATCGGGCCGCCGGCGGCAATGCGGCCGACGACTGGGATGTAGGCAGTGGCCTGGCGTGCGTCGCCGCTCTCGGTCTCGTCGAAGGGCGCGTTCTCGCGGGCGTCGCGGCTGTTTCGGATGCCGCTGTGATCACGCGTACCGCTGTGATCACGCGTACCGCGGGGCTCGGACGTCGAAGTGCCGGCGATCTCGCCTGGGATCCGCACCTCGACCGCGCGAGGGCGATTCGGGTCGCGGCGTAGGTAGCCCTTCTTCTGCAGCGTGGTGAGCTGGTGGGCGACGCTAGACGTGGAGGTCAGCCCGACCTGTTCGCCGATCTCACGCATGCTCGGTGGGTAGCCGCGTCGCTCGACAGAGTCGCGGATCACGTCGAGCACCCGGTGCTGGCGCGGGGTCAGGCCGCTCTCGTCGGGCGGACCGTCCGGGAAGTCGCTGACGCCGGCGAGCGGGCCTGAACCATCTGCGTCCCCTGGTAAGTCCCGCGACATGACCTCGCCCCTTCGTGTGGTCTTCATTAGTGGTCGGTGGGCTGAAGGTAGTCCTTTCCCGACACGCATTCAAACATCTGTTCGAACGTGTCGTGGTTTTGTCGGCGGGATGGGGTACAACTTCGTACAGGCGTTCGATCGAACATCCGTTCGAGGTCATCGGTCGCCGCACTTCCTTCCCCGGAGGTCTTCATGAGCCCGCAGCCCACGCTCCTCAGCCCGGCCCGACGCGTCCCGACCCGCGTGCTCGATCTCACCGACTTCCCGTGCCCACCGGCTCGCCAGTTGCGGGGGCTGCCGAAGACCGACCTGCCGAAGACCGACCTGCCGAAGACCGACCTGCCGAGGACCGACCTGCCGAGGACCGACCTGCCGAGGCGCGAGTTGCCGGCGACCGAGCTGCTGCCGCCCCTGGTGATCAGCCTCGTGCCGCCGTTCGAGCGGGCGACCCCGCTGCGCTTGGTGGGGACCGACGCGCCGCGATCTGGTGGCACGCGTTCGGCGGCGAAAAGCCTTACGGCTGGCCACATTCGGCTCACTCGGCGCGGTCGGCTGGCACTGCTAGTCGCAGCAGTCTTGTGCATGCTGCTCGGCTTCTCGCTCGGCAACGCGCTGTCGTTCACGGCCGGCTCGATCAGCCCGCCCGCGGCCTCGCACAGCATCGTCGTCCAGCCTGGTCAGACGCTTTGGGGTCTTGCCACGCAGGTCGCGCCGCATGCCGATCCGCGGGCCACGGTCCAGCAGATCATCGTGCTGAACCACCTGGCGAGCACCGGTCTTCAGGCCGGCGAAACCTTGTCCGTGCCCTCATGAGCGGGGCACCCGCTGGGGGTTGCACCGCGGCTCGCGGAGCACGGTCCGACGACACCCCGCGACACGCCGTCCGGCCTGCGTAGTTCCCGAAAGCTCTTGCGCCGCGCCCCTGTTCCGCCTAGCGTCTGACCCCTACATCTAGTACTTACACGGATGTAGTTCTCCACAGGTTGTGCCCAGGCGGAGGGGACTTGAGCACAGCAGGGGGGTGTTTGCGCACAGGTTCGTCCACAGCTTGTCCCCGGGACTCCTCCAAAAGTCTCCCGAGGAAGGAACACGGGCGGGTCTGTGAGCGGCGCCGGGGAAGGCGTCACAGAACACTTCAGGGGAATCGGCCCGGCTGACTCGGTGTGGAAGTGGAGGGGCGACAGTGTTTTGTCCCTTTTGCCACCACACCGACAGCCGGGTCGTCGACAGCCGGGTCACCGACGACGGAACCGCCATCCGTCGTCGGCGGTCCTGCCCAGAGTGTGGCCGCCGATTCACCACCCTGGAGACTGCCTCGATCGCCGTCGTCAAGCGGTCCGGCGTGACAGAGCCCTTCTCGCGAGCCAAGGTCGTCGCCGGCGTCCGCAAGGC
>DATCFU010000164.1:0-29094 GCA_036509315.1 Acidothermaceae bacterium
CGCTCGAGGTTGCTCTCCTGCTGATTGAAGGTCCCGAGCGCGTTCAAGCCCTGCTGGCCGACGATCGCCACCACGGGTTGGTTGTCCATGTTGGCGTCATATAGGCCATTGATCAGATGGAACGCACCGGGGCTCGATGTCGCGATGCACACGCCGACCTCACCGGTGAACTTGGCATGTGCCACCGCCATCAGCGCACAAATCTCTTCATGCGTAGGTCGGATGTAGCTCAGGCCCTTACCGTCGCGTTCCGCCTGACCAAGGGCACCGTCAAGCTCGCCCACTCCGTCGCCAGGGAACCCGAACACTCGCGTCACCCCCCACTGCCTGACGCGTTGAACGACGAAGTCGCTGACTGTTGGCATGTCACGTCTCCCGATCCACGGCGAGCAGACTCCCCCGCCATCGCGCATTCGAAGTCACAGCTTCTACTCGCTGCGGCCCTACCCGGCGACGGGACCGCCAAACAGACGATCTGCTGACAGGAGGCGCCCGGAGTCTTCGCGTGACGCAGCGCAGGCGACGCACTTGGAGCCAAACAGTAAAGGCCGTGCGAAGCAACGCGGCTCCAGCTCTGCGCGCAGGGTGGGACAGCCGGGTCGCGGGGAAGAACAATCGAATAGCACACCCGGAATCGTCACGGACAGAATCGAGCACACGATGAGACAAACCGCAGCCGGGGACGAAGTCCGATCCGGCCCGTCGACGCCGTCCGGGCAGCAGTTCCAGATCAGCCACGGCGATCAACATGCGACGGTGGTCGAAGTAGGCGGCGGACTGCGCCGCTATGACGTCGCCGGACGTCAACTGCTCGACGGCTACTCCGCTGAGGAACAGTGCACCGGCGCACGGGGTCTGCCCTTGATTCCCTGGCCTAACCGAATCCAGGACGGCACCTACCGCTTCGACGGGGTCAACTACCAGGTGCCGCTCACCGAACCCGAGGCGCACAACGCCATCCACGGCTTTGGGCGCTGGCGGAACTGGGCCCGCCATCAGCACACCGAAAGCCAGGTCGTGATGGGCATTGTGCTGCACCCGCAGATGGGATACCCGTTCACGCTCGACGTGCGGGTCGACTACCAGCTCACCGGAACCGGGCTGGCGGTACGGACCACCGCCACCAACATCGGTGCGCATCCGTGCCCGTACGGGACCGGGCAACATCCCTACCTGAGCCTGGGCACCCACCTGATCGACGACTGTGAGCTGCACCTGGACGCCGCCCGGTGGTTGCCGACCGACGACAGAGGCCTCCCCACCGGGACGGCTCCGGTTGAAGGGTCGGCCTACGACTTCCGCAACCCACGACAGATCGGCGCACAAGACATCGACTACACATTCACCGACCTCGCCCGCGACAACGACGGGCTCGCATGGGTACACCTGTCGGCCGGCGGCCGTGGCGCGATCGACCTTTGGGTCGATGGAAGCTACCCGTACATCGAGATCTACTGCCCACACCCAAGCCGCGCCGCATTGGCGCACCGGCCTGGGCGTCGAGCCGATGACCTGCCCGCCCAACGCATTCCGCAGCGGCGAAGACCTGATCCGACTGGTCCCCGGACAGGCCCACACCGCCAGCTGGGGCCTGGGCCTGGCGTAAGCCATCAGCCGCCGCTCCGATCGAGGCCTGACGACTCAGTTCGTCCTCGGTCGTCAAAGCAGGCCGCCCCCCTTGAACGGCACCAGCCGCAGAGTGTGTGCGGCAACCGAGTGCAAGTGGCTGCACAGTACGTGTCCATCGGCAGCGTTAGCCGGCCGTGCCCTGTCGCCTGTCCTGCGATGCGATCCCTGACAACGGTGGCGTCCCGCCTAAACGAACTCGGAAGTGACTGGATATACCGCTGACCAACCGCGACGATCCGCGTGGGTAATTCGCGTGTGTTCGGGTAGGGCCACCGGGTGACGCAGCGCAAGGGACGGCCTACGTGCGAGATGGGTAGCGCGACCGCACCGACAAGGATGTTGGCGCTTGTGCGAGGTGTGTGGGGCATCGTGCAGCTCGCGGTGCCCCGCACGTTGATCCGCTGCTGTGGGAGGTTCGACACGGGCCAGCTTTCGGTCGGCGTGCTGCGAGTCCTCGGGATGCGGCACGTACTTCAGGCCGCTGCAACGTTTGCTGTGCCCGACGACGCGGTTGTCAAGCTCGGCGCCGGGGCCGACGCGTTGCACGCACTGACCGGGTTCGGGCTAGCCGCGAGATCGCGCTCGTGGAGACGAGCGGCGCTCACGGACAGCGCCGTGGCCGTCGGCTTCGGTGCCGTCGGCTGGTTGCTGCGGCCACGCCCAAGCAAGTTCTCAGACCGCAACATGGAGGGATGTAAAAGCATGACCGCGCGCAAAGTTGCTGTCGTTACCGGAGGCTCCGCGGGGGTCGGCCGCGCCGTCGTCCGCGAGCTGGCTGACCATGGCTGGGACGTTGGGGTGCTGGCCCGCGGACAGGCAGGCCTGGACGGCGCCGTCGCAGACGTGCGCGAGCGCGGCGGCAAAGGTCTCGGAGTCGCCACAGATGTCGCCGCGTTGGACCAGGTTCGGTCCGGGGCGGATCGGATCGAGAGCGAGCTCGGTCCGATCGAGCTGTGGGTCAACGTCGCGTTCTCCGGCTCGCTGCGGTTTTTCTGGGACACCGACGACGACGTGTTCCGCCGCATCACCGAAGTGACCTATCTGGGCATGGTTAACGGCACGCGGGTGGCGCTGGAGCGCATGCGTCCGCGCAACAAGGGCGTGATCGTTCAGACCGGCTCGGCGCTTGCCTACCGCGGAATTCCTTTGCAGTCTGCGTACTGCGGAGCCAAGCACGCCCTCGTCGGGTTTACCGAGAGCGTGATTACTGAACTCAAACATGAGAAGAGCGCTGTGCGGGTGTGCATGGTGCAACTGCCCGCGGTGAACACGGTGCAGTTCGATTGGAACGACAGCGAGTTCGAGGAGCATCCGATGCCGGTGCCGCCGATCTTCCAACCGGAGGTGCCGGCCCGCGCGGTGCGGTACCTGGCCGACCACCCGCGCCGCAACCTGTGGGTCGGCGCGTCGACCGCGGGCACCATCGTCGGCAACCGGCTGGCGCCAGGACTGTTGGATTGGTATCTGGGCAGGACCGGGGTGAAGAGTCAGACGACCAAGCAGGACGGCCCGCGGTACGGCTCCAACGTGTTCCACGCGAAGGACGACGAACAGGACCGTGGTGCGCACGGGATGTTCGACGCGCAGGCACACGCCTCGGATCCGTGGTCGGCGGTATCGATGCGCCGAACGCCGATCGCGTCCGCGGTCGTCGGCAGCGTCGCCGTCGCAGGGCTGCTCGCGCGAACCGTCGCGCGGCGCATACGGTGAGTCCGCACCGACTTGACGGCTGGGTGCCGATCGCGGACTACGGAGTCCTGGGCAACGGTCACACCGTGGCCATGGTTGCCCTCGACGGCCAGATCGACTGGTGGCCACTCCCGGCGCTGGACGATCCCCCGGCGTTCGCGGCCATCCTCGACCCGATCAACGGTGGGCGCCTCAAAATGCAGCCGGCCGACGATTTCACCGTGACCCGCCGTTACGTCGGCGAGTCCAACGTTCTTGAAACCACGTTCCGCACGCCCACCGGCACGGCACGGCTCACCGATGCCCTGACGATCGGCAGGGCCGGTGTACCGCTGCCGTGGGGGGAGCTGGTCCGGCGCGTCGAGGGCGTCGACGGGCAGGTTGCGATGCGGTGGGCTGTGCACCCAGGCACCAGATTCGGCACCACGCAGCCGTGGACGCAGCAACGCGGCGACGACATCGTGATGCACTGCGGCGACCAGCACCTGGCGCTGCGCTGCTTCGACCTCGGCACGCCCACCGTCACCCCACACGAGGTCAGCGGCGCATTCACCACGTCGGTGACGAGCACCGGCATATTTGCGATCTCGGCGAGCGACAACGCCCCGATCTACCTGCCCGGCCAGGCAGCTTTGGAGTCACGGCTTGACGCCACCGTCAGCAACTGGCACAACTGGTCAGCCGCGATGACCTACGACGGCCCGTGGGCCCACGCGGTGCGAAGGTCCGGTCTGGTGCTCAAGCTGTTGCTTTACAGCCCAACCGGTGCGATCGCCGCCGCGGCGACCACGTCGTTGCCGGAGCGGATCGGCGGGGACAAGAACTGGGACTACCGCTACATGTGGATCCGCGACACCTCCTACACCGTCGACGCATGTATCCAACTCGGACTTGAAGAGGAGGTACAAGGTGCGGTCGCGTCACTGCTGCGATCGGTCCGTTCCACCCTTCCCGGTCTGAACGTTTTTTACCGGCTCGACGGAAACCCACCAGACAAGGAACGCGACCTCGACGCCCCGGGCTACCGCGGCAGCCGCCCTGTTCGGGCTGGTAACCAGGCCGCGTCGCAGACCCAACTCGGCACCTTCGGGGACCTGTTCGATTCCATCTGGCGCTACGTGCGCGACGGTCACCTCCTCGATCCCGCTACAGCGGAGATGCTCGCCGACCTGGCCGACCGATGCTGCGACATCTGGCGATCGAAGGACGCAGGCATCTGGGAACTGAAAGCGCAGGAGCATTACACCAGCTCGAAGATCGGCTGCTGGGTCGCTCTCGACCGGGCCGTGCACCTACACGACCAAGGGCAGGTACCCACCACCCGTGCCGACCGCTGGCGCGCGGAACGTGATGCCATCAAAGCGTGGGTCAACGAGCACTGCTGGTCGGCAGACAAATGCAGCTACACGTTTTTCGCCGGCAGCGACCAACTCGACGCCTCCGTCCTGCTGGCCGGCATGAACGGGTTCGACAGAGGAGAACGCCTCGCCGGCACCGTGGAGGCAGTAAAGCGCGAACTCTCGGCGGGACCCTTGGTCTACCGTTACACCGGCATGGACAAGGAGGAGGGCGCGTTCCTTGCTTGCAGCTTCTGGATGGTTGCGGCCCTCGCTGCCCTTGACCGGCTGGACGAGGCGACCGCCCTGATGGATCAGGCCGTCAGCCTGAGTAATGACCTCGGTCTGATGGCCGAGCAGATGGACCCGGAATCGCGAGAGATGCTGGGCAACGTCCCGCAGGGCCTGAGCCACCTCGCGCTGGTCAACTCGGCGTTCGCGGTTGCCCGCGCGAAGCAGCGAGCCCGTTGACGTGCTAAGGGTGCTCTAGGCGACGTGTGCTCTAGACGACGCGGTATCGCGCGGCGTCAGCGGTCTTGAGGGTGTAGCCGTTGCCGGGTGCATCCGTTGGCGTCAAGGTCCCGTCGGTGGGCGCAATGATGCCGTCGAACATCATCGTCTCGATGCGCACGTGGTCGTGGAAGTATTCGAGGTGGCGAAGGTTCGGCGGCACCGTTGCGGCGTGTAGGTGGATCGCCGGGCCACAATGTCCCGAGAAGGGCACCTGTGCGGCGGCCGCGAGCGCGGCAGCGCGAAGCCATTCGGTGATCCCGCCGCAGCGCCCGATGTCGGCTTGCAAGACGTCGACGGCACCCGCTGCGAGCATCGCCTGGAAGTAGTCGAGGTCGTAACCGTACTCACCCGCCGCGACGTCGAGTGGAAGTGCTTCGACCAAAGCGTGCAGCCCGGGCAAGTCGTCGGAGCTGACCGGTTCCTCGAACCAGCTGACCCCGAAGTCGCCGGCGAACTGCACGCCCAGGCGGCGGGCTTGTACCCGGTCGTACCCGCCGTTCGCATCGACGAAGAGCTCGGCGTCGTCACCGATGGCGTCGCGGACTGCGGCGATGCGTGCGAGGTCAGCGCGCCACGACTCGCCCCAATCGGTGCCGATTTTCATCTTCACCCGCGGGATACCGTCGCCGACCCAACCCGCGAGCTGCTTGACGAGTTCGGGCATCGAATAGGTGGTGAATCCTCCGCTGCCGTAGATCGGCACGTCCGCGCGGATCGCGCCGAGCAGCTTGTGCAGTGGCTGGCCGATGGCGCGGGCTTTCGCGTCCCACAGCGCGAGGTCGATGGCGGAAATCGCCATCGAGCAGATGCCTGGGCGGCCAAGGTTGCGGATCGCGCGCACCATCGCTGACCACGTGCCGGTGCTGTCACGCACGTCGCGGCTGACGATCTGCGGAACGAGTGTCTGCTTGATGATGTCGACCATCGCGGTGTGTCCGTAAGCGAAGCCAAGGCCCCGCCCACCGTTGCGCAGTTCAACGTGGACGACGACGACGGTGGTCTTGTCCCACGCAAGGGTTCCGTCGGCCTCGGGAAGTTCGGTAGGGATCGTGTAAGCAGATACGTCGACGCAGGTGACATCGAACTCACTGCGCGGGGTCGGCTCAGACATGACGAACTGCCTTCGGGTGCGGGCCTTTGCGCTGACCGGCGATGAGCTGATCGGCGACTCGGGCCGCCAACGCCATGATGGTCAGCGCCGGGTTCGCTGATCCCTGCGTGGGCAGCACGCTGCCATCGGTGAGGTAAAGGTTAGGCACAGCGAAGGTCCGCTGCTGTGCGTCGACGACACCGTCGCGGGCCGAGGTTGCCATCCGGCACCCGCCGACGAGGTGGGCGAACCGCTGGATCGTCATCGTCTCGGTTGCACCCGCAGCCTTGAGGATGTGTTCCATTGTTGATTGGGCGGCGGCCATGAGTTGCTTATCGTTGTCGCCCATTGAGTAGCTGAAGTTCGCCACCGGTAGACCGTGTTTGTCGACCTCATCGGCCAGGCTAATGCTGTTTTCATACCGCGGCAGCAGTTCACACAGCGCTCCGAGTGAGGACCAGTGCACGTAGTCGCGCATGTACTCGCGAAGATTCTCACCCCAATGTCCTTGCGCGATCACGTGCTCGGCATAGGTGATCGGCAACGGTGAGACGGTTTGGATGGCGTATCCGCGTTTGTAGGAGGCCGCGGGGTCGGTTTCGTAGAAGGCCTCGGAGCTGACTTCCGGCGGCGGACCTTTGTACATCCGCACCTCCGACTCGAACCGGCCCGCGGTTTGCGGAGCTCCCTGCACCATCAGGTAGTGACCGACTTGGCCCTCGTCGTTGCATAGTCCGTCTTTGAAACGCTTCGATGCCGACAGGAGCAACAGCCGCGGCGTTTCGATGGAGTACCCGGCCACCGCCACCACGCGTGCCCGTTGCCTGTGCTCGACGCCGTCCTTGAAGTAGGTGACGCCGGTGGCGTGTCCCGTGCGGTCGTCGACCAGCACCGAACTCACGTGACAGTGAGCGCGGATCTCTGCGCCGTACGCCAACGCATCGGGCACGTGGGTGATCAGCGGCGACGCTTTCGCGTTGACTTTGCAGCCCTGTAAGCAAAAACCGCGGTAGATGCAGTGCGGCCGGTTGCCGAACCGGCCGTTGGCGATCGCTACGGGCCCGACCCGGGTCGCGATGCCGAGCCGCTGGGCCCCGGTGATGAAGACGTCGCCGTTACCCGACACCGGCTGGGCCTGGAAGGGATAGTCGTGAGGGTCACCCCACGGCCAGTGCTGACCGGCCACCGGCAGTTCTTGTTCGAGCTGTGCGTAGTAGGGCCGCAGGTCGGCATAGGAGATCGGCCAGTCGGCGCCGACTCCGTCGTTGGTCAGCGTGGCGAAGTCGGAGGGGTGGAAGCGCGGGGTGTATCCGGCGTAGTGGACCATCGATCCGCCCACACCCCGCCCGGAGTTGTTCGAACCCAACGGCACCGGGTCAGCACCACTGATCACCCGCGGATCAGTCCAATACAGCGAATGCGACCCGCGCTCGTCGCTGACCCAGTCCGTTTCGGGATCCCAAAACGGCCCCGCATCCAAGGCGACTACCCGCCACCCGGCGCGGGCCAAACGCTGCGCCAAGGTGCCACCGCCCGCCCCGCATCCGACGATCACGATGTCGACCTCGTCGTCATCATCGAAGTGCGCCATGCCCTCACGCAACGCGTGCGGGAAACCGGGACCCTTAGGCAGCAACCACGCAGAGTTGTTACGAGTTCGGACCTTCGAATACGACGACAGATTCGCGCTGATGTTCATCGGGCCGCGTCGCTTCTCGGGGCGCTGTTCGCGCTGTCGGCAACCTCGAACGGCTCACGCCGATCCAACCCCATGTTCTTGTAGCCGCGCGGATACGCAGGACCGGGGAAGCCGATTTCGTTCCACGCCCACGGATGTGAGTAGAACGCCGTGCACGCGTACCGTGTCCACAATGACCACACCTGATGGGCCGGCAGATCGTGCCACATCTGCTTCCCAAGACTCTGCACGGTCTGCACGCAGCTCGCCTGCTCGGAGGTGGTCAGACGTGCGAATGCCGACCCATACATGCGGGTCGCGTCGTCGTCGAGAAACGCCAACGTGCGGCGCCACGCAACACCATCGGGTGGCAGGTCAGCGTAATGCCAGCCGTCGGTCTCGCCTCTCGCAAGCCGCACGTCGATCAGCGCAGCGACCGGAACACGCGGGTCATCGTGCTGGGCCAGCAGTTGATCGCACAACGCCTCCGCAGTTGCCTGCTCCACCCCGGTGAAGAACGACAGCTCCGGTGATGGACTGAGACGCGCAAGCACGACGCCGGCAGTGACGGCGTCCCACCGCTCGACCTCATCCAGCACATCGAAGCCAGGGAACCGCGGCGGCCGCGACCCAGGGGTCCGACGGCGGTTGTCGTTCGCGATGAAGACCACGACTTAGTCGCCTTCGCGACGCAAAACCGCGGCCAGGATCCCCATGCCGCCAACCAGGCTCGCCAGCAGCGGCGCGAAGACCGGCGGGCCCATCTCCGCGTTGTACAAACGCATCCCGGCCCGTAGACCGCCCGGCTTCTGCGAGATCCCGCGCACATGCAGGTAGGTGCCCTGCAAACCGTTGACCACCACGATCGCTGACGCCACCGGCAACACCGTTTTCGCGGCGCGTTTGGAGAACACGCCCGCGATCCCTGCCGGAATGATCGTCGGCATCACGAACACCGGCACCCACATCATCTTGTTACCGAAGCTGGCAGAATCGTGCGACAAGTAGATCTCACCCGTGGTCACCGCCGCACCGACAGCTGCTAGTGCCGACAGTGTCTTCTCGAAGTGGCCGGTGCGGACATTGGCGAGGAACCGATCGATACCGACGGAGTCCTTGCGTGTGATTCTCGTGCTGCCGCCCCGCGTTGCGTTCATGAATTTCTTGTCTCCATTGGGTCGGCGACCGGGGGTCTTCACGATGTCGGCCATTCCCGGCAACGTTCCTCTCACAGGTCCCAATGGTGGGGCGGTGGAGCCAGTTCGTCGCGCATCGCGTGGGTGGTGCTACCGAGAATGATGCCGAGGACGACGACGCCAACCCCGGTCCAGAACAACCACGGCGCCGCGAGGATGAGGCTGATGCCACTGACCAACGTACCGGTGATGATCACCGCCACCACAACCCACGCGATCGGCCGGCCACGCGCGTGCGCACTGTGCTGATCAAAGCCGACGCCATAGGCGGATTGCTTCTGCTCTCCCGCAGTTAGCGGGGCCGGACCGACCGTGTCGTGGATTCCGCTGACAGGCGTGGTTGTCGACTTGTCGAGCAGCTCCGTTCCGCCGCTAGGAAGCGGTAGGTCCGTTCCCAAAGGCGCCGCGCGGAGTGCGGTCTCAGTCCCACTGGCGCGGCGGCGTCTGCCCACCTGGAGCACGAACGCGGTGGCCGTGGATGCGACGACTGCGACAAGGCCGCTCAGCGCCGCTGCACCGTGTCGGGGGCCCACCCGTGGCGCGTTCAGGTTCCGGACCCGCACGGTTGGCATCGGACTCCTTAGCACCTGCACGGCGCGCTTCTTCGGACAGAACTCCTGCCCAGCATCCCCTTCGATGCAGCATGCAAACGTTGCGGTGGCCACCAGTTCGATGAATCGTCGGGCGGGGCTCGGATACCGCCTCCGGTGTGTAGCGGGAAGGCGTTGGTACGTCAGGCGCTTGGAGCCAAGTTGTCTGGAGTGCGTCTACCAGCCGAGCCGGGCCAGGGTTTCCGCAGCTTCGGGCTCACCGGCGGCATCAGCGAACGCACGCAGCGCCTTGACCAGCTCACTGCGTTCGCTTGCCGGCATTGCTTTGACGATGCGGGCGATCTCCGCGCGCCGGGTATCGCTGACCTGTTGGACGAGCTCGCGCCCCTGGTCGGTGAGGTCGAGCAGAACCTCGCGACGATTGGCGGGGTTGTCCTCTCGGGTGACCAGCTCGGCGGCGAGCAGCCGGTCGATCATCCGCATCGCGGTGGAGGAGTTGACACCGAGCAGGTCGGCGAGCCGGTTCAGGTTGATCATCCCGTGACTGTTCAGCACCACCAGGGTGCGGAACTGGGTCAGCGTCACGGTGTCTTCGACGTCGGCCAGTGACCTGGCGGAGACTCCGACCAAAACGCGCGACGCGGTGAGGATCGCAGTGACCACGTCATTGAGCTCCGACCGTCTTTCTGCGCGGTCGGACCGGCGTGGGGAGCGAGCTGATCCGGGCACCGCGTCACTCTCCTTTGTGTTGCACTATGCAACTGTTGCATACTATACCTGTGACGTCAGCCAGAAGCGACCTGCTGCGAACGATCCGGTGGGGTCAGCGCCCTAGTGTCGCGCATTCCCTGCCGGTGCAGCGGGGCCGCGCCCGGCTGGTCACCTTGTTGCGTTCGTCGAACACGGGACTGTTGGTGCTCGCGTTGCTGGTCGGCGCGGGTGCCGGTGGTGGCGCGGTGGCGTTTCGCTGGCTGATCAAAATGTTCACTTTGGCGTTGTCCGGGCACTCGGACTACGCAGGGCTCGGCGACGTCGCCAACCCGCACGTGCCCGGGTTGGGCCGGTACTTCGTCATCTTCGCACCGGTGATTGCGGGCCTGCTGTACGGGCCGTTGGTGTACTTCTTCGCGAAAGAAGCCCGCGGGCACGGGGTACCCGAAGTGATGTACGCGGTCGCCCGGCGCGGCGGACGGATCGCCCCGCAGGTCGCCGCGGTCAAAGCGCTGGCATCAGCGTTGTGCATCGGCGGCGGCGGTTCGGTCGGGCGGGAAGGCCCGATCGTGCAGATCGGCTCCGCACTCGGGTCCACGTTCGGGCGCGTGGTGCGGGTCAGCGAAGACCGGATGCGGGTGCTGGTGGCCTGCGGGGCGGCCGGTGGCATCGCGGCCACCTTCAACGCCCCGCTGGCCGGGGTGTTCTTCGCGATGGAACTGATCCTGCGCGACTTCACCACCGAATCGTTCGGGATGGTGGTGATCGCCTCGGTCACCGCGTCCGTGATCGGCCGGGCCGCGTTCGGCAACCAACCGTTCCTGCACCTGCCCGCGTTCAACGTCACCAACCTCAGCCAATACCTGCTGTTCGCTGCGCTCGGGCTGCTCGCCGGCGTCGCCGGCGTCGGTTTCACCCGGGTGCTGTATTGGATCGAGGACGCCTGCGACTGGGCTTGGCGTGGCCCGGAATGGCTGCGCCCTGCAGTCGGCGGGTTTCTGCTCGGGGGTCTGCTGCTGGTGCTGCCCGAGATGTACGGCGTCGGCTACCCGGTGCTGGGCAACAGCATCGCGGGCAAATACGCGATCGGGTTCCTGATCGTGCTGCTGCTCGGGAAGATGGTGGCCACCAGCTTGACGATCGGCATCGGCGGCTCCGGTGGTGTGTTCGCGCCCAGCCTGTTCATCGGCGCGATGCTCGGCTCCGCCTACGGCCAGATCGCGCACCACCTCACACCCGGGATAGCCGGACCGGCAGGCGCCTACGCACTGATCGGCATGGGCGCAGTGTTCGCCGGCGCCGCCCGCGCACCCATCACCGCCGTGGTCATCATGTTCGAACTCACCGGCGAATACACCATCATCTTGCCGCTGATGACCGCGATCGTGCTTGCCACCGGCATCAGCCACCTGCTGACCCGCGACAGCATCTACACGCTGAAACTGCGCCGCCGCGGCGTCGACCTGGACGCCGCACCCCACACGGCCGCGATGGCCACGGTGACCGTGGGTCAGGTGATGGAACCGGTCAGCAGCCACATCGGCGAGTCGACCACCATGCTGGAAGCGGCAGACCTGCTCACGCACGCCCCACACGGCCAACTGCCGGTGCTCGACGCCGCCGGCCGCTACCGCGGCGTCATCACCGCACGCGCGGTGACCGACGCGCTAGCCGACGGCGACCATGACGACGCCACCGTCGCGACCGTGGTCGAAATGCCGGCCGCGGTCACCGTCACCGACCGGCTCGAACAGACCCTGAACGCCCTGGAAACAGCGCACAGTGCCATCGCAGTCCTAGACGCAGACCACCACAACGTCGTCGGCTGGCTCACCCACCAACAAGTCCTGCTCGCGCTCCACCCCACCCGCCCAACCCCAGCACAACCGCGTGAGGAGACCGCCACCCCGACCGCGACGACAGGCGACCGGCCACGGACCGCCTGAGATGCCGCCGCGCTGGCTGATCGCGTTGAGCTGGATCGAGCTTTCGGTCGGGGTGGCCGGCGCACTGCGCATCGCCAGCGACATCCTCCGGGGCGGATACCGGCAACCGATGCCGGTGATGGACTGGGTATGGCCGATCACCGCGCTCTACCTCGGGCCCGTCGCGGTCTGGGGATACGGGTACTGGGGACGCACCCGAAGCCCGCGGTGGATCGCGTCCCAGCCACCGTCAGCCCCACGGCCCACTGACCCGCCCTGGGTGTCAACCGCGATCGGGGTCAGTCATTGCGGCGCGGGTTGCACATTGGGCGACATCGCCGCCGAGTTCATCATCTTCGGGTTCGGGCTGACCATCGCCGGGCAGCGGATTTTCGCTGACTACGCCGGCGATTATTTGGCTGCGGTCGCGCTTGGTCTGGTCTTTCAGTACTTCGCGATCGCGCCGATGCGCGGCCTGGGTCTGCGCGACGGGATCCTCGCCGCCGCGAAAGCCGACATCGCCTCGCTGAGCGCGTTCGAGGTCGGCCTGTTCGGCTGGATGGCCCTGATGACCTATGTGTTCTTCCCCGCCCCGCACCACCTGCTGCCGAGCTCGCCGGTGTACTGGTTCGGCATGCAAATCGGCATGGTCATCGGCTTCATCACCGCCTACCCGGTCAACGCGTGGTTGATCCGCACCGGCATCAAGGAAGCAATGTGAACACCACCCGCCGCCGGATCGGTGGCAACGACCCGACTCAAGCCCTCGATCAGTTAGGCCCGCGGACAGCTGAGGCCGTCGAAACGATGTCCCCCGTACCGCACCGGTGGCGCCGCGGCGTGCTCGTCATGCTGCTCGCCGTCGCGGGCGGCCTCGCAGTCGCACAACTCGCGCTGGGCCAGGCCGATCTGCCTGTCGCCTGGCTCGCGACTGCACCCCTTGTGGCATCGGTCACACTGTCGATCAGAGCGACCACGGCGGCGGCTGCGGAGGCGCTCGCGCTGGCCGCGTTGGTGCAGTTCGCGACACCCGGTCCCGCAGCGATCGAATGGGCCCGCCTGCTGGTGTTGTGCCTGCTATGCGGGTTCGCCATCCTCAACGCATTGTTGCGAGCTCTGGCCGCCGCACGCCTAGAACGAGTCCGTGCGGTAGCCCGGGTCGCCCAAGCCGCCATCCTGCATGAGGTTCCCGACACCACCATCGAAGCGATGTTCGCGTCACGGTACGTGTCGGCAACCAGGGAGGCCCACGTCGGCGGTGACCTGTTGGACGTCGTCGATCTCGGCACTCGCACCAGGTGGGTCGTCGGTGACACCAAAGGCAAAGGACTACCGGCGGTTCAACTGGCCAGTGCAGCGCTGAACACGTTCCGCGACGTCGCCGCCCGCTGCGACACCGACCTTTCCGAGGTCGTCCGCAACGTGGATGCCACCGTGCAACGCCAAGCCGGCGACGAGGATTTCATCACCGCGGTGTTTTGCGAACTCAACCCGCAAGGCTGGCTTCAGGTGATCTCTTGTGGTCACCCGCCGCCGTTGCTGGTTACCCCGGAGGGCTCCCGGCTGCTGGAACCACCCAGCTACACCACACCACTGGGTCTCGCACCGACCACCTCCGTCCAGAGCTACCACGTCGGTCCCGGTGACCGGCTGCTGCTCTACACCGACGGCCTGCTGGAATGCCGCAACAACAAGGGCGCCTTCTTTCGGCTCGACGACCACATCGAACTCGTGCGCGACGCGCCCACCGTCGAGGGCATCGTCGAGGAACTGCTGCGACGATTACGGAGGCACGGCGGCGGCCGGACCGACGACGACATCGCGCTGCTCGCCGTCCAGGTACGCGAAGCACAAGCAATCACGGTGCTCAACGGTCACCTAGCGCAGCGCGAGCCCGTTGAACCACAAAACTGAGCTCCTACGCCCACAACCTTTGGCACACGCAACGTTGGACACGTGCAATCTTCAGCGCACGCAACGAGGTCTTATCGCTCCAGCTTGGGTATTCTCGCGAGCATGCCTGGCCCGCTGCATCCCCGGGATGAGTCCGAGACGGATGCCGGTGACCAGGCGGTGAGACCATCGACGGCCGTCCCCGAACCGAGGGTGTCGCGCGAGGCGGCGTTCGACATCGCGCCCGACCGCACTGCGCCAGCTCAGGCACGCCGGCTGATCGACCAGATGATGAAACTGTGGGACTGCGACGACCCCGATGATGTCGCGATCTTGCTGACCAGCGAACTGGTCACCAATGTGGTCCGGCATGCGCGCACAAACCTGCGGCTAGAAGTCAGCCTGCAAGCGATGACGTTGCGGATCGCCGCCACCGACGAGGTCCCCGCGCTTCCGAAACTGCGCCCCATGGACACCAGTTCCGAAGGCGGGCGCGGGCTCGCGTTGATCAACTCCCTCGCCCACCGGTGGGGGGTCACGCCGCACGAGCGCGGCAAGACTGTCTGGTTCGAGGTCGTCGTCGAACCCGTCCGGTAGCGCTGCCCGGTGATCGTGCCAGCCCGGTCAGCTGGGTGGTGCGCGGAAGCTCCGCAACCAGGTGAGGAACTGGTCGAGCCCTTCCTCGGTGGTCGCGTCGTGATCGGCCAACCACACCGATAGATCCTCGGGCTCCAGCAGCTTCTCGGAGAGCGCGAACAACAGCATGATCAACGCCTGCCTGCGACGCAACGGCAGATCCGGCAGCAACCGACTCAGCTGATCGATGAAATCGTCCCAGCCATCAGCTCGGGCCAACGCCCAACGTTTCCCGTCACTGAGCTCCGCCATCAGCTCACCGAACGGGTCCCGATCAGGCACACGTCGCGCTGTCATGTCGTCCTCATATTGTCGTGCTTCGGGCCGAAACCGTCGTCTGTGGCCGCTCCAGAATCCCGGCGGCGTCGATCGAGCTGCGTGCGCGTCATCGTAGCTAGACGATCCCCCGGCTGCGCACGTCGGCGGGGGCGTGATTGCGGCGGCCACGGTCGGTCCCGCACTTGCAGCCGTGCGCAGCCGGGGTGGGTCGCTCGAGCATCAACCCGAGCTGGGTATGCCCGTCCGCGGTGCGTTCCTTGGGTTGGGCTGGACGCGGGCAATCGGGAACGCTGCCGGCCACACTTCCCGGCGCTCCAACGCAAACCCTAGACAAAGACCAACGCAGAAACCCGTCAGTGAGCGGACCGCGCGAAGGCGAGGTCGCGGCAGCTGGCACGATCGCAGGGTGGCTCGTATTGAGGACTATGCCTTGCTCGGGGATCTGCAAACGGCTGCGCTAGTGAGCACTGCAGGGTCAATCGACTGGCTGTGCGTGCCCCGGTTTGATTCACCGGCGTGTTTCGCCGCACTTGTGGACACTCCCGACGCCGGGCATTGGCTGCTCGCACCTGCCGCCGGTGGCACGTGCACGCAGCGGCGCTACGTCGGCGACACGTTGGCGCTGGAAACCGAATGGGTCACCGCGGATGGCACCGTGCGCGTCACCGATTTCATGCCGCCGCGCGGTCACGCCCCAGACGTCGTGCGGATCGTGTCGGGTATCGCCGGAACGGTCGCGATGCGTGCCGAGTTGCGGTTGCGGTTCGACTACGGCCGGGTGGTGCCGTGGGTACGCCGTCACGGTGACCAGATGATTGCCGTCGCCGGGCCCGACATGGTGCGGTTGCGCACACCTGTTGACGCGCGCGGTGAGGATTGGTCGACGGTGTCGGACTTCACAGTCAGCGCCGGGCAGCGGGTGCCGTTCGTGCTCACCTGGGCTCCTAGCCACGGCCCATTGCCGGCGGCGGTGGATGCCGAGGCTGCGTTGGCTGACACCCTGGCGTTTTGGACGGAATGGTCGAACCGGGGGACGTCGGTCGACGGCCCTTACCGGGATCCGATTAAGCGCTCGTTGCTGACGCTGAAAGCGCTCACCTACCAACCCACTGGTGGGATCGTCGCCGCTGCCACGACTTCGTTGCCGGAGCAGATCGGCGGTCCGCGCAACTGGGACTACCGGTACTGCTGGCTGCGCGACTCCACCTACACCTTGCAGGCGCTACTGGCCGCCGGCTACCTGACGGAAGCCAAAGCGTGGCGGGAATGGTTGCTACGCGCGGTCGCGGGCGATCCGGCAAAGCTACAAATCATGTATGCACTGGACGGCACCCGGCGGCTACCCGAAGCCGCACTGCCGTGGCTGGCCGGCTATGAGCACTCCACCCCGGTCCGCACCGGCAACGCCGCCTCAGACCAACTTCAACTCGACGTGTGGGGTGAAACCCTCGACGGGCTCGCGCTTGCCCGCGAGGCCGGCATCGCCGCGCACGATGACGCGTGGGACCTTCAAGTCGCCCTCATGAACCACCTCGAAGGCGCCTGGGACCAGCCCGATAACGGGCTGTGGGAGATGCGCGGCGCCCGCCGCCACTTCACCCATTCCAAAGTGATGGCCTGGGTCGCGGCCGACCGGATGGCACACGCGATCCGCACGCACCCGAATCTGGACGGTCCAGCCGAGCGGTGGAACCAACTGCGTGACACCATCCACGCCGACGTGCTCGCCCACGGCTACGACGCGCAACGCAACACCTTCGTACAGTCCTACGGCGCGACCGCACTGGACGCCAGCCTGCTGATGATTCCGCGAGTCGGATTTCTTCCCCCCACCGACTCCAGGGTGCTGGGCACCATCACTGCCATCCAAAACGGGCTCACCGAAGACGGCCTCGTCAAGCGCTACCAAACGACCGACTCCGACGACGGGCTACCCGGCGGCGAAGGTCTGTTCATCGCCTGCTCGTTTTGGCTCGTCGACGCCCTCCACCTCGTCGGCCAACAACCGGCCGCCACTCACCTCTTCGAACGCCTGCTGACCCTGCGCAACGATGTCGGACTGCTCAGCGAGGAATGGGACCCCACAACCGGTCGGCTGCTCGGCAACACCCCACAAGCATTCAGCCACTTCCCGCTCGTAACCAGCGCCCTCCAACTACACGCAGGTCGACCACACCAAAGCAACGAACCCATTCGCCATCCCGGCGCCCCCGCATGAGGCCTCGTCTTCACGGCCGATTAACGGGAGGTCGAGCGCACATACCGGCTTAGCTGGCGAGTGCTGCCGTGATCGCGGTCTGCACGGATGCACTGAGCGCGGTGTCGCCGCCGAAGATCTCGGCACTGGCGATCGTTGTCCTGGCCCCAGTCAGGTAACTGTCGGTTGCCGATGGCAACGCGGTTGGCGCGACCAGCGGGATCGGTCCGCCGGCGTACGCCTGGTAGAAACCGCCGCTCAAGGCGTCAGGGAACGTGACGCCGCTCGCCAGGCCACTGGTCGGCGCGGCGAAGATCGCGGCGCCCACCGCCACAGCAGTCGCGTAGCGGTCAGCACCCTGCAGCGGAGTCGCCGACGGGTCGGCTGCGACGGCCGGACCACCGACCGCATAGACCGCGCCCGGGTGTGCCGTGAGGTTCGCCTTGACCGGCGCCGTGAGCGTTGAACCGTCGGTCAGTAAGACCACGCCGTGGGCGTTTGCCACGGCCCGACCCGCGCTGAGCGCGTCGAGGAAGTTCGAGCCAGTGGCGAGGAACACCACTCGTCACCCGATCCCGCGTCGCGTCCTCGCTCATCGGCATCCACGGCGCGTTGCTGGTTCCGCCTTGACGCCATCTGCGCGGCTCGTGGAGGTGCTGAAAGCTCGCGGGTGTCGGCGAGACTCCGGCGTCGGGGCGTCGGTTCCTCGGACACGCGCTGGCCGTGGGGTGTTCTCGCTGATCAGGGTTTGGTGATCAGCGGCTGCAGGCCAGTTCGACGTCGTGGCCATCGAGCATAACGTCGAGGTTACATCGGCTAGGGCAGGTCCAGCGGACGACGAGAACAGAGCCGCCGGGCTGTCAACCGCTGACGTTAACCCGCGTTGATACGGGTTGCGGTCCATATGCCTGAGCCCCCGAAGGACAGGTATTGGGCAACCGATGACGCGAAGTCCGCGAACATCGCAATGGCGTCGCCAGAGATCGAATCGCAGCCGACTCGGGTGATGTGCAGGCTGGTGTGGATTGGGCTGTTGGCGCTTCCGGTGGCGTTGATCACTGGCGCGTCAAGGGTGGCCCACTCGCCGGTGAGCGTTCCGTTGACCATCGGGCTGCTGGCTGATCCGGAGATCGTTGCGGTGAGCCCACGGTTGTCGACGGTGTGGACGTTGACTGAACCGGGAAGCCCGACCTGGGAGAGGCCCAATCCGGACAACGTCATCGTGCCGGTCACCTGCTTTCCGCCGGAGACGACGTTCACGTCGCCGGTGAGCACTTCGGTGCCGCTGACGTTGCAACTCGACGTCGGAGTCGGGCTCGGGCTCGGTGTCTTGGGCACGTGGTGCGACACGACGAACGTGGTGGTGCCGGTGACTGCGGTGATCTTGTCGAGGTATTCGGTGGCCAGTTCGATATACGCGGTCAAGATGGGGTTGAGCACCGGCGCGACGATCGCCGGTACCTTCCCGGTGATGTAGGCGGTGACGAAGTTGCGTAGCTGCTCGACCTCGGTTCGCCGGACCCGCACGCTGGCCGTGACCGTGGTGAGACCAGTGTGCCCTTGTGGGTCTTGGCGTCCTCGTTGCCGGTGACGTAGGTCAGTGTCTGTGTCAGGTTCGCATCGAGGTTGCCAGTCATCGTGCCCGGGGTGATCAGCCCGGGCTCCTGCGGCTCCACCGTCCAGGTGACCGGAGACCCAGCCTTGGCCAGTGTTGGCAGCGTGACGCCGGCTGCGCTTGCGCAGTCCACCATCTGCGGGGGCCAGTCCTGGATCTCGGCGTTGGTATCGATGGATACCGCGACGTTGCCCTTGTTCACGGTGGGCTCGACGGGAAACGTGTTGCCTGCAGGGTCGGCCACCACTCCCGCCGTCCATTGCTGGAGGTAGGAGCGAATCATCGAGATCACCGCGACTCCGCCGATAACCAGCGCCATCGCGTTAAGCACCGGCTGAGTCAGCGCCTTCAGCACTCCCTTGACCGCTTGCTCCGCCAAGTCCACTGCGTGGTTCCAGAAACCGGTGAGGAAGCCGGCGACCCCACCCGCGATCGCACCCAGTACGCCGCCGCCGACCACTCCGTTGACGAAGTTCGACACGTCGGTCGGATTCACCTTGAGCAGGCTGAAAACCTTGTCCAGCACGCCGTCCACGAAGTTGCTCACCGTCGAGCACGGAGCAGTGACCAGCGACACGTCCTCGATGTGCAGCGCATTCCCGCGCCAGGCGGCACTACTGGCCACACTCGCCGCCGGACTCGCGGGCTCACTTACGGCAGGACTCGCAGGCTCGCTCACGGCGGGACTCGCGGGCTGGCTCGCAACCGGACTCGCGGGCTGGCTCGCGGCGGTGCTCGCCGCCGACACATGCTGGAGTAAGTCGGCCTCGAAAAGGGTCAAAACTGCGGTCGGGAAGACCACCTGATCCGGGTGCGTCCAGTCCGGATTGCCGAGCAGCACGCCGGCCGCCGTTGCGGTCGGGTCACCGTTGGCAAGTACCCACCCGCCGATGATGTCGGCGAACGCGGGAGCCGTTGGCGGCATCGGCAGCATCGTGTCAAGGTCGGCGCCCGTGATACCGCCGTGGCCGACGGCCTCAGCGTTGAGGTTGGCGACCTGCCAAGCCGTCAACGTCAGAACCGTCGACCCGGTTACGGGTACGGCAGGGGTGGTGGTTGTCTCGTCGGCGACCGTCGCAATCCCCGCAGCCGCAAGGATCGCCTCAAGCTGCGGGCCACTGCCGGTCGCCGCGGACGTCGCCGCTGCCAACGATGCGGGAGTACTCGCACGGGCGCTGGTAGTCGCGGACGCGGCCGGCGAGTTGCCCCCTCCCCGGCATCCAGAGGCGACGAGCGCGACTGCCACCACCAGAGCAATTTTCCACTTCACGGCGTGACCTTGGATGACGAGACAGGCCTGCATGAGCTGACCCCTGCTGGGGCCAGGTTCGCGGCGACGCAGACGACGTCCGCGCGCGGCCAGTCGGGAAACCTCATGGTGACCACCCCGTCCGAGTCAGCGAGCCCGCCAGACCGCCAGACCGCCCAGTCAGAGCACTCCACCGGATCGTTGTAACGGCTCGGTAATGCCGCGCTCGGCGGCCGCTCTCGCTCATCGGCACACCCACGCCGCGCGTCATCGCGGCTACTTAGATTCTCGCGTTGGCGCGACGCCGTAACGCTCGATCTGCGCGGTCCGCTGCTGGAGGAGAATGCGCGATCACCGTAGGGGCCCGTCAGCGCTCATCGGTCGGCGTGGTGGGCCGCCAGGGCGGAGGTCAAGCAATAGCAGGCGACCCAAGACGAAGAGACCGCGCCGACACCGACCTCATTCGAGACCAGTTACTTTCACTGCCGCTGGGCGCGCGGTCGGTGGCCTGCCCAAAAGCAGCACGCGACCGCAGGAATTACCCGGACGGTACGGGCTCTTGATTGCGTAGCGGTGACCCGGCCGGTGGCCGGGACCAACCTTGGAGAAGCCATGCGCGCGCTCACCGCATCCTCAGCCGCCGCCATGACCTTCGTAGCCGTCGCGCTCGCCGGGTGCTCCAGCGTTTCGAAGTCGTCAACTGCGTCAACCACAAACAGTCCTACCGCACCCGCGGCGACCGATGCTGCAGCCTCGGCTGCCATCGCCGCGTCATCCGCGCCTTCCGGCGTCGCCGCCGCGTCGTCGGCGCCAGCAACCAGCGCGACCGCTGCGGCCGCTACCGGCGGCTCGTCTGGCACGAACACCTGTTCCCTGCTAAGCGTCGCAAAAACATCCGCGCTGACGGGTCGTACCTTCACGTCGTCGGCGGCATCGACGATCGCAACCGGCCAGGATACATGCACCTACCTGGAGACCGACGCCCAAATGCTCGTCACCGTCTACCAACCCAACAGTGGGGTGACCCTGGACATGCTCAAATCGACCACAGGCGGCACGAGCATCGGCGGCGTCGAAGACAAGGCAATCGATAGCAATATCGAACTCGACGTCCAGACCGGCCAGCGGCTCATCGCCGTGTCAGGCGCGGGCCCCACTCCGGGCGCGATCGCGATAGCAAAAGCCCTCATCGCCGCCCTCTGACGCGAACCTCCAGGCTCGACCCATCCGTCTGCACGTATCGAATTGTCAGCCAGAACTGCTCCCGACTTTCGCGGCAACCCGAGCGACCCATCCGCGAATTCTCGCGCGTTCTCGTCAAGCAGTGAACCGCCCAGATTCAAGGTTACGGCGTTACTCAACGCACTCAAATAGCGATGACGCAAGTCGGGTCGTTCCGAGAGTCGGACGATGTGGGGTGTCCAAACGCGACCGGTTCAGGCGTAGTTGTTTGTCGCCACGGATCGTTTGCGAGTCTGGACCGGAGGTCGGGGAGCACCAGGTCGAAGTTTCTGACCAGGAACAGTTGGACGCTGTTGTCCGCCAGTTCCACGCGGAGCCTGTTGCGCAGACGGCCTTGTGGAAGTCCCGGTAGCAGCACCACCAACGGTCCTCGAGGTTCTATCGTGACGCCGCTGATGTTGGCGCGTTCCGTGGACCAAGGTCGGCCGAACAGCATGCGGTTCGGATCATGGATCAATCTGGTGGAGGTCAAGAACAGGCGCCCACCGCCAGCGATAAAGGCGCTTGTTTGTCGCGCTGCGCGGCGTTGCCACTCGACTGTTTCACCGGTTCTCAGAACCGGGTCGCGCACGAACCATCCCATAGGATGACGCTAGCGCCCGATATACGCGTGGGCGCGCAAGCGGGCGGGCAGAAACGTCCGCATCTGCGGCCGCGGGCTGTTTGCCTCGGATCTGGTCGTCCCACAGATGAGCGCCCAAGAGATCGCTCGGAGCTCGCGCCGGTGCGAAGGCGGTGCTAGGCGGATGGGCCGAAGAGCGAGGTGATGATGTCGCGGGCTTCGGTTGGCGCGCCGACCTCTAAGCGGACGCACGACCCGTCGATGGCGACGTTGAACCGGAAGAAGCTGCAACACGCGCACTCTTCGGCGGCGCGCTGGGCAATCTCGGTCGTTAGTGCGACATCGTGTTCGAAGCTGAACGCGACACCGTCGCCGATCGCCTGCCGGCCTGTTGCTTTGGCGATGAGTTTCTGCCAGTCGGCGATCCGGTCGCGAACCTGATCGGAGTCCAGAGTGCATGCGACGGGGATTGACTCACTTTCGGCTGGGTCCCCGGTGATCGGGATAGGCACGAGTTTCGTGCTGGCTGTTTGGGTGGCCATGCATGCGCAATCATCGGCGCACGCCCCTTCGGCGATGGGCGTGCTGGCAAGGCGGGCGGCCGCGGCTTGCAACTGCGACGTCAGCTCGAGGAGGTCGATGATCCGAGCTTCGGTCTGGGCGACCCCGCTGGTGATCATCGCGGTCATCCGGTGATGAACCTGGCCGCAGTCGTCGTCCCAAACATCGAGCAGCTCGCGTAGCTCCTCGAGGCTGAAGTCCAGCTGCTTGGCCCGGGTGATGAACGCGAGACGTTCCAGGTCCCGGTCGGTGTACTGCCGGTAGCCGTTCCCGCTTCGGCCAGCCGGTGCGAGCAATCCGATTTCTTCGTAGTAGCGCAACGTCGTGGCCGGCACACCAGTGCGCTCTGCGACTTCGGCGATCCGCATCGTGGTCATGACCGTCACGGTAAGGGTTCGACCCGACTCGAAAGTCAAGCCTTACCTGGGAATCCTGCTGCTTAGTGGTCCCAGTTCCGGTGGGGCTCGAAGTGTTGTTGATGATCGTGGCGCATCAGTCCGTGGCTGGTTCGTCGGCAGTGAATAGCCGCGGGATGGTGCGGCGCAGGGTTGTGATGGCTTCGTCGGATGTGATCCGTCCGGCGCGGACTTCCTCGCCGGCGGCGTGGCCGAGTGCGATGGTGGCGGACAGCAGCCAGCTCACCGGAAGTGCGGGGTCGAACTCGCCTGACTGTTGACCGCGTCTGATCAGGTGCTCGAGCGGGCCGAGGATCGGCTCGTGCTGGTCGCGTTCTTGTTCGGGGCTCTTGGGCGCACTGGTGAGGTGGAGCAGGAATGGATTTGTCTCCAACGCCTGCCAGCTGATCTCGAGGAACCGCACAAGCGCATCGGCTGGGGGTCCAGTGCCGAGGTCGGCTGCGTCTATCGCGTCGAGCACCCGGTCGGTGACCTGTGCGAGCAGCGCATCCAGGAGGGTGTCGCGTGATGGGAAGTGCGCGTAGACGGTCTGTCGGCTGATCCCGGCGGCCTTGGCGATGTCGTCCATGCTGGCGTCCGGTCGCTCGCCGAGAAGTCTGCCTGCCGCGGCGAGGATGGCGGAGATGCTGCGTTCGGCATCGGCCCGTCGCCCGCGCCGGGCGTTCCTCAACGACCCTAACTCTGACACGGTTGACAAGATTAGCCTACCAATCTAACCTTGACAGTACTGTAAGAGTTAATGAACCAGGGAGTCAGAGAACTGTGAGCGCACGGTCAGACGTCGCCGTTCAGGCACGGGGCCTGGTCAAGACATTCGGCGCGACCAGGGCGGTGGACGGCATCGACTTGACCGTGCCCGCGGGGTCGATCTACGGCTTACTGGGACCCAACGGCGCAGGCAAAACCACGCTGACACGGATGCTCGCCACACTGACGCGTCCAGATGCTGGGCTTGCTCGCGTGCTCGGTTACGACCTGGGCAGTGAGGCTGATGCGATACGGGCCCGGGTGAGTTTGACGGGGCAGTTCGCCTCAGTCGATGAGGACCTCACCGGGTGGGAGAACCTCGTCCTGCTAGGAAGGCTGCTGGGTTACGGCCGGGCGCAGGCTAAAGCGCGGGCGGACGAACTGCTCGACGCGTTCGGGCTTAGTGACGCCACCAACCGGCAGGTGCACAAATACTCCGGCGGTATGCGCCGTCGACTTGATATTGCCGCGAGCATCGTGGTCACGCCGGAACTGATCTTCCTCGACGAGCCGACGACCGGACTCGATCCGCGTAGCCGTAATCAGGTGTGGGAGATCGTCCGGGCCCTCGCTGCCGGCGGCTGCACTGTCTTGTTGACCACGCAGTACCTCGACGAGGCCGACCAGCTCACTGAGCGGATCGCCGTGATCGACCGCGGCAAAGTGATCGCCGAAGGCACCAGTAGCGAGCTGAAGGCGTCGGTGGGCTCCGGCGTCTTGAAGGTCCGGCTCACGGTGGCTGAGCAGCGAACGGCAGCAGCGGACCTTTTGACACGAACTCTCCAGTCGCCGGCACACCTGGAGCCCGATCCGGGGATGCTCTCAACACAAGCCGGCGGGCCGGTGCGCGCCGCGGAGGCGCTGTCTGAACTGACCCGCGCGGGAATCGAGCTCACCGACTTCACCTTCGGCCAGCCCAGCCTCGACGAGGCATTCCTAGCCCTCACCGGCCAACCGGCCACCACGAAGGCCGCCTCATGACCGCGATCACCGCACCGGAACCCACGCTCGACCTGACACCGCGCGGAGCAATCGCCACAACCCAGCGACCTGCGCGCGCGTCTGCGTTGTCGACATCGCTCACTTTCAGCTGGCGCGCTCTGCTGAAAATCAAGCACGTCCCCGAGCAACTGGGTGACGTGGTCGGCATCCCGATCATCTTCACGCTGTTGTTCACCTACTTGTTCGGCGGCGCGCTCGCCGGATCCACCGGCCACTACCTGCAGTTCCTGTTACCGGGCAGCCTGGTGATGGCTGTACTGATGGTCAGCATGTACGCCGGGGTCGGCCTAAACACCGACGTCACCAAAGGCGTCTTTGACCGCTTCCGTACCCTGCCCATCTGGCGACCGTCAATGATCGTCGGCGCGCTGCTCGGCGACGCCTGCCGCTACCTGATCGCCTCGGCGCTCGTCCTCGCACTGGGCATCGCCATGGGCTACCGCCCCGCCGGCGGCGCGTTCGGAGTGCTGTCCGCGGTCGCGCTGCTCCTGGTATTCGCCTTCGGCCTGGGATGGCTTTGGAGCACCCTCGGCCTGCTCATGCGCACCCCCAGCGCGCTCATGAACATGGCAATGCTCGTCCTGTTCCCGCTCACCTTCGCCAGCAACGTCTTCGTGGACCCACGCACCCTGCCCGGCTGGCTCCACGGCTTCGTCGACTCCAACCCCATCACCCACCTCGTGACCGCCGACCGCGCTCTCATGGACGGCACCGCGACCACCGCCCAAATCAGCTGGGTACTGATCGCCAGCGCAGCACTCACCGCCGTATTCGCACCGCTGACCATGCGCATCTTCCGGAACAAACAATGACGAACGTCACCGCCACCCAGACTGAAGCACTCGCGATCTCAGGCGGCGTCGATCTGCTCGTCAAACCGTAGGCGTCGAACGGCTCGGCCGACCCGAACACGAGGTTGTTCCTTGAAACCGGATCAAGATCATCCGTGCACCCGGTGGTTGCACCGATCCGTGGCAACCGGGTGCAACGGTTAGCATCCGGGTGCTCGTTTTCCCTTATACCGCAGGGCATTCCGCGATTTCGGCCCGATTCACGCTCAACCAATACCGGGGGTGCAGATGGTTCAAGTCCCCCCTCGGACACACTGTTTGTGCAGGTCACAGGCTTACGCCGCTGCTTTTGGTGCACCCATGGTTGCCACCCCAGAAGTCCAAGCGGACAGACGCGTTCCCTAGCAGGCACATCAACATGTTGGTCCCCGCCTGGTCCCCCTCTGGTCGTTGCGCGTTGGCGTCAGCGCTATCTCCAATCGCAAGGATGACGCGTTCATCGGGAAACGCGGTCTACCGCGGTGTCGAACGGACAGGTCACGGCGCACCGGTCGACCGCACGCCGGCCCGACCCGTCCTGCTTGGGAGTTCGTCACCTACCGATGAGTTCGACCGGCCGGAGCAGCCCGCGCCGCAACGCCTAGGAACACGTTGCGGGGCGAGCTGCCGCCTTCGGATGACGGTGGCTCGCCCCGCAGCTTGGTGCTGTTGACTAGTTGACGCGGACGATCTCGCCGTTGGTTGCTGATTCGCCGTTGTTGGCAACGTAGATCGTGCCGTGGGAGTTCACTGCTACGCCGGTCGGCTGGGTCAGGCCGGCCGATGCGATTGTCGTGCGCGTGTGGGCGCCGTAACGAGCGACCTTGATCAGCGCACCGGGCGTGGTGGGCGGTGAGAGTAGACCACCCGTGCTGAACTCCAGCACCAGCAGATTTCCTCCTCGGTCGAATGCAATGTCCGTGATCGCTGAGAAGCCGGTCGCGTAGACGGTCGGTGCATGTCCGGGGACGACGCGGTAGACGTCGGCGGTGCCTGGCAGGGATGGGACGCCGCGCAGTCCGCCAACGTACAACGCGCCGTCAGGTCCAACGGCTACCGAGGTCGGAACCGCCTGTGCCGAGACGGTGACCGCTACCGGGCCAAGCACGCCTGGCGGCGCCGTCTCGGTCTGAGCCGGGAAGCGAGCTAGCGTCGACAGCTCACCTGTCGGACTGATCCACAGCAGTGAGTTGGCAGCCGCATCGACCACCGCGTAGCCACCCTTGTACGCGGTGATCGCGTAGGGGTCGGAATCGTTCGCCGTCTCGCCCGGCGTGCCGCCCTGGTTGGTCTGCGGGTGCTCACTCGCGTAGGCCGCGAAGTCCGGCACCAGTGCCCAGCTTGAACGTGCACTGCCCGGCGCAGCAACAACGGCCTTGCCGAACTCGTCGCCGGTGAGCAGGCCGGTCGATCCATCAGCCGTCACGTCGACGTCTTGCATCACCACGACAAGTTTGCCGTTCTGCCAGGCCACATCGGCCGCGCCGACAGTCTCACCGGAATCCTGCTCCTGAACCGACTCCAACCCGGAAATCACCGGTACCGCGGTGGTCCCCCTGATCCACACCACCGAGCCGGTCTTGCCTACGCAACCCTGAGTGGGCGCGCCCGTGTCGCCCGGCATCGTGACGCAGTTCTTCTTGGTCGGATCACCCAAACCTGACTCGACCACGTACAGGTGACCATCCGGTCCGAACGTGATGTGCTTCGGGTTGTGGAGCCCGCCGATCAGAACGGACGGGTAGGGCGCAGCAGCAGTGGTCGGCGTCTGGGCCATCGCTACCGGCGCCAGCCCGAGAACGAACGTGCCCGCAATACCTGCGGCAACAGTCAGCCGATTTCGTTTCATCAAGAATCCATCCCGATTCAGTAGTGGGCACCAAGTGCCGCCGCCGCTCGCCCCGAGCCACGCCGCATCCTAGGTGGCGCGGAGATAGCTTGGCGAGATGCTGCGCGCCGGCGGGTGGGTTCTGTTGCGTGTGGGCCAAAATGTGCTCGCGTGTCGGCACGTGCTTGCCGTGCGCGCCGCCGTGGTCGCGCGCCTCGCGGCATTATGATTGTGTTTCGCAGGGTGGGCGATCAGCGACCTTCGGCGTCATCTGCTCATCGGTCGGGGCGCGCGGGTACGCGGGAGTGCCGACCGGCCGGTGCTGCACTTGATACCGGACTGGTCGGAGACTAGTCTGGTGTGGTGAGTAGCTCATCGATCGGTGCGTATGACGCCAAGACCCATCTGCCTCGCCTACTCGATCAGGTTGAGCGCGGTGAGAGCGTGACGATCACCAAACACGGTCGGGAGGTGGCCAGGCTCGTTCCGATCGACTCACGATCCACTCCCGAATCGGTGATCGCCGCTCTTCGGGCCGCCCGAGTCGGTGTGCGGCTCGACGGGGAGTCGGTGCGTGAGATGGTCGAGGAAGGCCGGCGCTAGCTGATGTTCGTCATCGATACGAGCGTCGCCATGGCCTGGTGCTTCCAGGACGAAGCAACCCAGGCAACGGAGGCGGTGCTGGATCTGCTTCGTGAGGATCAAGTGGTCGTGCCGGCGATCTGGCCGTTGGAAGTCGCCAACGTCCTGCTGGTCGCCGAGCGACGCGGTCGCCTCAGCGAGGCACAGGCGAGCCGGTTCCTGGAACTCCTTGCCCAGCTACCGATCAACGTCGACACCTCCCCCACCGACCTGGCCGGAATTGTCGCGACCGGACGACGTCACACGCTGAGCTCCTACGACGCCGCCTACCTGCTGCTCGCCGAACGACTCGGGACCACCCTGGCCACCCTCGACAAACCGCTAGCCAAGGCCGCGCGTAAGGCCGGCGTCCAGCTGCTCATCAAGGCGTAGGCCTCGAACGGCTGGCCCACCCAAGCAAGAGTTGGTTCCTCGGACACACTGCTTGGGTCAGACCAGCGGCACAACGCGGGCGCTCTTGGCGCCCCCTCGCGCGCTGCTCGTCGCGCCTGAGCCAAGATCATCCGTGCCCCCGGTGGTTGCACCAATCCGTGACAACGGGGCGCAACGGGCAGCATCCGGGTGCTCGTTTTCCCTTATACCGCAGGCTAACCCGCGATTTCGGCCCGATTCACGCTCAACCAAGATCGTCGGTGCAGATGGTTCAAGTCCCCCCTCGGACACCGAGTTGAACCCCCATGACAGCGAGCCCACTCCCCCAGACTCATCGGCCGTGGCTGATGGCGCCCCGTCATCGCACTCAGCGTGTTGCAGGGACCCGGCTCGCTCGTGCCAGGGATCGAACCGGACGACGCGCGCTATCTCTCGAGGGACTTCCCAGGGCGCCAAGCTGTCGTTAGGTTGATCGCATTTTCCGGCGCGGGGTTGCCCGCCAATGATTCCAGGTGGGGATGATCGCCGTGACCGCTGCCCGTACTGCAAGATCGCCGAGACTTACGCGCGCTGCCGTGGTGGCGACGACTGCAGCAGTCGCCGTGTCGACGGCAGTTCTGGTTCCCGTATTTCAGGCGACCGCGGATGCCGCGAGCGCGTACGCGGTGACCGCCACGATAGCTGTGGGTAACGAGGCCGGCGGT
>DATCFU010000165.1:0-10937 GCA_036509315.1 Acidothermaceae bacterium
TCAAGTCAACGAATACCAGCGGCAGCAGACGAAACGCGTCCACGACGAACGCCGGAACTCAAGCGCCCTGCGTGTTGTCACGCGTTCTGGTTGCTCTACTCAGCGCTTCCTAGCAGGACTGCAAGCCGAAGCGTTGCCGAGCGCCGCGGTGATTTGCACGTGGATCTTGTGCGTTGGTCCAGCGAGGTGATCCGAACGCGGAACGCTTTGACGGTGGGCCTGGTCAGCGCGGGCAAACATGTCCCAGAGGACGTCTGGCACCATCTCCTCCGAGACGACCAGCTGCGACGAGAACACGATGACACGTCGCTCAGCGGCAACCCCGCAGTGGGCGCCGGTGCCGCTTCGGGACGCGAACGTCAGGTTGCGCGCGAGGGCTTACGGGTCGCGCCGGAGGGTCGTGACGCCATCGCGCTCCCGGCCGGGTCCGGCGTCGCCACCGACGGGGAGGAAGGCCTCATCGGGGGTGCCGGGAGTACCTGGCAGGACGATCTGCACTTCGCGGAGGGATAGTTCGGGCGGACGTCGGAGCCTGGCCGGTGTCGCGTGCCAAGAGTTTTCGCATGGCCCGGTGCCATGGTGGTGGTCGGATCGCGCGTGCTGGCACCAGTAGCATTCGCCGGGCCGATGCGGCGCGCTGGCCGCGTACCGGTGACACCCGCACCGCCCTCCGATCGCCATCGGCCCCCCGCTGACGGGCGCTGGCGCAGGCTCGAGTTCGCTCACGTCACCTAGCCCCGTTGGCGCAGGCTGAGCACGCGTGCTTGGGCGGCGGCATGAACCGCAGTCAGTTCGGCGACGACCTCCGCGGGCGCGCGATCGGCGACTGCGTCACGCAGGTCGAGGGTCGCCCGTTCGGTGTCCCGAAGAGCCTGGCTGTTGGCGGCGTAATCGGTCACGGTGTACTTCCTTGCGATCAACATCAAATATCGGGTGTTATCACCGTGTTATACCGCGATCCAGCGCATTTCAACCCCATCGCGCCTCGGCCTGACATGAGATCCGCCGACGCCCGCTCGAGTGGCATCGTTCTCCTCCTCGTGCCCCCTGCACGTTTGGGTCCGACCAAGGCGACCCGGCGCCTGACATGGAGCAGGGCACAGAGCGGTAGCAGCGGCCGTAGGCCGGTCACCTTCGGTGGTACGATTCAGTCGTTACTTGTGCAATTCAGCGCTTATGGGGTGCTGTTGTGGATGATCGGGTCTGTTCGGTGTGTGTATTGCGCTTAGCGAAGCCCGGGAGCGCCGGCGCGTCCATCGCGAGATCGCGTGCTCACGCCGAATGGCACATGTGGCAGGACTCGCGTACGCCTGGTGACTTCGCTCTCCACCGCTGGCGGCGACGCCGCAAAATTCCTATCTAGCGGAGGGGACTTGGTGCAGGCATAGAGAGGGGCGGCGTGGCGGGGAGTGCCAGGTGGAACCTGATCAACCCAGAGATAGTCGAACCCGTCCCAATCTCGCTGCTGCCCGACGACCTCGGGAACGATGTGATTCGGACCCTGATGCCGACCGCGCGCAGCGCCATCAGAGCAATCGCCGTGTCCACTCACATGAACTATCGACCTGCGGGCCAAGATGTGACAGCAACTCGCGACGCTGGCGGGCGATAACCCGGCCAGCGAAAGCGTGACCGTTCTGTTGACCGCGTGGGACGACCCGCAACTCGCTCGGCGCGTAACAGCCGACATGCCAAGCACCCGATCTGGCGGACGTCGTGGCGGACGTCCAGGATGTCGTCACCGTTTGGTCCTGAATCCGCTGAAGCCCGAGGGTGACCGCCCGGCGAAAATCGGCGAGACCGCCGTCGGGGTCGCGAACGTATCCGGCGATGACGTGTTCCTTGCAGACGACCTCGTTGATGAGACTCTCGACGGGCGGGCGGGCGTGGCTGCTTGGTGCCGGCGTCATGAGTGCGACCCATGGCTCGACAGCGACGGGAGCGTGAGCGACGATTTGGGCGTCACGGGCCTGATCTCATAGCCGGGCAAGGGCCCGCATCAACCCAGTCTCCGCCTCGGTGCCCAGCTTGGCGAATGCGGGCTTGAGAAAGGGTGCGATGACCCTTGCGATGCCCTTGAACGCGAAGTCGGCGGTGTAGGTCACTTCGGTGCGCGCACCGGCGCGGTTTCCACCAGGCACCGATCGGAACGTCATCATGTCGTGAGCGACGACGGTCTTGTTCTCACCGCGAAGGGCGATCCGCAGGTTCGGGACAAGCTCCTGCACGACGTAGGTGAGCTCTGTCTGACGGCCGGCGAACATCGAGGTGTTCAGATATTCGGTTCCGACTCCGCCGTTGCCGGCGACGCGCACTGTCTTGACGGTGCCAGGATCCCACTCGGTGGTTGTGGTGAAGTCGGAAAGGTAGTCGAACACCTTGTCCACCGGCTGGTCGACGACCACGACTTTGCGCAATCTCATGACGACTCCGTTCGGGTACGGGAGTTCCGCGCCCACAGCGCTGGCCACGCGCGCACCGGAATGAGGCGGGTTGCCTTGGCGAGCACAGCCATCCGTTTGGGGAACACGATCCATGCGGTCACGCTCGAGGCCGTCGCAGATGGATCGACCCGCTTCGTCCGCCTCGATGATGAACGGCATTCGGAAGGCGTTTTCTGCGGTCAGCTCCGTATGCACGAACCCTGGGCAGATCGTCGTGACGCGAACGCCGCTGCGAGCGAGGCTGATGCGCAGTGCCTCGAGGAGATTGATCTGGGCCGCCTTCGTCGCCCCGTAGGCCTCCGACCCGGCTAGCCCTCGGTAGCCGGCGACGGAGGCGATGCCGGCGATGAGTCCCGATCGCCGCGACAGCATCTCAGGAAGGACTGTCGCTACCGCGTTACTCATGCCGACGAGGTTGATCTGCACGATCTTGTCGAACGTCTCGGTGTCCCAGTCATGGGCGTCCATTTGCTTCCAATAGCCGGCAGACAGGATGACGAGATCGATCGGCCCGAGTTCCTTGCGGACGAGCTCGGCGGCTGCAGCGAGTGCTTCCGGGTTGGTGACGTCTGCGGCCACCACCAGCATGTTGCCGGCCGACACCGCTGCGAGCAGGTCGTGGCGGCGCGCGGAGATCGCAACGCGGGCGCCCCGCGATCGAAGTTCCCTGGCCACCGCGGCACCGATCCCGCTCGAGGCGCCGACGACCCAGGCCACCTTTCCGTTCAGATCCATGTCGGCTTCCGCGCCATCTGTAGCTGGCTGACGCCCAGGTAGCCCGCCCGGAAGCCGGCCTCGCAGTAAGCGAGGTAGAACTCCCACATCCGGCGAAACGTCTCGTCGAACCCGAGCTGGTGGATGTGCGGCCATTGGTCGTCGAAGCGTTCCCGCCACAGGTGAAGCGTGCGCGCGTAATGGGCCCCGAGCTCGCGGCGTCCGGTAACACGCAAAGTCGTGTGGGCCGCGAGGTTCTCCTCGATCGACTCGAGCGAGGGGATGATCCCACCGGGGAAGATGTACTTCTGGATCCAGCTGAATGAACGCCTCGTCGCAAGGACGCGCTCGTGCGCCATGGTGATCGCCTGGATGCTGACCTTCCCACCGGGGGCCAGGCGTCGGTCAAGGGTTGCGAAGTAGGTGGGCCAGTACGCCTCCCCGACCGCCTCGACCATCTCCACACTGACGATCGCGTCGAACGAACCCTCGACCTCGCGGTAGTCTTGGAGCCGCACGTCGATCAGGCTCGACAGTCCGGCGGCCTCTATCCGTTCCACCGCCAGGGAGAGCTGTTCCGCGGAGATCGTCACGGTCGTCACACGTGCACCGCGTTGTGCGGCACGGATCGCCAGTGCTCCCCATCCAGTGCCGATCTCGAGCATCCGGGTGCCGCGGCCGACGCCAGCGAGGTCGAGAATTCCGTCGATCTTTCGCAGCTGCGCGTTCTCGAGCGTCGACGTTGTCAGAGTGGAATCGTTCTCGTCGAACCACGCCGCCGAATAGGACATGGTCGGGTCGAGGAACGCGCGGAACAGGTCGTTACTAAGGTCATAATGTGCGTGCGCATTCGCCCGCGAACCGTCGAGGGTGTTCTCGTGACGAGTCGGGATCCGCCGGTCGACGAGTGTTCTCAAGCGCTGCAACGGCTCGGGAACCAACGTGGTGAGCTTGGCCGCGAGCGGCGTCAGCAGGTCGGCCAGGTCAGTTCCTGGCGCTGCGCGCCAATCGCCGGCCATGAAGGCCTCACCGAAACCGATCTTCGCGTCGCGCCCGACTCGGGCGAAGAACGCTTGGGGGCGGACCAGTTCGAATGCCGGCGCGTCGGCGGGACCGCCGCCGATCGTCGTCCCGTCCGGAAGCTTCCCTCGGATGCCTGCCATCCGCAGTGCCCGCGCGAAGATCAGGCGTGCCACGGCAGCCCCGACGGGCGTACGCGGCACACGGGCGATCGACGGCCAGCGCACCGTAGTGGCGACGGTCATGTCAGACACCTTCCTGTGCGCGATGGGTTGGACGACGCGGTGTCGGCAGCCGGCGAATCCACAGCCGTACACCGTGCATCCGGATGAGCGCGGATACGCGTTGCGGCATGAGGGGCCGGCGAAGGAGCTGGCCTATGACGGCGCCAGTGGTGGCCGGCACCGGTGGCCCACGGAACGTCGCAGCGAAGGCGACCGCTCCTTCGCGACGCAGGATGACCGTGCTCGACACGACGTCGGGCGCGAGCCCGAATCGCAGTTCGTAGTGGCCGCTCACATCGAAGAAGGGTGAGACGTGCAACGCCTTCTCGGTTCTCGCAGCGCCTGCTGCGTCGGGGTGCAGCAAGTACACGTGTCGCTCGCGATGCGTGTTGTGGACCTCCGCCACGATGCAGGTCAACGTCGTGTTTGCGTCGAAACACCAAAACACTGACAGCGGGTCGAACACGTGGCCGAGCACGCGCGCGTTGGCCAGCATCACGACTCTGCTCGAGCTGCCGAGCCGGACGCCATTGAGCGCAACGAAGTTCTCGACGTTCGCCTTGATCGAGAGGTTCGGGTCGCCGAGATGGTCGGCCGGTCGGAAGCTGGCGAACGGCCTCAGGTACCAGGGCTCTTCCGGTAGCGCGTCGAGGTCGACGAGCCACTGGTACACGCCGTGGCGAAAGGCGTGCCGTACCGGTCCGCTCCGATGGTGCGTGATGTGGCCGATTACGAGCGCGGGGAGACTCGGCAGCGAAACCTTCGTTCCGACTGTGGCGGCGGTCACCAGAACACTCCGAAATGCCGGGCCGCTTTGACTCCTGAGTAGCAGCCGTCCTCGTGGAATCCCCAGCCGTGATATGCGCCGGCGTAGACCGTCTGACTCGTCGCGAGGGACGCCAGCTGTGACTGGGCAGCGACTGCCTCGGGTGTGTAGATCGGGTGCTCGTAGTCCATGACCGCAACGACCCGGTCGGGATCGATGACGTCGCGCGCGTTCAGGGTGACCAGGTAGTGGTCGGGTGAGGCGAGTCCCTGCAGCCGGTTCATCCAGTACGTCACGACCGGTGGCTGCGCTCGTGACGTACAGGAGGAGCTGATAGTTCCAGCACGCCCGTGCCGCAGCAGTATCAGGCAGGATCGACGCATCGGTGTGCAGGATGGCCTGGTTGCGCGCATACCCGAATGCTTTGAGGGCGTCCACTTCGTCGTCGGTGGGGTCAGTCAGCAGGTTCAATGCCTGGTCGGCGTGGGTAGCGATGACGACACAGTCGAACAGTGCGACCTGCCCATTGGCGTCACGGATTTCGACCCCATGCGGACGCCGCGTGATGTCGGTGACAGCTCGCGACGTCCGGACGTCGTCAAGCCGCGCGGACACGCGTTCGACGTACGTGCGTGATCCACCGACGATGGTGTACCACTGTGGTGAACCGGTGACCCGCAACATGCCGTGCTGGTCGAGGAAGCGGAAGAGGTATCGCGCCGGATACAGCAGCGCGGCCTCGCGCCCCGAAGACCACACGCACGACACAACGGGGACGGCATAGTGCGTGATGAAGTACTCACTGAACCCCTCGCGCTGCAGAAATGCGCCGTACGTCGTGAGGTCACCGGGATCGGCACAGCGTAGAAACGCGGCAGCCCGCCGATGGAACCGCTTGACCTGCAGCATCAAGCGGACGAATCGCGGATCGAACATGCGGCCGGGTTGCGCGAGGATGCCGCGCAGGCCGCGACCGCCGGCGTATTCGACGCCGCACCCGGCGCAGCCGACGCTCATGCTCATTTCGGTGGGTCGAACCTCGACCTCGAGCTCGGCGAAGAGCTTCCGCAGCCAGGGGTAGGTGCGGTCGTTGTGCACGATGAATCCGCTGTCGACGCAATGCCTGCTGCCGTCGGACGCAGTGAGGTCGTGGGTGTGGGCGTGCCCGCCGAGCCGGTTGTCGCTCTCAAAGAGTGTGACGTCGTGGGTGCGGGTGAGCAGGTAGGCGGCCGTGAGGCCTGAGATACCGGAGCCCACGATCGCGACCGATGGCCGGGCGGCCGCCGAAGAGCGGGTGATCACAGGGGTTCGTTACTCAATGCACTGGCACCTTTGTCGAGGGTTTGTCTAAGGATGACGCTAGTAGGGGCTCTCGACGGCTGTCAAGTGTTAGTCTAATGTTTGTGGAATGTCAGGGTCGGGTCAGGACGAGGGTTCCCCCGCGCTGCGGATCGGCGAGCTCAGCCGCCGGGTCGGTGTCAGCGAGTACGTGCTTCGAGCGTGGGAACGCCGGTACGGCCTTCTCAAGCCCGCTCGATCCGAGGGCGGCTACCGCTTGTATTCGGAAGCCGACGCCCAACGGATTCGTCACATGCAGACCTATCTTGCGGGTGGGCTGGCCGCGGCCCAGGCGGCTCGCGCGGCTATCGACGAGGATCAGACCGTCGCGTCAGCCATTGATACCCGGGCGTCGGACGCCGATCCGGCAGATTTGCCTGGGCCCGCGGGGGCGCTCCGACAGGCCCTCGACACGATGGACGAACCTGCTGCGCAGGCGTCCCTGGACCGGTTGCTGACAGCCTTTACAGTCGAGGCGGTGCTGCGCGACGCGCTGGTGCCCTACCTGCACGAGCTGGGTGAGCGCTGGTCGCTCGGCACCGTCAGCGTCGCGCAGGAGCACTTCGCCAGCCACGTCATACGAGGTCGGCTCGCGAGCCTGGCGCGTGGGTGGGGAAACGGCCTCGGCCCTTACGCGCTGCTAGCCTGCCCGCCCGGCGAGCAGCACGACCTCGCACTGCTGATCTTCGGCATCGTGCTCAACCGCAGTGGCTGGCGGGTCGCCTACCTCGGTGCCGACACCCCGATCGACGACATCATCGCAACAGCTGGCGCGCTACGGCCTCGGCTCGTCCTCATGGCCGCGACCACGCCCGAACGATTCTCAGCGGTCGGGCCAGCGCTCAAGCGTCTGGCGCGCCTCACACCGCTCGCTCTCGCCGGCGGCGGCGCATCGAAGAAACTTGCCGACCGCGTCGGCGCGCAACTGGTCAACGCCGACCCGGTTACCGCCGCGCAGACGTTCCGGGCCCGATGACGTGACGAGCGTCATGTGGTTTCGGCGCGCCCTGCGGCTGGCCGACAACCCTGCGCCGCTGTCCGCCATATCCGACGCCGGCGACGGCACCGTCGTCCTGCTGTTCGTGCTCGACCCGAGCCTATGGCGGCCGGCTGGTCCCTCGAAGCCTGCGTACCTGCCTGCGTCGCTCGAGGAACAGGGCGCAGGGGCTACCCGATGGTCGACCGACGCGCCGATCGAATGGTCGCGCCGCCCTGCGCATTCATCGGCCCGCGTAGCCTCGTCTTTGGTACTCGCCACGGTCATCCGCCTTTGCGGATGGCCGCGACCACTGCGTCCGTCCAGTTCCCCGAGGTGTGGTAACAACCAATCCATGATCGTCACCAAGCAGGCAGCGTTTGTCGTGAATCCCGCCAAGTGCACCGGCATCGAGGCAATCAAGACAGCCGCGTCCATCACGCCGGGCTGGACGACACCGCTGTACTTCGAAACGACCGTCGATGACCCCGGCGCCGGGGCGGCCCGCGAGGCGCTCGACGCCGGTGTGGACCTGGTGGTGATCTGCGGCGGCGACGGGACCGTCACGGCGTGCCTGGGCGCTCTGGCAGGGGCCGACGTTCCGGTGGGCATCGTGGCGTGCGGCACCGGGAATCTGCTCGCCCGCAATCTCGGCATACCGCTCGACGCGGCGGCCGCGCTCGACGTCGCCTTCGGTGGTCGTGACCGCCCGATCGATATCGGCATGCTCGATGACGAACCGTTTGCTGTGATGGCCGGCATCGGGTTAGACGCCGCGATGCTCGACGACACCAACGACACGCTTAAGTCTCGGGTCGGGTGGGCGGCCTATGTCCTCGCCGCGCTGCGTCACTTACGCGACCCACGGTTTCGCGTCGAGCTGCATCCCTCTGACGGCGCGAGCGTTACCCGGCGCACTGTCGGAGTGCTCATCGGGAACGTCGGCCACCTCCAAGGCAACCTGCCCCTGATGCCGGATGCCGAACCCGACGACGGCCTGCTCGACGTGCTGGTGATGGCGCCGCACGGTTGGATTGGTTGGCTGCGCCTGGCGGTCGCCGTGCTTGCTGGGCGACGCGAAGGGCCAACGTTTGAACGCCTGCGCGTGCGCGAACTCGATATCGTCGCGGATCGGCCAGTCGCCTGCGAGCGCGACGGTGAAGTCGTGGGATCCCGCAGTCAGATGCATGTCGGCGTCGCCGCGCTCGCCGTTACGCTACGCTGCCCGCGCAGCTGAGAGTCGGGTAGCTTGCGTGGCGTCGTCAACACACGTTAAGCAGTGTCGGCCGACGTAGTCCCGTCTTTGGCAAAGACCCTGATGCGACGCTGAGCCGACCTGCGCTCGAATCTGTCCGGACTTTGCGCATCCCCACCGTTCTATGCCGCCTATGCGACGGCGGTGACTTCCGTGCGGCTAGGCGCTCACTTCGTACGAGCCGCCAACCTTAATCGCCGGCCCACCGGCGAGTTCGGCCTCGGTCTCCCCGCTGGCATCATGCTCGAGGTCCTGCGACCGTCCTCGTAGCGCCAGCGATACACCTGGTCGGACGAGGAAACCGGTGCTGTCCGCCGGGTTCAATCATGGGCTGGCACACATCGATGTCGACGAACTCCCGCCGACCTGCGTGTCAGGATTTGACAGCAGAAGGCGGGCTGTCGGATACGCCGACGAGTGACGTCGTCCACGATCCCGTCGGCACCCTGGCGTTGCGCTCTGATCGGCGTGCTTCAGCCGTCGCAGCGCGCAGCAGTTGATGGGCGACCGCGAACAGCATCACAAATGCCACCTGGAGCAGGAGCGGCAAGGGGGAAACGCCCATGATCACGCCTATCAATCCGACCGAACGGGCGCCCCGAGCTGAGCCGCCAGCCGTTCCGAGTGGCAGCGTCATGCGTCCGCGCCGTCGCCGGCAACAGTTGACGACAAACTGAGGCCCACCGGCTCGCACGCCCAGTGCCGTCGGCGCTGGTCTGCTTCCGGCAGGAGTTCCTCGTCGCGCTCGAGCACGGCGAGCATGATCCTGTCCCGTCCGGGCCGCTACGCGGGGTCCCATCACCGGTCACGCCACGCACACATCTTCGCCAGCGACCCGCGTGTCAGGAAGCGGCGGGCGAAGGCGGTTGTTCGGATACTCCGAACAGTGGCGTCTTGAACGACCTCGCCGGTCGGGTGAGTCCCAGATGTGACCTGCGTGCCTGGTCGGTTGCGGCGCTAAGAAGCTGATGTGCGACTGCGAAAAGCATCGTTGCGAGGGGAAGTTCCACCAATGCCGCGGACGCGATCGACGTCGCGACGTCGACTGGTCCCGATGATGTTGTGATGTCGAACCACGCGTCGCAGGTCAGCATCGCCGCCGACAGGAAAGCGACTCCAATCACCGCCTGTCGGCGGCGCCACGCCAAGTACGCGGTGAGCCCGAGAGATGTGAGCAAACCTAGGTCGAAGCCGACCCAAGTGAGGGTCCAGTGGCCGGCGATGTAGTGCTTGGGCAGTGTCAATGCGAGCACGATCACCCAAGGGATCAGCCCGAGCGTCGCGACGGTCATGATGACAACGAATCGGCGGCGTCGTTGATTACCTGCGGTCAGGCTCGGCATGTCCCCGCCGGCGTGCGCGAGGCGGCTCCGCAGGTCGTCGAGTTCCTGTCGCGACAAGCTGCGCAGGTCATCATCGCTGAGCATGTCGCCCCTTGCTGTCGAAGGTCATTCACACCCGTCAAGACGATCCGACCGTAGCGTTCCCACCATCCGGTCGCGGTATGAGAACGCCGCGTTCGCGCAGCGCATGGAGCAGGGTCATCCCGTTGGGTGCGCGGACCTCTGGCACCGAGGGCGGTGCGGGCGAGTGACCGTACTTGCTGGCCGGCGGCTCGGGTAACCCGTGGGTGCGGATCTGCTGCGCCGCTGTGAGTTCGCGGATCGCGATCGCGCGCACCCGGTCGGGCGCATCGCCTGCGATTGCGCAATACAGTTCCGGGTCGTGCTGCCCGTCGTCGCCGACCAAAATCCACGACACTTGGGGGAGTTCGGTGATCAACCGTTGCAGTTCTGTCCTCTTGTGCGCGCGGCCGGACCGAAACCACCCGTCGGCCGTTGGACCCCAATCCGTCAACAGCAGCGGCCCGGGCGGGTAGCCGTGCCGGCTGAGGAAGCCGTCAATGGCCGGTGCGACATTCCACGGTCCTGTCGACACGTACACGACGACGCTGTCCGGGTTTTTGGAGGCGATCTTCCGATATAGCGCGGCCATTCCTGGGACGGGTCGCCGTGCCGCTTCGCGGCGGCCGAACGTGTTCCACAACGCGACGAACGGGCGCGGCAAAGCAGTGATCATCACGGTGTCGTCGATGTCGCTGATGATGCCGATGTGTGGGCCGTTGCCGACGATCCGTACGGGCGCCGGCGTTGGCTCGGAGTCCTCAACGATCAACTCCACCTGTGACCATCCGGGTTCC
>DATCFU010000166.1:0-2511 GCA_036509315.1 Acidothermaceae bacterium
GGCGGTCTTGCGTGAGGGACAACACGCCGGCGAGGTGCGTGGTGACGTCGCCCCGGAGCAGGTGGCAATCACCTTGCTCTCGGTCGTCCAGGGCGGGTTCGTGGTCGCTCGGGCACACCAGGACAAGGAGCGCTTCGTAGCAGCCGTCGAGGGCGCACTGTCGCTGCTCACCCCGCCCGAACCACGGCGTAGCGGTAAGCGAACCGGTCCGGCAACTCCGAGATGACGGCTGTCCTGCCGCGCCCATGCGTCATTGCGCGATTGCTGCGCTAGGCGTTCCGCGCCAGCACCGGGTCGGCTTGGCGACTCACAGATCTGGCAAAGACGGTCACTTGATGCGTATGCGCGAGCGCTGGTGCTGGGATGCCGCGCGTACTCGGGCCGGAACCAGCAGGATTTGAGCTTGCTAGACGGCGGCGAGGTCGGTATGTGCGGTGGCGACGAGCGAGACGCCGCGCGCAATCAGTGCCGTGCCGATCGGACTGATCCTCCACTGCCTGTCGTACAGCCCGATGAAGATCCGCTTCCTACTCGCGGGTCGCCACGTGACCTCGCGTGGACCCGCCAGCTTGCCACCGAAGAACGTCATCGTGCACCACGTCCGCATCGGGCCTGTGGGTGCGACTGTTCCGCCTGGCGGCTTTGGGTTGTTCGCCGCTGCCACGGCGCTGGACCGCGACGACGTTAGCCAACACCCGACGTAAGCCCGCCACGACGCTCGGCCGCCGGTCTGTGCCACCCGCCCAGTCAGTTCTTCATCCTGTCCGCGGCTGCATCCATCCGTAGCGCATCCGAGAGGTGATCGCGACCCGCGCACATACCGCCCCGCCCGTTGGGGGCGGGTTGCTCGTGGTCTCGCAGCACGTGTGATCCGGATCCGACGCACTCGGTCGACGGCGCCGACGTATTCCGGTGCCTGCTGGGGCAGCGGATTTGCCGCAGGCTACGGCGTTCTTGACGCCCTCACGAGAACCACCGGCACCGGCACGGCGATTGGCGGGGGGTGTTCGCGCGGCTGCTAGGACTCGGAGTTGCGGTGGTGCTTTGGATTTCTTGCGGACTATTTGCGGACTAAGGGCGAATTCCACTCGACTTACAAGCCTCTGACCTGCGGTTTTGCGGTGCCCCCGGCAGGATTCGAACCTGCGCCCCCGCCTCCGGAGCGCGTACAAAGGGCTTGCGCTCCTCGACTCCAACCCCCACCATTAGGCCTCTGACCTGCGGTTTTACGTGTCGGGTGGTGCTTTCCCATGGTGGCGTCTGACGCCCCGTTCGTGGTCAGAGTGTGGTCAAGATCATTAACGCCCCGGTCGGGCGGCTGAAATGGCAAGCCTCCGATACCGTGCCGGCGGCTGGGATCTGCGGTATCGCGACCGAGCAGGCAAGGAACGCACCGAGCGCTTCGATGGGCCAGCGCGTCGAACCCCGCCCGACATCGCCCTAGATCGCAAAGCGGAGGTCGAGAGGTCGATGCGACGTGGCACCTACGTCGCGCGGGAGGAACGCGAGGCGTCATTCGCGTCGTACTACGCGCGATGGTGGGATGCCCGTCAAATCTCGTCGACACGGGCCTACACCGATGTGAGCCGCGCCCGGCTTCATGTGCTGCCCTACTGGGGGAGTTGGCCGCTGTGCAGCATTCGCCCGTCGGACGTTGACGATTGGATCGCCCAACTCGCCCGCAAGATGGGACCGACGTCGGTGCGGCATTGCTACACGTTGTTGCGCGGACCCATCCGGCGTGCAGTCAAGGACGGCATCATTCCCGACCCCTTGATTGACATCACCCTGCCGCCGAAGCCGAAGATCGCCAAGACGTTCGACGATGTGCTCACGGCGTCGGAGGTAGTACGTCTCTGCCAGGCAGTCGCAGACGCAAGCCCCGGGTACGAAGGTCTGAAAACCAACGAGCGGTATCGCGCGATGATCCTGATCGGATGCTGGCTCGGACCTCGCTGGAACGAAGCGCTCGGGATACGTGTCTGCGATGTCAATCCACTCAAGAAGGAAATCACGTTCGGCCGGGTGGTCGTCAACCAAAACGGGACGCACGTGTTCACCGAGTTCGGCAACAAGACCGGCGAGTTCCGCACCGTGCCGGTGCCCGCTCCGGTTATGGACGAGATCAACAAGCACATCGCCTCGTACTGCCTGCCGCGCGATCGCGAGGCGTTCCTGTTCCTCACCCGAAACGGGACTCACCCGCAGCGCCAAACGTTTCGTCGGTTCGTTCTGGACAAGGCGCTTACTCGCGCAGGTTTGGATGGCCGCGGGATCAGCTGGCTTTCGCTGCGGCATACGGCGGCGTCGCTGATGTTCGATGCAGGACTGACGATTTTCGATGTCCAGCGTCGGCTCGGCCATCATTCCCCTGTCATGACGGCCGAGGTTTACACCCACCTGATGCGCGAACGATTCGATGCCGGACGCCAGCTCATGGAGGACTACATCCGCGCTCACAGCTGACCGGCGCAGATGCTCGTCGCTCGAGTCGGTCACGTCAGTTTGAGT
>DATCFU010000167.1:0-3749 GCA_036509315.1 Acidothermaceae bacterium
GACGACCACAAGCGGCCGTACCACGGCTGCGATGCGAGCGCCTGCGCAGCCGCGGCCGACGCGGACGCAACGGGTGTCGGCGACAACGTCACGTAGGGCACTTGCCCCGGGAACACGTAGTGCAGCCGTTCGCGCGCCTGCAGCTCGACGTACGTCGAGTTTGCCCATTGCTTCTGGGCTTTCTGCAGTGCCGCGACCTGCTGCTCCTGAGTGGCGATGCTGCTGTTCAGCGAAGAGATTTGTGAGCGCTGACTGAGTAACTCACGTACCGGAGCGGCGAGCGCAAGCGCCAACGCAGCAACCACGACGGCAAGCACGGCAGCTCGTCCGGTAAACGTCGGCTTGCCGTGACGCGGCCCATCAACGCTAAGCTCGCCGTCCGCCATTTCACCGGCCGCCGCACCAACGCCAGTCGCGCCAACGCGAGCTGCATCACCGACATCCGGCGCAGCGCCGTCGTCTGCCGGGCGTCGGCGGCGCAACGTCAGCCGACCACGAATCGGGGGAACGCCAACGCGCCTGCGTAGCGCGCCGCGTCGTCGAGCTCTTCCTCGATGCGCATGAGCTGGTTGTACTTCGCAATGCGTTCGCCGCGCGCCGGCGCACCGCTCTTGATCTGACCGGCATTCGTCGCGACCACGAAGTCGGCAATCGTGGTGTCCTCGGTCTCACCGGATCGGTGCGAGACCATCGTTCGGTAGCCCGCACGATGCGCCATGTCAACGGCGTCGAGGGTCTCGGTCAACGTGCCAATCTGGTTCAGCTTCACCAGCAGCGCGTTCGCGGTTGCCGACTCAATCCCCCGTGCGATGCGAATCGGGTTGGTGACAAACAAGTCGTCGCCGACGATCTGAACCTTCGAGCCCAGCGCGTCGGTGATCGCCTTCCAGCCCTCCCAGTCCTCTTCGTCGAGCGGGTCCTCGAGCGACACCAGCGGGTAGTTCGCGACGATGTCGCCGTAGTACGAAATCAGATCGGACGCCGATTTGCTGCCGCCCTCGAATGCGTACGCGCCATCCTTGTGAAACTCGGTGGCGGCAACGTCGAGTGCGAGTGCAATGTCGCGGCCAGGAGTGAAGCCGGCGTTCGCGATGGCCTCGAGGATCAGGTCGAGAGCTTCACGGTTGCTGTCGAGGTTCGGTGCGAACCCGCCCTCGTCGCCGAGTCCGGTCGAAAGCCCTCGCGCTTTCAGCACTGCCTTCAACGCGTGGTAGGTCTCGGCGCCCCAGCGAAATGCCTCGGCGAACGTGCCGGCACCGATTGGGGCGATCATGAATTCTTGGATGTCGACGTTGGAGTCGGCGTGCGATCCGCCGTTGACGATGTTCATCATCGGCACCGGCAGCAGGTGCGCGTTGGGGCCGCCGAGGTAGCGGAACAACGGCAACTCCGCGGATTCGGCGGCGGCCCTGGCCACCGCGAGTGACACACCGAGAATCGCGTTGGCACCGAGCTTGGACTTGTTCGGCGTGCCGTCGAGTTCGATCAGCTTCGCGTCGAGCAGTCGCTGCTCACTCGCCTCGTAACCGATGACCTCGGGCGCGATGTCGTCGATGACAGCCTGCACAGCCCTCTCGACACCCTTGCCGCCATAGCGCTGACCGCCGTCACGCAACTCGACGGCCTCGAAGGCGCCGGTCGATGCGCCGCTCGGAACTCCCGCGCGGGCAATGGTGCCGTCGTCGAGAAGTGCTTCAACTTCGATGGTCGGGTTGCCTCGGGAATCGAGGATTTCGCGAGCCCCGAGGGCTTCGATGGCGGCCACAGTGGTACTCCAAAGCATCGGGAAGGCGGGTCGCTAGTTTACCGGCGAGCCCAGCGTGTACCTGCTACGACCCGCGCCCGGACCAGCATCAGCGCGGCAAGGGCCGGCGGGTGGGCCGGATGATCGCCTCAGGCCCGTGCATGTTATATTATGAGACTTACCTCTTAGGGTATGTTCATCGTAGTGAATGCAGACCGAAGTGTGACGCTGCCTGCGGCTGCGCTGGATAGTGCGACGCATGTGGTTCGGCCGCGTGATCTCGCTCAGGCGTATACGAATCCGGCCAAGGAGGCCGCGCGCCTGGTGAGGCAGGGCGCGTTCAGACGAATCGCCACCGGCTATTACCTCATCCCGCCACCTGATCGAATCGGAAATCCTGCTTGGCGCCCGGCGGTCGAAGACCTCGCGCTCGCCATCGCCACTACCGACTATCCGCAGACCGACGTCGCATTGATGGGCGTCAGCGCAGCCCGACTCCTCGGCGCGCTACCGCGAGCGTTAGCCCTTGCCGTGGTGGCAGTGCCAAAGCAACGACCGCGACTGTCGACTTCCTTCGGAACTGTCATCTTTGTAAAACGGAACGTCGCGCTGCTCGATCGCACCCGAGCGCCAACCCGCCTGGCCCAGGGCTACATGACTGACGTCGACCAGACAGTGCTCGACCTCTCTGCACGGCCGGACCTCGGAGATCTTCAGCCACGTGAAATTGGCGCGGTGCTTCTCGCGCTTGCGAGCAGAGTTGACTGGACCCACGCTCGCGATCTTGCGATCCGCCAACACCGGGGCACTGCTTACATGCGGGCACGTTGGGCGTGCGCTCCCGCGATAAACGGTGAGATGCCCTCGCTGCCGACGCGCCAACCCTTCGACGGTCGTAACCTGCGTGCATTTGCGCCGGGCGACGACAGTCTCGGTGTAGAGGTAAACCCGTCATGCTAAGTAGCGACGACCGCGAGCGGTGGGCCAGAGCGTTTGCCGTCTCCGATGAACAGATCGAACGCGACCATCTCATCAGCCACGTCTTGCGCGCCATCGCCGCGGACGAGCCTGCAGGGTTGGTCTTCTACGGCGGTACAGCGCTTTCACGCACCTACTTGCCCGACTTTCGGCTCAGCGAAGACATCGCCTTCCTTGCACGCCCTCGCCAGGACGTAGCTCGCCAGATCGAGGCGCTGCTCCCTCCTGCGTTGCGAATGGATTTCGGCGAGATCAGTTGGGACCCGTCGCCCAGCGGCGTGTTTCGCGACACGATCCCTGCGTTGCTCAATGCGTGGAATCTTCAGGTGAAGATGCAGATCATCGACCTTGACCATGCTCAAGCAAGATGGCCGACGGAGCGCCGCGAGATCGCACTTCGATATGGCGACTTGCCCGTAACCGTCGAGCTGACGGTGCCGACCGTCGATGGGTTCGCGGCGATGAAGACCGCTGCGTGGGACGACCGAGCGAGTGCGCGAGACCTCGCCGACCTCGACGCGCTGGCCCGGATCGGAGCCATCGACGAGTCGGCCATCGAGCTGTTCGCGATACAAGCTGGCCGGGTCGTCGACCCGTACATGTTCGATACCGCTCGTGTCCCTAGCGAAGCAGCATGGCGAGATGAGCTTGCTCACCAGATGCCGGAGCCGCCGGACCGGCTGGACTGCGTGGAACGGGTCCGCGCGATCTATGGCGCACTTCTCGGGTGGCCAACGTAGGCGCCCGCAGGTAACGACGCGACAAGATCACGATGTACGCGAAGTCTCGACCACCTCGGCTGCGTGAACCGCAGCGCGGTAGCGGCGGGCGGCGGCGCGCAATGCTGCTTCGGGATCGACCTTCGCGGCGCGGGCAAGGGCGACGACCGCCATGAGCAGGTCGCCGATCGAGTCGGCGTCGACAACGTGCGGCGCTTCGATCACACCGGACACCGGGACGTCGAGGCCCGCCTTCGCCGCCCGCCCGACCAGCGCCGACGCCAGCGCAAGAGCAGGCTGCGCCAGCG
>DATCFU010000168.1:0-2232 GCA_036509315.1 Acidothermaceae bacterium
CCCGAGTGGCTCGCGACCGCGCGCGTCACGTTTCCGTCGGGTCGCCACGCCGACGAGTTGTGCGTGACCGAGGTGGCGTCGGTCGCCTGGGCCGCCAACTTGGGCACCATCGTCTTCCACCCGTGGCCCTCGCGGCGGGCAGACACGGAGCATCCCGACGAGCTGCGCATCGACCTCGATCCGCAACCCGGCACCGACTTCGACGATGCACGAAGGGTCGCCGTCGCCGTCCACGAATTGCTTGATGAAGTCGGCTACATCGGGTTTCCGAAGACATCGGGCGGTCGGGGCATTCACATCTACGTGCGACTGCAGCCGCGCTGGACGTTCACCGAGATACGCCGTGCCGTGCTGGCGTTCTCGCGCGAGATCGAGCGACGGATACCCGACGAGGTGACAACCGCATGGTGGAAGGAGGAACGCGGGGCGAAAGTGTTCCTCGATTACAACCAGAACGCGCGCGATCGCACGATCGCCGCGGCCTACAGCGTGCGGGCCAATGTGCGCGCGACGGTGTCGACGCCCGTGACGTGGGAAGAACTGGCCGAGGTTGACCCAAACGACTTCACGATTGATTCGGTGCCGCACCGGTTCGCGAAGCTTGGCGACCTGCATGCCAGCATCAACGATGTTGCCCACGACCTGACGCCGCTGGCCGAGATGGCTGATCGCGACGAGCGCGATCGCGGGCTTGGAGATGCGCCGTACCCGCCGAACTTCCCGAAGATGGAAGGTGAGCCTTCGCGGGTGCAACCGAGCCGAGCTCGCCGCCCCAAACCCGAACCCGAATCCGATTGACGTTGTGCGCGGCGCCCTGACGAAACCGCACAACGCGGGTCGGCGTCTCATGGTCGTGCGAGGTCTCGGAGCGGTGACGATAGTGGTGGTGGGCGGGCTGCTGTTGGCCGGCTGCGAGTCGGGCGCATCTGCGCATGCCGGTGGTAGCTCGATAGCAGATGCGCTCTCGAGTCCGACACCTTTGGTCAGCATCGGGAGTCCGGCGCCCTCGAACGCGGCGGAACGTTCGCGAGTGCAGGCAGTCATCGAACTGGCCCAGCGGCTCCTTGCCCAGGTAGCGGTACCCAACGGTTCGACTCGGCTGGGTGGGCAGTCCGTCGGACCCGACACTGCGGCGCAAACGTCGTTGGACGACGACGTGATCGACGTCGCCGACTCGTGGACGGTGCCGGAACCCGCTGACACTGTGCTGGCTTACGTCCAGCACCATCTGCCTGATGGGCTGACCTGGGATGGCTCGATCGGTGCCGGAGTCATCATCTATCGGGCGCCAGCGGGGGCTTTTGACGAAGGCGCGAAGGTCTACGTCGCCGTGACGCCAGATCGGGCCGGTGGCACCGATCTGAAGGTTGACGTGTCGGATGCCTGGCAGCCGCTACGCCCAGCAAGCGCGCGCGTTCCGTCGACCGTCACGGGTGCCACGCTGGTACGGCGCACCGGCGTCATCATGTCGCCGCCGCCACCAAAGACGGTCAGCATTCACGTCGGCACCGACGTTGCGCGCCATATTGCCGCGCTTCTCAATGCGCTTCCGACTGAAGCGGGCGGCGCACCGGACGCAGGCGGTGGCGCAGACACGACGATCACGGTCACCTTCGACGGCGACCCGAGCGAAACGCGGTACGTCGTCGCCGGCAGCTTCTACGACGCCGTGACCGTCAGCGCTCCGAGCCAGGCGCTACCAACGCTGTCGAACGCCGGCGACCTCGACACATACCTCGAGGGATTGTTCTAGCTGCCGCTGAAAACGCTCGCGAGATCGAAGTTAACCGGCCTGTCCAGTTGGTCGTACGTGCACGACGGGGCGTCGCGATCGGGGCGCCAACGTCGAAACTGAGCCGTGTGCCGGAACCGGCCGCCTTCCATGTGGTCGTAGGCGACCTCGCACACGAGTTCTGGCCGCAGCGGGACCCAGCTGAGGTCCTTGCCGGCGTTCCAGCGAGTGACACCGCCGGGACGCCGATCAGGCTCGCCCGGCTCGGCCGTTTCCGTGTCGACGGCCGACGCTCCCCACGGGTGCGACACATCGTCGGTGCGGTACGGCTCGAGTTCGGCGATCAGCTCGCGGCGCCGGGCGGCGGAGAATGCCCCACACACGCCGACGTGCTGGAGCACTCCGCTGTCGCCGTACAAACCGAGCATCAACGAGCCGACCGCGGTGCCCTCGGGTGATGCGCGGTGCCAGCGAAAACCGGCGACCACACAGTCGGCGGT
>DATCFU010000169.1:0-2355 GCA_036509315.1 Acidothermaceae bacterium
CATTGCACGCCCGCCGGAAAGCACGTCCAGCGTGGTCACTGCTTTGGCGAGCAACCCCGGCTCGCGGTACACCACCGCGGTCACCATGGTGAGCAGCTTGACCCGCTCGGTCCGGGCGGCTAGCCACCCGAGCGTCGTGTACGCCTCCAACATCTCGTGCTCCGGCGGGCCGAGGTGTTCGATCTGCCAGACGTGATCCATCACACTGATCCGATCGACTCCAGCTTGCTCGGCGTCCTGCGCGATCTCGCCAAGCCGCCCCCGCAACGCGGGCGGACCACCCTCCCAGGTGAAATCCGGGATATGCAGACCCACCTTCATCAGTCCACGCTCCTCACCACTGCTCGGGCCTCCATCCAACATCATGTGTTGCTAATAGTCTGCGCGCGCCGTCGAAGCGGCCGGCAGCATCGCCATCGGGACCACTGCTTGACACACGATGACAACGACGGTCAGAGCATTTCGAGACCATCACCAGTAGTCGCGGAAGCGGATGCACTGAGTTTCGCTACGGTGGCATTGTGGAGCTTCTCGTGGTCGGCGGTAGTGGCTTTCTCGGCCTCGAGATCACCCGTCAGGCACAGCTCGCAAGTCACAACGTCCTGGCTACCTTCCACAAGCGCGCCCCGACCGTCTCCGGCGTGGCTTGGAGAATGGTCGACATCCGGCGCCGTGACGACGTGATGGCCTTGGCCTTGCAAGCCCGACCCGACATCGTCATCAACGCCGCGTACCGGCAGTCGGACTGGGCCACTACCGCAGATGGTGCGATACACGTCGCGGTGGCGGCGGCCGCGGTCGATGCTCGGCTGGTGCACGTGTCCAGCGACGCGGTCTTCTCCGGTACCGCTGCCCGTTACGTCGAGAGCGACTTACCAGACCCGACCACACCGTACGGTGCCGCGAAAGCGGCAGCCGAGACTGCGATCAAGGGGATAACCCCGGCTGCCATCATTGCGCGGACCTCGCTGATCATCGGTGACGGCAACTCCCCACACGAAAGGTTCGTGCACGCGCTGGCGTCCGGTGCCGTAGGTGGTGTGCTGTTCACAGACGACGTGCGATGCCCTGTGCATGTCAGCGACCTTGCGCGCGCCTTACTTGAGTTGGCTGCATCGCCCGCCGTCGGCGTCCAGCACGTCGCCGGCGCCGACCCCATCAGCCGTCATGAGCTCGGCTTGCTCATCGCCAAGCGGGACGGTCTTGACCCATCAGCCCTTCCTGCCGGCCTGCGCGCCACCGCCAATATTGCAGGCCCCCTCGATGTGCGCCTGGACTGCACCACCACCCAGGCTCGATTGACGACGAGGCTCCGAGGGGCGCGTGACTTCCTGGTGCCGTTGCTGTCGTGAGGATCCGCGCGATCTGCTCGCAACGCACGGCCATCTCGGCAGCACAGGTTCGCAGCGTGGTGAGTCCACCTGAGCAATCAGCATTGCTTGCCGAGATGGCTGTGGGGCGAGGTGGTGTACTGCCGTCATGAGCTTTGGGGCTGTCATCTTCGACTGGCGCGGCACGCTCGTCACCACCGTGTCGTGGTCGGAGTGGGCGGGGTACGCGCTGCGGCGGTCTGGGCGAGACGGCAGCGATGAGCAGGTACGTGGCGTCGTCGCGACTCTTCGCTCGGTGCCAAGGTTCGAGGATCGGCTGGACTGTCCGGGCATCGACGCCGACGCAGCGTTTCATCGCGAGGTCTACTTCGGCGTGTTCGCAGACGCCGGACTGGACGACGAGTTGGCGCGAGCGTTGTACGCCGTGGAATCCGATCCCAGCTACAACCACTTCGCCCAGGACACCGAGGCCACGCTGCGCGAATTGCACCGGCGCGGCATCCGGGTCGCGGTGGTAAGCGACATCCATTTCGATGTGCGGCCGGCGTTCGACGCGGTCGGTCTGAGCGGACTGGTGGACACGTTCACGCTCTCGTTCGAGGAGGGTGTCCAAAAGCCGGACCCGCTCATGTTCACCCGGACCCTGGCGGCGTTGGGCTGCGATCCGGCGGCCGCCTTGATGGTCGGTGACCGACCGCGTCCCGATGGCGGAGCCGTCGAGTGCGGCATCACCACGCTGCTGCTGCCATCACTTCGAAACGAACACCACCAGCGCCTGCACCACGTCCTCGCAATGACCCGCTGATCCGGCGTTTGCGGTTGGTCGCGTCATCGCGCGCCCTTACCGCACAAAGAAACTGCCGCTGCGAGTGGAATCCCACCAAGCTCCACGCCGGCGAGAACCTCGACCTCTGAGGGTATGAGGGCCGCCAAACTCTGCGCGATATCACGCAGCAAGCTCGGATCCGATTGCAGCCGATATTTGTCGAAGCCCGCGTCGCGGAAGAACGACGCAGGATTGTCG
>DATCFU010000170.1:0-11488 GCA_036509315.1 Acidothermaceae bacterium
TCAACGTCGCGACCTCGTTGCCGCCGGAGTCCTGCACGAGGATTTGCCAGCTGCCAGCGGCAATCATGCCGGCGACCAGATGCACGCTTCCATTCGCCGAAACGGTGCGCGGGGTCGGGACGGTTATGGCCGGATTCACCAAGCCCGCGCCCATATCGGCCAAGACCTCTTGCCTCAACTGCGGGAGCGTTGCATACGCCGCATTGCCGGGGCACGCTGTTTGGTCGGCGTCGCGGTGCCCGGAGATCACGTTGAACGAGACCTGCGTGCCTGCGCGATAACGGACCTGGCTGAATGGCGCTGCGGTCAGTGTCGCCGTCCCGACCGGATTGGCATACGAGAGCGCAAGTTTCCACGCCATCAGCTGCGCGGTCCCGTCGAGCATCGCCTGCGGCGGTCGCACCGTGTTGAACGTGCCGATCAGAGCGACGCCAAATGTGTTGGTGTTGAACCCGCCGGAGTGTGCGCCGAGCACGGCCTTGTCGATGCCGCCGAAGCGCCCTTCCCAGATCCGACCGAAGCGATCGACCAGGAAGTTGTACCCGACGTCGCACCAGTCTTCGGCTTCGACGTGGTAGGCGTAGATCGAGCGGATGATCGCCGGGACGTCCTGCGGCGCGTAGTTGTTGGTTGTATCGGTGTGATGCAGGATCGCGACCTTCGGCATGCCGGTGTATTGCGGCCCCTGCGGGCACGACCTCAACCGCACGGATTCGTCCGCGCCCCAGTCGGCGCGAGTGAAGATCTGTGGCTGCGTGCCAGCTGCTAGCGCGGTGCCTGAAGGAACGCCCTTGCCGACGGCCGCGTCAGCCGGTGAGGTTCCGGGATCGATCAGGTCGAGGCGCAGATCCTGCGGCTCGCCGCCAGTCACCGAAATCAACCGCACCGCGATGCCGTCGCCGTGATCGACCCACATCGGATCGGTGCCATCGCGCGTCACGTTGGCACTCGGGGCGTTGGCGCCATCGGCCGTGGCATCAGTGCCCGGGTCGCTGGAGTCGAGCTCCTGCCACCCACTCCAGGTGTTGCCGGTTTTGACCTGGACCTCTGCCTTCAGCGTGATGACGCCGCTATCGGTGCGCCAGCTCAGCCCAAGAGCTCGAAAGTCGGACGTCGATTGGCGGGCCACCACGGTCATCGGCTGAAGTTGCGACGCGAGCTCGAATGCCGCCGGGGTGATCGCGACGGAGAAGGTGTTCGACGCCACGGGGCGAGGTGCAGCCGTTGGGGTCGAGACCACGGGCAGCGCGAGCAGCGCCCCAGGAACGACCACGGCGACCATCGAGAGCGTGAGGAGTCGTCGCCGCACCGATGTCACCCCTGGGGCCGAAGTGGTAAAAAAGCAGTTCTATGCCACTCAAGCATGATTCGCCCATGATCATGAGCAATTCGCGCAACTGCTCTGTCTGCATCGGGCAGGCCGAGCGCGGACCTGAGCAATTAGTCCCTTGAGACGCGCGTCGCCTTCGATTTGTGGCCCAGTGAAGGAATTACGTCGTATCCAGCGCCGAGAACTAGGTAACTCCTTCACTCGACGTGGGCGGCGGGGGCGCCAACGCTGGGCGGACGGCGGGGGTGCGGACCGCGATCCAGGCTCCGGCCAGCGCGGCGGCGGCACAAAGGACACCGACGGGTACCAACACCCGCAAGCGCAGCGGACTCCAGGCCGACAGCGTGCCGACCTCACCGGCAAATCCGTTGCCGACGTAGAAGTGCGCGACGCCGGCAGCGAGGCCGAGTGCCGCAGTTATCAGCGCCAACACCGGCAACAGCGCGTAGATCCACCCGAGGGCCGGCCGGCCTGGGCCGACGGCGACGCCAAGGATGGCCGCGATCGCGGCGACACCGACGAATAGGTAGCGACCCTGCACTCCCTGGATGGCACCGATGCGATTCGACGCCGAGTACGACGTGTCCATGATCGCGATCAACGCCATGATCCAACTGAGTTGCGCGAGCAACGCGGTCGCCCACCGCTCCCCGCAGCGCACGATGCCCACCACGATCAACACGAGCACTGCGAGGGTGAGAAGAACGGTGACGAGAGTTGGCGGCGGTGCCTCGAGCCAACCGAAGTCCGCGAAGAACGACCGGGTGAGTCCGGGAAAGAATCCGTGCAGCCAGTGGGCAACCGCGATGTGGCCGTGCGGCAACAAGTTTAAGTACGACTTCGGGTAGCCATCCGGTTGCAAAGTACCGAAGCGGACCACGTTTGCCACCCACCAAGCAAGCCCGGGCAGGATGCACAGTGTCGCGACTAGCGCATCGCCGATGGTGCGGCGAACACCAAAACGCTTGGCCCGCAAAAGAAATGCCGCCGCTACAACAACGAGCATCGGCAGCGCAGTGCCCTTGGTCCAGAGCAACGCGGTCATCGTGACACCCAGACCGATGGCCCAACCGCGCACAGCGCGTCGCGTCACGAACTCGAGGGCGAGCCACGTAACTGCGGCGCCCAGCGTGATCGTCAACGCGTCGTTGTTGACCGACCCGCCGAGGTGGGTGAGTTGCGGAAGGCCCGCGGGCAAGAACGACGCGGCCGCCGCGACGGCGGGCGTTGCGCCCAACAACTTTCCGATGCGGAACGTGAGGAATGGCAGCGGTGCAAGCAAGAGAGCCGAACACAACCTGAGGATGAGCAGCGCGGTGTGCGGCGTCTTGTTGATGACATCGAACGCGCGAGCCGCGACCGCCATGATGGCGAAGTAGCCCGGTGGATGCTGCGTCATCTGGTCGTAGTCGTAGGGGCTGGGAGGCGCGTCGACGAACGAGACGCCGAGCTGGCTCATCGTTTCTGACGACAACTGCTTGGACGTCGGCCGGTGCAACGGCGTGAGTCCGATGATCGTGTTGAGACCGATGCCGCCAAATCCCACGTCGGCGTATGACGCCTTCACCGGAAGGTAGATGCGCGCATCACCGGGCGCGGGATAGCTGTGCACGTATGCCAACCGCAGCGTCGTCGATACCTGTTGCGGTTCGTCGGGTGCGCGAAAATCCGGCGTCACACACGCCCAGATCATCATGATCCCGTAGAACATGACGGTCGCGAGGCCGACGACCAGGCCGATCCTCGGCAGCCGGGACACGGGAGCCGGGTTACGAGAAGCAAGATGTCGGCCGACCGAACCCGCCTGCACCTCGCCGTCCGCTCCCTCGCTGTCCGTCATTTCGCTGCGCCGCGCAGCTCATCGGGCGCGCTGGCGAACGCGTCGTGCAAAGCGGTGCGCCAATGCGGCAGCGGATCGAGGCCCGCTTCGATCCATCTCCGGTTTCCGAGTACCGAATACGCCGGCCGCGGTGCGGGCCGCGGGAACGCAGCGGTCGTAGTGGGCAACACCCGCTCGGGGTCGGCACCGAGTTCTTCAAAGATGGCTCGGGTAAACCCGAACCACGTCGTCTCGCCAGTGTTCGTGCAGTGATAGACGCCGCCAGCGGCACCTGACGAGCCGAGTTCCACTAAACCCCGAGCGAGATCGCGCGACCAGGTGGGCGAGCCGCGCTGGTCATCAACGACCGATACCGTCTCGCGTTCGCGTTCTAACCTCGCCATTGTCTTCACAAAGTTCGCGCCGCTCGCGCCGTAAACCCACGCCGTACGTACGACATACGCAGACGGGAGCTCGGCAAAAACGGCCTGCTCCCCCGCTAACTTCGTCCGCCCGTACGCCGACCTCGGCCCAGTCGCTGCGGCTTCGTCGTAGGGCACCGTCGCGTCGCCGGCGAACACGTAGTCGGTCGACACGTGCACGAACTTGGCACCGGCTTTCGCAGCAGCCGCCGCAAGTGCCGCGGGCGCAGTGACGTTGGCGGCGAAGGCCGTCGCCTCGTCCGTCTCCGCCGCATCGACCGCCGTGTACGCGGCGGCATTCACAATCACCGACGGGACGACGGCAGCGACGGCCCGGGCCACCGCGTCGACGTCGGTGATGTCGAGCTCGTGTCGTGTCAGGCCAATGACGTATTGACCGTCAAGGACGCGCATCAGGTCAGTGCCGAGCTGCCCTCCAGCGCCGACGACCAGCCACCGCTCGGTCACTTCGCGAGTGCCGCTTTCGCCTTTATGGGACGCCACCAGGCTTGGTTGTCCCGGTACCACTGGACGGTCTTCGCGAGTCCTTCGTCGAAGGGCGTACCTGGCGCGTATCCCATGGCGCGCAACTTCGCATCGTCCAACGAGTACCGAAGATCGTGGTTCTTGCGGTCCTCGACAGCTACGACGGAGTCCCAGGTAGCACCGCACGCGTCAAGCAGCCGTTGTGTGAGCTCCCTATTCGTCAGCTCGATGCCGCCGCCGATGTTGTAGAACTCGCCCGCCGCACCCTTTTCGACGACAAGCTGAATGCCCCGGCAGTGGTCGTCGACGTGCAGCCAGTCACGGATGTTCTCGCCGGTGCCGTAGAGCGGCACGGTCAGACCGTCGATGAGATTCGTCACGAACAGCGGGATGACCTTCTCCGGAAACTGGTAGTGCCCGTAGTTGTTCGTGCACCGCGTCACCGAGATGTTCAACCCATATGTTCCGGCGTACGCCCGTGCCAGCAGATCGGCACCAGCTTTGCTTGCGGAGTAAGGAGAGTTCGGCTCAAGGATGTGCTCCTCCGTCCAGGAACCCTCAGGGATCGTGCCGTAGACCTCGTCGGTTGAGACGTGCACGACCCGGCCGATGCCTGCCCGCACACACGCGTCGAACAGCGTTTGGGCACCGAGCACGTTAGTCACCACGAACTCGGCGGCGCCGTAGATCGATCGGTCGACGTGCGACTCGGCGGCGAAGTTAACCACGATGTCGTGACCAGCAATCGCGTTGGCGACTTGCCCGGGATCGCAGATGTCGCCCTGCACGAAGCGGTAGCGCGGGCTGTCGGCGACCGGCGCCAGGTTCTCGAGATTGCCGGCGTACGTCAGCTTGTCGAACACCGTGACCTCGGCGTCCTCGAACCCGGGGTAGTCGCCAGACAGCATGCTACGCACGTAGTGCGAACCGATGAATCCGGCGGCGCCGGTGATCAGTACTCGCATGCTCAACTCTTCCCTCGAGGGACGTGCCGTGGGTCAGGGACGTGCTGTGGGTCAGGGACGTGCTGTCGGTCAGAGACATTCTGTCGGTCAGAGACATTCTGTCGGTCAGGAAGCTCGTGCCGGTCAGGAACCGCCGAGCTGATACTCGCCGAGCCACATCTCGGTTAAGAACTTTGTTGGTTTTCCAGGGCGGGTGACCAGCGTGTGAGTGGCCTCACTGGTGATCAGCGATGCGGTGGGCTTGTCGGGCCAAGCGGCCTCGAAGGCGGCGGCGTTCTTGTCGGCCGAGCTCTCGGCCAGCAGCATCAGCCGGCCGCCGTCGGCATGCACCTGGGTATAGATCTGTGACATCTCGGTCAGATCGTCGTCGTTGTAGAGATAGCCGACGTTGACCCCGCACATCACCTTCATCGTTCCGGGCCACTCGGTCCGGGCCCGCCCACCGATAGCAAGGACAACGTCGCTTGGCCGCAGCTGCGAGCAGACTTGATCTACCAGTGTCGGTTCGCCGACCTCGGTCTTGGTGTAGATCACGTCGCGGCTACCCGCCCAGACGGGCACAACGATGATCAGCGCCGCCAGCGCACCGACGGCGCCCTGCAGAGCGCCGAGCAGCACGGGCCGAGCGGTCGAGTCAGCCGACCACGCACGTGACGACCTGCTAGCGATGAACCGCAGGACGGGAACAATCGCGATGAGCGCGAACAACACCAGGCCGGGGAGCACCACCGGAACGAAGCGACGGTCGGCCCACGGGTGGTCGGGAGTGATGCTCGGCGCAAAGAGCACCCACACCGCGGAGCCGAAGCAGACCAGGAAAGCCGGTGCCCATACCCGCCGGTGTCCGGCGATCTGCTCGTAGGCCAGCCAGCACGCACCGATCAGCGCGAGCGCCAACGTGCCCCACCCGAGATACCACGACAGCCATCGCGTCGCCTGCTCGTAGTACGACCGCGTCGGGTCGACGGTCATGTGCAGGAAGCGCTGCACCTGCACGACGTAGTTCGCCCCGCCGGACTCCGGGTTGGCGCGCATCGTCATCAAGTGCGGCCGCAGGAAGAAGAACAGACCAATGAGGAACACCCCAGCCGCTGCCAAGATCGGCAACCACCTACGGATCGCACGCGGGATGGCTTCCTCACCGGCACGCTGTTGCCGCCACCGTGCCGCAACGAAGAATGCGAATGTGATCGGCACGAGAGCGGCGAAGCCGTATCCAACCTTCGCGAGATCGGAACCGACGTGCTGCGCGTACGGGTAGGTGATGAACAAGCAGTCGAACGCGCCGAACAAGAGCCCAAGCACCAGCCCGCCGGCAAAGCGCTTCCAGCCGAGCACCCGATGAAAGGCCAACCAGCCGACGAACGGAACGAGTGGGAACAGATCCGCAACCGCGTCGATGCGCACGGTGAACACCAGGCCAAGCACCAGACCGCCGACGAAGAGGCCGTTGGCCGCGAGGTTTGGCGCAAGGGCGGGTGCATCATCGGGCGCCGATGAACTGCCGGCAGTTCGGCGCAGACGCGGCCAAAGCCCATGCATCAGCTCGCCCGCGATGAACGCGTCGACGACGATCGCCAATCCGCCCAGCAGAATCAACTGGCCTGCGGGCTCGCTGTAGGTGGCCCGCATCACGTCGAGTTCAGGCTGCACAAATGCCAGTGCAAGCACCGCGAGCGGCGCCCACCGAGCGCCAACGAGTCGCGTCGCGAGTCCGGCGAACGCGAGCAGCGCGAACGAACCGAGGAACGCGTTTCCGTGCAGCACGCCGCTGACGCCGGCCATCCAGCCGCCGATCGCCAGGAGCACAGGTGCGCCGGTCATGAACTGCGGAATGATATGCGAACCCTGCACATAGAAGCCCTGAGAAGCCAGCGCCAGATCGGAATTCGGCGCCCCGAACACCCGTGGGTGCGAGGGCATCGCAATCGTGCCGTGCGTCGACAACCAAGTAGCACTCATCGCGTACGAACCCGGATCACGACGGACCAACACGTCTTCGGCACTGTGTGCGAACGCGAGACCACCGGCAAGCAAAACAACAGCGAGGATGGCGATCAGTGCCCACCACGGCACGTCGCCGAGTCGGTCGGCCGACGCTAGCGCCACTCGCAACACCGGGCGGCCGATGACTACGGTGATCGCGAGAGCGAGGATCGTGCCGGTTATCGGGCCGTAGATGTGAAACCACAGCAGCGCCAACCCACCAGCGACCCACGCAGCGGCGACTACAGCCGGCAACACGGACGCAACCGCGAGGATCCGGCCAGGCAGCCTGCGCGCCGCATCCGATCGCGGCGCGCGGACCCGTCGTCCAGTCTCGATGTCGGTGGTGTCCGTGTCGAAGTCGTCGGGCTCGTCAGTGGCTAGTGGTTCGTCAACAGTCATGGGGCACTCGCCGGCGCGACGCGGTGGAAGACGACGATCGAGTCGCGCGAGAACACCTGCTGATATCCGTGCGACAGCAGCCAGCTACTGCGCGTTTGCTGGGCCTGGTCGGTCATCGGAAACTCGATGTATCCCTCGTCGAACACCACCCACGGCGCATCGTGCGGCGTCGCGTCAAGCAGCATGACCTTGGTGCGATCGACCAGATGTGGAGCAAGTTCGTTGCTCGCTTCAACAGTTGCCCCATTCGGGACGACGTCAACCGCGGCCTGCCGCGCCTGGTCGTAGCTCGTGGTGTGCCACGACTGCGTGATGCCGTCGTGTGTCAGCTGGCCGAACGGCATCCGGCCCCAGGCCCAGACCGCGACGACAAGGATGCCGATCGCGTATACAGTCCCTACCGGCCAGGAGGGTCGGCTGGCGTGACCGCGGTGGCGTGCCGCCGTCGATGCATTGGGCTGTAGTGCCCTGCGAATCTTCGCAACTGTATCGACAGCGGCGAGGGTGAGGATAGGCACGAGGGGCGCGCTGTACTGATGCGTCAGCGTCCAGTGGTTGGGGTTGTCTGACAGCAGCCGCTCGGCGAGCAACGGCACGCTGAGCAGCACGAACGACGACCCCAGCGGCATGAGCCCGAGCGGGAAAAACAACCACTCGAGCAGCCGCACCTTCGCCTGCGGGGTCACCATGAGATGCAGCGTCCACAGCGGGTGCCGCAGCACATGCCACGCGGCAACGAGTGGACCCGAACCGAGTGCGGCGTAGTAATCCCAGTAATAGCCAGCTTTCCCGCCGAACGCGGGGATCAAGACGCGGTCGGCAAGGACCGTGAACGCGATGCCGACGACGGCCAGGACGCCGGCGAGCCGCCACCGATGCGTGCGCAGTCCGACGACCAGACCGAACGCTGCCACGACGAGACCGAAGTCTTCCTTCACCAGCAACAGCAACAAAGCGGCGATGACGGCTGTGCGCAGCCGACCGGCGTCCAGCCTCTCTAGGGCAATCGCGAGCAGCGGGACGGCGAATGCGATCTCGTGAAAGTCGGCGGCCATCGCGGCCTGCAAACCCCAGGCAACGGCGCACGCCGCGGTTATCAAATACGCCGCGGGTCGGCCGAGTGCGCGCCGGCTAAACAACCAAACCGAGGGCAGGGACGCCGCGAAGAGCAGGCCCTGAACCACGAGCAGCGTCACCGCGCTAGGGAAGACCCGGTACACCGGCGCAACCGCAGCGATGATCGGTGAGAAGTGGTCGCCGAGTTCGGAAAAGTGCGTGTCGAACCCATTGTGCACGCCCTTCATCAACGAGATCGGCGCGTGCAGGTGCGCGTACCCGCTGATCGCCTGGTCAAAGATGCCGAGGTCGTAACCGGCGGTCTGGAAATGCCGTTGCTGCTCGATCTCGAAGACCGTGTACAGGGTGGCGGTGGCCGCAGTTAGTGCGGCGACGCCTGCGACATCGGGCGTGAGGTGGCGCTGGATCGGCCCACTGATCGCCGTCCCGATGCGTCTGGTTCGAATGCCCGTCGAGCCTGGATGGTCGGCAGTCCCGGCGGGATCGGAGATATCAAGCATGCTGGTGCTCAGGCGAGCGACACCTTGCTGTGGTCGCCCAGCATCAGGCGGTGAGCACGCGGCATCGCGGTCGAGGGCGAGACTTCGACCTCCTTGCCGATCAACGAGTCCTCGATCCGACTGACACCTGAGATCGTGGTCGCCTCCAGGACGATCGAATGCTCGAGCTCGGTCGAGTCGATCAGGCAGTCGTGGTAGATCGACGTGAACGGACCGATATAGCTGTCGACGATTCTGGTGCCGCGGCCGATGATCGCGGGGCCGCGCACGGTCGAACGGACGATCGATGCGCCTTCCTCGATGACGACCCGGCCGATGATGCGGCTCACCTCGTCGACGCTGCCTCGGGTGCTCGGCTCGACCGACTCGAGCACCTTGCGATTGCACTCGAGCATGTCTTCGAGCCGGCCGGTGTCTTTCCAGTAGCCGGTGACCATGTGCGGTCGAACGTCCTTGCCGTGATCGACCAACCACTGAATCGCGTCGGTGATCTCGAGTTCGCCACGTTGGCTCGGCGCGATCGAGTTGACCGCCTCGTGAATGCTCGGGCTGAACATGTAGACACCAACGAGAGCGAGGTCGCTCTTCGGCTCCTTTGGCTTCTCGACAAGCCGCAGGATGTGCCCCGCGTCGTCGAGCTCGGCGATACCGAACTGCTGCGGGTTGTCGACCTTCGTGAGCAGGATCTGTGCGTCAGCGCCGCCGCGCTTGAACTCGTCGACCAAATCGGTGATGCCGCCGATGATGAAGTTGTCGCCCAGGTACATCACGAAGTCGTCGTCACCGAGGAAGTCGCGAGCGATCAGAACGCAATGCGCGAGCCCCAGGGGTGCGTCCTGCGGGATGTAGGTGGCCCGGATCCCAAGGTCTGACCCGTCACCGACAGCGGCCTCGATCTCGGCCCGGGTGTCTCCGACGATGATCCCGACGTCGATAATCCCGGCGTCGCGGATGGCCTCAAGGCCGTAGAACAGCACCGGCTTGTTGGCGACGGGCACCAGCTGTTTCGCCGAGGTGTGGGTAATCGGCCGCAAGCGCGTGCCGGCGCCACCAGACAAGACGAGTGCTTTCATGCCGCGAGGTTACCGGAGTACACCTCGCGCCTCCTTAGAGCCGCCTGAGGATCGACCCTTCCCAACACTCAGCCCGCCTGAAGTGGATCGGCGCCGACTTGGCCATGCCCAGGCGGTCCATCGGGGCACGGCGGCGGCCGCCATCCACCCGTCGGCGTCGCCTCGACCGTCGCCCCGTTGGCCGGAAGCGTCACGGTGACCGTCAGCGGATTCGGATCGGACCCGCAGAAATCCGAGTACCAGTAGAGGGTCGTCGTCGCGACGTCGCCCGGCGCGAGGACGACGGTTGGCGCAGGTATCACCGTCGCCGCCATGGCGATGGCGCGCTCATCGGCCTGGCGCAGGCCAAGGTCGTCGCCATTGGCGGGACGCAGGTCGACGGTGGGCGTACCCCTGACTGAGCATGCCGCGCGCGAACTGTTCGTCAAGATGATCGGGACGGCGGTGGCGTCGCCCTTCTCGCCGTACCTATTCGGCGGCCCGGGGATTGTGCCCGGGCCGGTGATGGCCGCGGTGAGCTGCTCGGAGCGACAGGGCGTGTCAGCCCCTCTCACGTCGACCGATCCGCGGGCGCCGATGTAAGGGTCGGTGGTCGCGGCGACGTTCCAGTAGACCTCGGCCTGACCGGTGGGGTAGTCAGCCGGTATCGGGAGCTGCATCGCGAAACGTTGTGTCTGATGTGCGAGCAGTAGACGGACGGCGGGGCAGTTGAACTTGAGCGGATCTTTACCTCCCTCGCCGATGCCCTGCTGATAGCTCGGGCATGGCGCAAGCACCAAGTTGTTCGCGGTCGGATTCGTCAGGTCGATCACGTACTGAAGCGTGGTTCCCGCATCGACCGCAGTCGGCAATTCGATCTGTGCGGTCGCTCCGTCAATCGGCGACTGGGTGTACTCGGGTTGCGGTTGGTTCACACCGAACTGACCGGTGAACAAGCCGCACTCCACGTCGAAAGTGTCATGCAGCGCAACGCTGCCGCCGCCAGGGATCGCGACAGTCGCTGTGTGGTATATCAACGTCGGCCAGCTATTTGGGACTGCATATCGCGCATTGCAGTCACGCTCGGTCTCGAGACTCAGCGTGGCGGAACTGCCCGGGCTCATGGTTGCGGAGACCTCCTGCCCTACGAAGAAGCCCCCGTCGACCGCCATCAACGCGGGCTTTCCCGGCTCGGTCGCCACGACGCGTGGAAAGCCCGTCAAGATGCACGGCGTCGAACTCTTGTTGACGAATTGAAAGGTGGCATAGCTGTGCCCGCCGCCACCGTTACCGCCAATGTCGGACACTGCTAGTGTCGCGTGAACGATGATCTTTGACCTGCGGCGGCTTTGGTGAGGATGTCGTCGGCGGTCTTGGTCCAGGTGAATGGTTGGCAGCGTTCGTTCCAGGCGTCGATGTAGGTCTTGATCGCGGCGATGAGGTCTTTGA
>DATCFU010000171.1:0-15665 GCA_036509315.1 Acidothermaceae bacterium
CGCGACGACGGCTCCGGCCGCCGCGGCGTTCAGTAAGGCGTACACGGCGATGTTCAAGACCCCGCCATCGACGTACTCGCCGGAGGCGTACGACGCCACCAACGCGATGATCTCGGCGATTTCGGCGGCACAGAAGGCGGGAGCAGTCACCCGTGCCTCCGTAGAGACCGCGGTCAACGCGCTCGACTACCAGGGCATCACCACGACGGTGAAGTTCGCGACCGGCGGCGAAGTCGCTCAGGCAACGGTCAACCTGTACGAGCAGAAGAGCGGCGCGATCGTCCTTCTCGGAGACATCACCAAGCAGCAGTAGGCGCGACCCGCACAGGCGGTTAGCCGACGGCGCCCCGGTACCCGATTTACTCGGATACCGGGGCGCCTCTCGCAACACCTGTGCACTGTGCTACACACTGTCGCCCACGTGATGCTCTCCCGGAGGGACATCCAGGCATGACCCAGTTCTTCGACTACCTGATCCTCGGGCTGACCCGAGGATCCATGTACGCCCTCATCGCGCTGGGCTACACGCTGGTCTACGGGATCCTGCAGCTGATCAACTTCGCGCACAGCGAGGTGTTTATGTCTGGGGCATTCGGCAGCTACATCGTGGTGCACCTGATCGTCGGCGACGGCTCGGGAACAGCGACGTGGGAAGTCCCCATCGTCATCGCGGTGGGCATGGTCACCGGCGCAATCACCGCCGCCTGCATTGCCTGGACTCTCGAGAGAGTGGCCTACCGGCCGCTGAGACGAAGAGGCGCGCCGAAACTCGCCTTCTTGATCGGGGCGATCGGCGCATCGTTCTTTCTCTCCACCCTGGCCAGCAAACTCTTCAACAGCCAGACGACGAATCAATTCCCCATCTTCTTCGACCACAACACGACGCTGTTCCAGATCGACGGGGCGAACGTGAAGGCCCTTCAAGCCGTCATCGTGCTGTCCGCCCTGGCGATGATGGTGTTCCTTGACCGACTGGTAAACGTGACGAAACTGGGCCGCAGCATTCGCGCGGTCTCCGAGGACGCTCCTACCGCGGCGCTCATGGGGATCGACATCGACAAGACCATCTCGCGCACGTTCATCATTGGCGGCCTGCTCGGCGGTGCGGCCGGATTCCTGTTCGGTCTCAACTTTAGCTTTGCCTACAACATGGGCTTTGCACCCGGCGTGAAGGCATTCGCTGCGGCTGTGCTCGGCGGCATCGGCAACATACGTGGTGCCATGCTCGGCGGCCTGCTGCTGGGTGTCGTCGAGAACCTCGTGCTCCTCATACCCGGCTTCGACGCAAGCTGGACAGACGTTGTCGCGTTCATCGTTCTCGTTGGGGTGCTGATGTTTCGCCCGACCGGCATACTCGGCGAGCGCGTGGGGCGGGCGGCATGACCGACGTAGGTGCGCCCACGACGCTGCCACCCCGGGCACAGATTCACGCGCCTTCGCACCGCACAGTTCTGTTGAAGCGCCTCCTGGCATGTCTTGCCGGCGGCGTCGTGCTGGCGATGATGGTCGGCTCGCAGGAGGGTTCGCAAACCGACTACGGCTACGCCTTCCGCAAGTCTGTGCTGGAGCCGCGGATCGTTGTCTTCCTCGGCATTGGGGTACTGCTTTTCCTTGCCATCACCTACTGGCCTACGATCGTGCCCTATCTGACCAGGCCGGGTTTTTGGCCCTTGGTGTCTGGTGCGCTCGCAGTAATCGCCGCGATCACATTGATGCACTGGTACGACCCCGCTGGCGATGGCAAGTTCAGTTCGACTGCCACTGTCGTTCGGCACGCGTCGAATATCTCTGCGTTAGCAACGGCATTCTTCGGCTGGCTCGCCTGGGCCGAACTGCTGGCGATCGTCATCGCCGGCGCTGCATCGATCATCTTGGGTGTGCGGCGACTCGCGGCTGTCGTTGCCGTTGCGGCCGTGGTCGCAGCCATCATCAGCTATCTCGCGCACCAGGCGGTCGTGAACGCTGGCGGTCACCAGATCGATCACTCACTTGGGTATGCGGCAGCGATTCTCGGATACCTCGTCATCGCGGTCGCCATGCTGATTTCGGCGACTACGGCAGCGCAACAAGTCGAGAGCAAGGCGTTGGTCGGCCGGATGTTCGCTTTCCGTCCCGGGCTGCCGCTGGTTGTTATCGGTGCAATTCTCACGGTGCTCGCATTCCTCGAGGCACGGTGGTTCTCGCCGGGGGACAAGAACACGACACTGTCCGCCACACACAGCCTTTTCGCCGGCAGTGGGCTGAGTTCTCTTGAGTACGACTATTTGGGCTGGCTGGGCTGGCTGCTCCTTGCGGTCACGGTCGTCATCTCTGGCGCGGCTGTCTGGGTCCGCAGCCGGCCGCTGAGTTGGGTAGCCGCCGTCGTGGGTCTGCTAGCGACACTGATCACGCTGATCACCATGTACGAGATAAGCAAGATCGGCGCACAGCACAAACTCGATGCGGCCACCGGGCCTTGGCAGAATCTCGGCGCAGGCGGCTGGATGGCGTGCGGTGGATTCTTCCTGCTCGGTGCGGCCGGCTTTATTGCTGCCACGGCACTCCCGCCATCGACCCCGGCCGTTTCTGGCGCGCACGGTCGTCGTGCCGGGCTTGGATATACCAGCTCTGATGTTGTTGGGACGAGCACCGGTTCGCAGAAAGCACTCGGCTATCTCAGTGCGCCCGGGGCGGCTCGCACCGCACTGCTGATCGCTGTAGCAGCCGCGTTGTTCTATCCGCCGACGGCCACGTCGTTCTGGCAGGAGGTTGTCGTCTCGCAGATCGGCATCTCGATGCTGCTGGCCGTTGGGCTCAACGTGGTGGTCGGCTGGGCCGGCTTGCTTGACCTTGGCTTCATCGCGTTCTACGCAATCGGCTCCTATACAACGGCGTACTTCGTCGGTTCGCTCCCCATTAAGCCGCCACATTGGATGATCGTCACTCCGCTGTTGACCATCCCATTAGCCGTGCTGGTGTGCTTGTTAGCCGGACTTGCTCTAGGCGCACCGACCTTGCGTTTGCGCGGTGACTATCTGGCAATCGTCACCCTCGGTTTTGGCGAGATCATCCATCTGAGCGCGGTGAACTCCCAGGGGATCACGAATGGCAGTGAGGGTCTGACGAACGACACCCAGCGCCATACCAAGTCAGTGCCGCAGCCATCGATTCATATTGGGCCGCTCCACATTCACTGGGGCCTCAACCAACTCCAGTACTGGTACCTGTTGCTTGTGTTCCTCGTGATCATCGTCCTCGCGTTCCGACGGTTGGAGCAGTCGCGGCTCGGACGTGCCTGGGCGGCAGTCAGGGAGGATGAGGTTGCTGCACAGGCGACCGGCATCAACACGACGAAAGTTAAGCTCGCCGCATTCGCGATCGGTGCGTCAACGTCGGGCGTTGCCGGTGCGTTTTTCGCGAGTCAGATCGGTGTGTTCACGCCCGACAACTTCGTGCTCAACAACTCGATCCTCATCGTGGCCTACGTCGTGTTCGGTGGCATGGGGTCGCTGTCCGGCGCGATGGCCGGGGCAGCCATGCTGACGTGGTTGCCGCAGTTCCTGAAGTACCAAGTGCCGCCCGCAGACAAGCTCATGTGGATCGGTGCCGTCGTCATGCTCATGATGATCTTCCGGCCGGCCGGGCTCATCCCGGCCAAGCGTCGTGCCGCCGAGTTGCACGGTCTCGACATCCCGTCAAGCGCTGAAACCCACGCCGTGCCAGCGTCTGAGGGGCTGTGACATGACCGCCGTCGAGCACTCACCCGCTGCGGGCGCCGCAGCTGCCAACGATGTCGTCTTCGACGTCGACAACGTGACATTGCGCTTTGGCGGAGTCACGAGTCTAAATGCCGTGTCGCTGCAGATGCATCGGGGCGAGATTCTCGCGATCATCGGGCCTAACGGCGCGGGCAAGACGTCGCTGTTCAACTCCCTTACAGGCGTCTATACCCCGCAAGAGGGCTCGATCATGCTGTCCGGTCGTGCCGGCGATCCACCCGTCAGCGTGCTCGGCATGCCCACCCACAGGGTCAACCATCTGGGTGTCGCACGAACGTTTCAGAACATCCGGCTTTTTCCAGCGCTGACCGCACTTGAGAACGTGAAGGTCGGAGTCGAGACCCGGCAGAAGTCTGGCCCTGTCGCCGCCATGCTCGGTATGCCGTGGCAGCGGCGGGAGGAACGGGAGAGCACGGCCAGCGCGTACGCATTGCTACGACGGGTCGGCCTCGAGCGACGGGCGAACGATCTTGCCTCCTCGCTCGCCTATGGTGAGCAGCGCCGCTTGGAGATCGCTCGCGCCCTCGGTACGAGTCCGGGCGTGATCTTGCTTGACGAACCGGCGGCCGGTACTAACCCCGCTGAGAAGCGTGAGTTGGCCGGGCTGATCAAGAGCATCAACGTCGAGGACGGCATCGGCGTGCTGCTGATCGAGCACGATATGAAGCTGGTCATGTCGGTAGCTGACCGGATCGTGGTGCTCAACTTCGGCCAGAAGATCGCTGAGGGGTCGCCGGAGCAGATCCAACGCAACCCAGCGGTCGTCGCGGCCTATCTTGGAACGTCGACGGAGCAGGCCACAGAGCAGGCTGCACACCAACCGGAGGTGCAGTTGATCGAGGTCGCGCCCGACGAAGCGGAAGGTGAGCCCCAATGACGCTGCTTGTTGTCGACGACATCGAGGTGCGCTACGGCAACATTCGCGCGCTCAAGGGAGTTTCCTTCGAGGTTGCCGAAGGCGAGATCGTCGCGCTGCTTGGTGCCAACGGCGCGGGAAAGACCACGACGCAGAAGACGGTGTCCGGGATGCTTCGGCCGTCGCTTGGCGGCATCATTTACGATGGTCAGCGCATCGACGGAATCCCCGCCCACGACCTCATCCGTCTCGGTGTCTGCCACGTCCCCGAGGGTCGGCATGTGTTTCCGCGGATGACCGTCGCCGAGAACTTGGAAATGGGAGCCTTCCGTTTCAAGACCGTCGATCAAAAGGACCTCGACCACGTCCTCGATCTCTTCCCGCGGCTACGTGAGCGTTACAAGCAGCAGGCCGGCACGCTTTCCGGCGGTGAGCAACAAATGCTCGCGATCGGACGAGGACTCATGGGCAAGCCCAGGCTCCTACTGCTCGATGAACCGTCGATGGGGCTCGCACCGCTGGTGGTTGCCCAAATCTTCGACATCATCCACCAGGTCAACCGCGAAGGTGTCACCGTGTTGCTGGTCGAGCAGAACGCGGCCCAGGCGCTGTCTTTGGCCCACCGCGGGTACGTCTTGGAGACCGGGGAGATCGTTCTTTCCGGCACTGGCGGCGAACTACTCGCCGACGACCGCGTGCGCGCTGCCTACCTTGGGGAAGAAATCGCCAGCTGACGCCCACCGCCGTCCGGCTGCGGTGACTGCTGTCAAGCTGCGGTGACTGCCGTGACTACCTCTACTCGGTCGGCAACCGGCATTGCCGCACTGGTCGGCGCCGGCGTCCTGTGGGGGACCGGTGGAGTCACCGGTCGCGCTCTCACCGACCACGCACACCTGTCGGGCATTGCCGTGGGTGCCTACCGATTGGGTCTCGGTGGCCTTTTGCTGGTCATCGTCTTGCTCCTGACTGGTGGGCGCCCGCCACTTGCCCGTGCGGCGTGGCAACGGATTGCGAGCGTGGCGGGACTCGCGGCGATCTATCAGGGCGCCTTTTTCAGCGCCGTGGCACTGTCGTCGGTCAGCCTCGCAACGCTGGTGGCCATCGGGTCGTCGCCGGTGTGGGTCCTGGTGTATGAGGCAATCGCGCAGCATCGCTGGCCGCCGCGGCAGGCCGAGATCGTCGTGCTCGTTGCGCTCACTGGCCTGGCGTTGCTCGTCGGATTGCCGGCGAATCGATCGGATCCAGGTCGATTGCTCGCCGGCGCTAGTCTCGCAGCGCTGTCGGGTGCGACGTTCGCGGCGTTCACCCTGCTCGGACGCCGCCCCCTGGTCGCCGTCGACCAGCGGACAGTGACCGGCTACGGGTTCCTGCTCGGCGGGGTGATCCTTGCAGTCGTGACGGCCCCGACCACTGGGCTGGGGTTCACCCCGTCACTAGACACCGTTGGCCTGCTGGCCTTCCTTGCAGTGGTGCCGACAGCGATCGCCTATGAGCTGTTCTTTCGGGGGCTGCGCTCCGTGACCGCGGCGAATGCGACAGTGATTGCGTTGCTCGAACCGCTCACGGGCACGCTGCTAGCGATCGCATTGCTTGGCGACAGGTTGTCCCCAGCAGGCATCGCCGGTGGCGTACTGCTGGGGCTCTCGATTATTGCTTCGATCCGTACGTCGATCCCGCCGGTGGGGCTGTAGCGAGCGAGCCCGGGCACTGTTGGCGCCGTCCAAGCCTTCCCCGGTCTTGGACGTTCTCTACTAGGCACCCGGGCTCGTCGGGACACACCGTACCGAGGTCTTGATGGTCACGGCAAAACATCCTCAGGATTCGACGTAGAAACCTCGGGCGAGCAACGACGCGGCCGAAGCGGTCTGGTATCGGTGATGCTGATGAGGAATTTTTCGTCCGCCGGTTCGGCTGGTGAACACGAATCGTAGAAACGCCCTTGCGCAGGGTAACTACCGATTACGACATCTCATGATCAAACCACTGAAAGCGTTGTCAACGGCGAACAGTAGCTTGTCCTACTTGTCGTAACTGCGGCGAAAAGCGCAGACACGCCGTTCTCGGCTCGGTGGTTGATCTTTCTTCTCCGAAGGGCTGCACATCCCAGCGATTCCTCGCTACGCTCCCGATCTCCGGGTAAACAGCAGGTGGCGCGTACGCCGATGCCGTTTGAGGAACAGTTTGATCACGGTTCGGCCACGCTTGACGCACAGTTTTACCACCCCGGGGGAGTGAACTCGAGGCGATCCAAGAGGTCGCACTGAGGAGCACAGGATGAGCCGATCTCACATCACGGTGCGAGCCGCCGGCGCGTCTGATGTCGCCGACCTCGTGGTGCTGTGGGGCGAGCTCAAGCGATGCGGTGCCTTGAACGGTCGGCATGCGACTCTGCCCGACGACCGCACGATCGAAGAGCGCGTCCACCGGCTTCTGAGCCGTCCAAGCGGCCGCATCCTGCTGGCCTTCCTCGGTGATGAACCCGTCGGCATGGCGATGCTCACGACAGTGCCGCTCGGTGCGCTCAATGAAGCCGCCTGCATCCAGGTCGAATACACCGTCGTAGCCGAGGGCTTTCGCCGTCGCGGCGTCGGCCGTGCTCTCATGGGTGCGGCAGCGTGCTACGCCGAGGACATCGGTGCGGAGCAGGTCACCGTCAGTGTCTCGCCGATGTCTCGTGAGGCGAACAGGTTCTACGCCCAGCTCGGTCTCGCGCCGTTGTCGGTACGCCGGGTTGCTCCGGCGTCGGCGTTGCGTCGACGGATCGCGACCCTCGACCACGGTCCGGCTGCGCACGACCACCCGACCGGCCGGCGGTCGCTTGGCCAGCGGGCCGGGATGCGGGCCGCGTTGCGCCGGATGGCGATCGCGTCGGCGGTCGCCGAGCAGCCGAACGACGCCTGACCTCATCGCGGCGGCCCGGATGTCGGCGCGAGGGTTCTGCCTGCCTCGGCCTGTGTCTGGCGGTGCCTCTCTGTGGCGGTGCATGTCTCTGGCGGTGCCTAGGATCACAGGGTGCCCAACAGTTCCGTATCACCCGCCGAGCCCCCCGCAACTGATGTCGTCGCGATGAAGCCCGGTGACCGACCGCGTCTCCTGCTCATAGACGGGCACTCCGTCGCGTATAGGGCGTTCTTTGCTTTGCCTGTTGAGAATTTCTCGACGACGACTGGGCAGCCGACGAACGCCGTCTATGGATTCACGTCGATGTTGATCAACGTCTTGCGCGACGAGAAGCCCACTCATGTCGGCGTTGCCTTCGACATCTCACGGCAGAGTTTTCGTACCGAGACCTTCCCCGAGTACAAGGCGAATCGAACGTCAACGCCTGATGCGTTCAAGGGTCAGATCAGCTTGATCCAGGAAGTCCTCCAGGCGCTGGCGATTCCGGTCATCACCGCCGAGGGATTTGAGGCCGACGACGTGATCGCCACGTTGGCGACGCAGGCCGAGGCCGACGGTCTCGACGTCCTGATCTGCTCAGGTGACCGCGACGTCTTCCAGCTTGTGAGCGAACAGGTCACCGTGCTGTACCCGCGCAAGGGCGTCTCCGACATGGCGCGCATGACGCCCGCGGCGGTCGAGGAGCGATACGGCTTGACGCCCGGGCAGTACGCAGACTTCGCCGCCCTGCGTGGCGATCCGAGCGACAACCTGCCGAACATTCCTGGCGTCGGGGAGAAGACCGCGGCGAAGTGGGTACGCGACTTTGGGTCGTTGACATCCCTCGTCGATCGGGTCGACGAAGTCCCTGGCAAAGCCGGCGGCCTGTTGCGCGACCACCTTTCCTCGGTCCTGCGCAACCGGCAGTTGACGGAGCTGATCCGCGACGTGCCGCTCCCGGTCGGCCCGCACGATCTGAACCTTGGCCAATGGGATCGCGAAGCAGTGCACCGCGTGTTCGACTCGCTGCAATTCCGCGTGCTGCGCGAACGGTTGTACGCAACGTTGTCCGCCCCAGAGCCCGAAGCCGATGCCGGATTTACTGTCGAGGGCGGCCAGCTTGGCGCCGACGAGGTTCCTGCGTGGCTTGCCGAGCACAGCGCGCCAGGAGTGCGTCTCGGAGTTTCCGTCGCTGGTAGCTGGGGGCGCGGCACAGGTGTCGTCACGGGCCTGGCGTTGGCCGCCCCTGATGGCACCGGCGCGTACGTCGATCCAACCCAGCTGACAGAGGCCGACGAACGCGCGCTGGCTACTTGGTTCGCCGATCCCGAACAGCCGAAGGCGTTGCATGACGCTAAAGGACCGATCCTCGCGCTGGCCGCCCACGGGTGGCCGCTGGCTGGCCTCAGCAGTGACACTGCGCTCGCTGCCTACCTCGCGTTGCCGGGTCAGCGGTCTTTCGATCTCGGCGATCTGGCGCTGCGCTACTTGCATCGCGAGCTGCGCGCTGACAGCTCCGGCGGTCCGGTCGAAGCGGCGCAGCTATCGCTGGACGGTCTCGACGAAGACGGCAACGCGGTCAACCAGATCGTGCGCGCCCGTGCCGTGCTCGACCTCGCAACCGCCCTCGATGGCGATCTCGGCGAGCGCGGTGCCGCGAGCTTGCTCACCGACGTAGAACTGCCACTCATCGGCGTCCTCGCCGGCCTTGAGCAGGTGGGCATCGCGACCGACCTTGACGTGCTTGCCGACCTGTCGAGCGAGCTCGGCGCCTCGGTCAAGGTCGCCGAGCAAGCAGCGTTCGCTGTGGTCGGGCGCGAGTTCAATCTCGGCTCTCCCAAGCAGTTGCAGCAGATTCTGTTCGACGAACTCGGCCTGCCGAAGACCAAACGCATCAAGACCGGGTACACCACCGACGCCGACGCTCTGCAGAGTCTGTTGGTACAAACCGAACACCCGCTGCTCGAGCACTTGCTGCATCACCGTGACGTGTCGCGGTTGAAAACCGTGGTCGATTCGCTGATCCCGATGATCGACGACCGCGGCAGGGTGCATACCACGTTCAACCAACTGGTGGCGGCCACCGGTCGGCTGTCGTCGACCGACCCGAACCTGCAGAACATCCCGATCCGCACCGCCGAGGGTCGACGGATCCGGCAGGCCTTCGTGGTTGGTGCTGGGTTCGAGTCACTGATGACTGCCGACTACAGCCAGATCGAGATGCGCATCATGGCCGACCTGTCAGGCGACGACGCGCTGGTCGAGGCGTTCAGCTCCGGCTTCGATTTCCATGCCACGACGGCCGCCAGCGTGTTCAGTGTGCCGCTCGAACAGGTCGACGGCGTGCTTCGCAACCGGGTGAAGGCCATGAACTACGGCCTTGCCTATGGCCTGTCGGCATATGGGTTGTCGCAACAGCTCGGCATCGGCGCCGACGAGGCGCGCGGTCTGATGGACGAGTACTTCCAGCGGTTCGGCGGGGTGCGCGATTACCTGAGCCGCGTCGTCGAGCGGGCTCGGCAGGACGGCTACACCGAGACGATTCTCGGTCGTCGGCGCTACCTGCCTGATCTCAACAGCGACAACAGGCAGCGACGCGAGATGGCCGAGCGCATGGCGCTGAACGCGCCCATCCAGGGGAGCGCCGCCGACATCATCAAGGTGGCGATGCTCAACGTCGAACGCGCGCTTCGCGCCGCCCAGTTGAAGTCACGGATGCTGTTGCAGGTTCATGACGAGCTGGTGTTCGAGATTGCAAACGGCGAAAGGGCGGACGTCGAGGAGCTGGTCCGACGTGAAATGGCGGGCGCCTATCCGCTTAAGGCGCCGCTCGATGTCTCGGTCGGGGTCGGTCTGAACTGGGACGCCGCGGGGCACTGAGGTGCACTTCTCATAACGGTTTCGTTGCTCTGCCTCTCCAGAGATCAGTCAGGTTGGTTCCCGATGGCGCCGCCGGTATCTTCTTTGCCGTCCACATCCCGGGGTGCTTCGGAGTCTGGATGTATCAAGCGGCGGGCCAACGTCTCTTCCCGAGTGGTCGTCCGCCGACCGGTAGCAGGTACTTGATCCATCTATCTGGGGAGACGCTCGTGAGCAGGACCACATCGTTCCAACGCCTGGGTACCGCCGGACTTGCTGCGCTCGCGATAGTCGGCCTTCTTGCCGGCTGCTCATCGAAGAAGACGGCGGCATCGACGACGGGATCAACGCCACCCGCGGCCGCGGCCGCGACGAGTGCCGCTGGGCCGGCAGCTGCTTCGCCCACTGCGGCGCTACCGTCGCCGTCGAAGGTGGTCGCCACAGGAGGCGGCAAGTTCTGCCAGCAGGTTGCCGCCGAAGTTAACTCCAGCGTGGCCAAAGCGGCGGCAAGCGGAACAGGCATCGACTCGATCAAGGCAAGCGTGCAGGAGTACCAGAGCATCAAGGCCGGTGTGCTTTCGTCGGCGCCGGGCGCCATCAAAGGCGACCTAGTCACCTTGTTTGGCGCGCTCGACCAGTTCTACGGCGCGCTCGCGAAGGTCAACTACGACTTCACCAAGATTGACCCGAGCGTTGAGGCGCCGCTCGAGACGCCAGCCGTTCAGAAGGCGGAGCAGAACGTCGACGCCTACCTGAAGAACACCTGCGGCATCGACACCGGAGCCGGCGTCAACGCATCGGCGCAGGCCCAGGCGTCCGCAGCGGAAGCTTCGGCGCTGGCAGAACTGTCTGCATTGGCGGCCCCGTCCAGCTGATCTGCCTCACCCCTGATCTGTTCAGCAGCTCAGCCATTCAGTAGTTCAGTGCGACCCGGCGGCGGCCAGCTCCTTGGTTGGCTAGCCGCCGGGCTTGTCACAGACGAAGATCGCGGTGCCGGGAACGAGCCGGCCGCGCAGCGGCGACCAGCCCCCCCATGTGCGCAGGTTTGTGTCCGGCCACGCAGGCTCGACAAGATCGGTGAGTTCGAAACCGGCGCTGACGATGTCGCGAACGCGATCGCCCAGAGTTCTGTGGTGCTCGACGTAGGTCGCCCGCCCATCGGCGTCCGCTTCGACATACGGCGTGCGGTCGAAGTACGACGAACTGACCGTGAGACCGCCAGGCCCCGGGTCGTCAGGCATTGCCCAGCGGATCGGGTGGGTCACCGAGAAGACGAAACGGCCGCCCGGACGAAGCACCCGGAACACCTCGCGCAGCACGTCGACGGAGCTGGCCACGAAGGGGAGCGCGCCGTAGGCGCTGCAGGCGAGGTCGACGGTGGAATCCGCAAGGGGGACCGCGCACGCGTCAGCCTGAATGAGCCGGACGCCGAAGTGCGGGGTCGCGTGCGTCAGTTGGCCCATCGACAAGTCGATCGCGATCGCCAGCGCGCCCTGGGCGGCTAACCACCGGGAGCATTGGGCTGCACCGCAGCCGACCTCGAGGACCCGGCGGCCGGGCAGGTCAGCGACCGGAGTGAGCAGATGGGCGTCGGCCTCGTCCAAGCCTTCAGGGCCCCAGATGAACCGGGCCGCGTCGCGCCCGCCGAGGAACTCTCCGTGCTCGGACTGGTAGTCGTCGGCGGCCGCATCCCACCAGCGCCGGTTGGCCTGCACCGTCTCGTTGGCGCCCACCACTCGCCGTCCGACCTCGGAGGTCAAAGCCGCCCCTCTCCCATGATCATCGGGTCGAATCTGGGCGCGAGTGGGCCAGATTGACCGGTTCACAGAGTGCCACGTAAAGTGGCAAGTGCGCGTGGGCCTGCGTGTACCTCGGTATGGAGCAGGTTCGCGATCGCCACGGTCGACTTCGGTAACCCCTCCCGCGCTTAACAGACGCAGTGTGGCCGCCGTTCGCGGCTGAGACGACGGGCCCGTGCGCGCCTGCCAACCTGTTGTCCGCGACCGGAGTCCACCCCCTTATGACCAGCAGCACCTACGTACGACCCGAGACCGTCCTCGGAGCCGCCCCTCACGTGTCACCTCAGGTGGCGGTGAATGACATCGGATCCTCCGAGGATTTCCTCGCCGCGATCGATGAGACGATCAAGTACTTCAACGACGGCGACATCGTCGACGGCACGATCGTGAAGGTCGACCGCGACGAAGTGTTGCTCGACATCGGCTACAAGACCGAGGGCGTCATTCCCTCCCGCGAGCTGTCGATCAAGCACGACGTCGACCCCAACGACATCGTCAAAGTGGGCGACCACATCGAAGCCCTCGTTCTCCAGAAGGAGGACAAGGAGGGTCGGCTGATCCTGTCCAAGAAGCGTGCGCAGTACGAGCGCGCCTGGGGCACGATCGAGCAGATCAAGGAAAACGACGACATCGTCACGGGTACCGTCATCGAGGTCGTCAAGGGCGGCCTGATCCTCGACATCGGCCTGCGCGGCTTCCTGCCGGCGTCCCTCGTCGAGATGCGCCGGGTACGCGACCTGCAGCCTTACGTCGGGCGCGAGCTCGAGGCGAAGATCATCGAGCTCGACAAGAACCGCAACAACGTCGTGCTCTCGCGTCGCGCGTGGCTCGAGCAGACCCAGTCCGAGGTTCGCCAGACGTTCCTGACGACCTTGAAGAAGGGCCAGATCCGCAACGGCGTCGTTAGCTCGATCGTCAACTTCGGTGCGTTCGTCGACCTTGGTGGCGTCGACGGTCTGGTCCACGTGTCCGAGCTGTCGTGGAAGCACATCGACCACCCGAGCGAGGTCGTCGAGGTCGGCAACGAGGTCACCGTCGAGGTGCTCGACGTCGACATGGACCGCGAGCGCGTCTCGCTGTCGCTGAAGTCGACTCAGGAAGACCCGTGGCAGGCCTTCGCGCGTACGCACGCGATCGGCCAGGTCGTGCCGGGCAAGGTCACCAAGCTGGTCCCCTTCGGTGCGTTCGTGCGCGTCGAAGAGGGCATCGAAGGCCTGGTGCACATCTCCGAGCTTGCCGAGAGGCACGTCGAGATTCCCGAGCAGGTCGTGCAGGTGGGCGACGAGATCTTCGTCAAGGTCATCGACATCGACCTCGAGCGCCGGCGCATCAGCTTGTCGCTGAAGCAGGCCAACGAGAGCAGTGGCGACAGTGCTGTCACCGACAGCCACTTCGACCCGACGCTCTATGGCATGGCGGCGAACTACGACGCCGAGGGCAACTACATCTATCCCGAGGGCTTCGACTCCGAGACCAACGAATGGTTGCCGGGGCACGAAGAGAAGCAGGCCGAGTGGGAGCGCCAGTACGCCGAAGCACGGGCGCGCTTCGAGGCTCACCAGAGCCAGATCGTCGAGGCGCAGAAGGCCGAAGCAGCCGCCGGCACCGAGGAGGGCGCGGCTTCGTCGAGCTCGACCACTTCGACGTCGTCGACATCGTCCAGCTCGTCGACCCCTGACGCACCCGCCGACGCGACAACCCCGGACGTCGATCCTGACGCACCGGCGGGGAGCCTCGCCTCCGATGCGCAGCTCGAAGAACTGCGGCGCAAGCTCACGAGCGGCGAGAGCTGATCGCCAGCTGACTGACGGCGGGCCTCAGCAGTTTGGGCCAGTCCATTCGAAATCGGCGGGCCTCGCTTCGGCGGGGTCCGCCGTTTTTGGAGCCTCGCAAGGATTAGCCTGCCGCCATGGGAGTCCGGAGCTGGCGCGCTGCGGCTAGTCTCGCCGGTCTGGCGGTCGCGGTCGGTGCCACCGGGTGCACCTCCAAGGCGAAACCGATTATCCCGGCCCCGGTAGTCAGCCAGACCAGCAGCAGTGCGGCACCCACGCTTGCGCCGACGCCGACCGTCGCCGCGGCGAGCACGTCCGCTTCGGTCAGCGCCTCGCCGTCCGGCCCGGTCCTGCCAGCCGGCTGTTCGCAGCTGCTGCCTCTGGGCACGCTCGAGAGCATTCTGGGCTTCGGGATCCTCGGGCAGGTCAACTACCTGAAAGCCGCGCCAGTGCCGCAATCAGGCCGTACTGGTCGAGTGACGTGCACTTACGGGACGGCGCCAGGCGCTCCGATCGTGGCACCCACCGGCACGCCTTCGGCGTCTGGCGCGAAGCCGACTGCTAGCCCTACCCCGGTGCCGCTCGTGCAGGTCTCGTACATCACCTATATCGACGCGTCGACGGCCGCCGGACGAGTACAGACGACCATCGAGGCTGACGGGACGACCGCGGCGGTGTCGAACGTGAGCGTCAGCGGGAAAGCTGCGTTCGTCCTCATCGGTCCGACATCGAGCGAGCTGGTCATGAGCGACCTCGCCAGGACCATCGTCGTCGAGCTCTCGCCGACCTTGGTGACGTCCGACAAGGCGCCGGCCGCGCTCGAGGCGATTGCTGCAGTGATGCTGCGGTTCGGTGCGGCTCCCTCCGGGTCGGCGTCGCCGTCGGCGGGCGGGTCTGCGTGAGCAGGCAGTGCCGGCACTAACGGTCGGCCTGACCGGTGGGCTCGGTTCGGGCAAGAGTGCGGTCCTCGACGAGCTGGTTGCTCTGGGCGCCGTCGGCATCGATGCCGACATGGTCGCCCGCGACGTCGTGCTGCCGGGGACGCCCGGGTTCGATGCGGTGGTGGCAGCGTTCGGTCCGAGCGTGGTCGCGAACGATGGCGGGCTTGATCGGCGGCGTCTCGCCACCATCGTGTTCGCAGACGCCGGTGAACGCGCCCGTCTTGAGGCGATCACCCACCCGCTGGTCCGAGCTGAAACCCGGCGCAGGATCGCTGCGGCGGCACCTGACGCGATCGTCGTGAACGCTGTACCGCTGCTCGTCGAGACGGGCATAGCGGCGGAGTTCGACGTCGTCGTGGTGGTGCAGGCGTCGCTCGCCGCACGGCTGGATCGGGTGCTTTCGTCTCGTGGAATGTCGGACGGCGATGCGCGCGCCCGTATCGCCGTGCAGGCCTCGGACGAGCAGCGCGCCGCGATCGCCTGGTGGATCATCGACAACGACGGAACGCTGGCCGACTTGCGGGCCGAGGTCGCGCGGCTCTGGGCAGCGCTGCTCGCGCGTCGTGGCGATGAATAGGGGCGGAATTACGTGACCCCCCGAGCCGAAGCCCAGGGGGTCACATTGCAAGTGGCTCCCCGCCCGTCACCGCCGACCGAAGCCAGCTGCGACACTTTCCCAGTTGCCCGGGAGCGGCGGATCACTTCTTGCGAGACGAAACGCTAGGGGAGAAACCCCTTACTGGGAAGCGAATTTCGCGAGAAACTTTGGCCACTGTGGCACCAGCGATCACAGTCCGTCA
>DATCFU010000172.1:0-75445 GCA_036509315.1 Acidothermaceae bacterium
CCAAGGTCCTCGTCAACCTTGCGCGGGGTGTCGTAATCGGTCGCCATGGGAACCTCCGGTGCCTCGTCATCCTCGGTCGTGCTTGTGCCGTTCCGGTCGCGCTATCCGCGGGGTCGCCTGGCGTCCGTCTCTCGACGGTCAGCGATCCGCGGGCTGCGGCGCGGAGTGTAACGCTCAACTCCCCCAACTTGTGCCCGCTGGCGCGCAGATTGTGCCGCATCTTCGCTGCTTTCGGCCCGCGACCCGCCGCACCGACCCCTCGACGTCCCCAACTCCCCGCCCGCTGTCGTGCGGGTTCGTCCGGTATGCCCAGTTCTGCGCGTTCCAATCATGCGTGCCCGACGGTGCAAAACGAAGCCGATTCTGCGTCGTCGGCGTGCACATCGGCTTGCCGCAACCCCAACCTGAGGGGTTCTGCGTCAGTCGTGATCCGCGCCGAGCTCAGCCACCAAGTCGTGTAACGCACTGAACACCCCAGGAGTTGCAGCGACCAGCAGGTCGCCGTCCGCTGGTCGACCGTGCAGTCCTTCGACTCGAGCTCCGGCTTCAGTCGCCACCAATCCAGCGGCGGCGTGGTCCCAGAGGTTCAGCCCGCGCTCGAAGTAGCCGTCGAGTCGCCCACAAGCTACCGCGCAGAGATCGAGCGAGGCCGCCCCGAGCCGGCGGATGTCCCGGACTACCGGCAGCACCCCGGTCAGAACCTCCGCCTGGCGGGCCCGGCGCGATGCGTCATAGCCAAATCCGGTGCCGACCAGTGCCTGCGACAGTTCGGAGCAGTCGGACACAAAGATCGGGACGCCGTTGAGTCGGGCTCCGTTACCCCGTTCGACCGTGAACATCTCGCCCTTGCTGGGGTCAAGGACCGCCCCCGCCACGACGACGCCGCCAACCTCTGCAGCGATGGAGACCGCCCACTGCGGCAGGCCATACAGATAGTTGACGGTGCCGTCGATCGGGTCGACGATCCAGCGCACGCGGCTGCCGCCAGTCGCACCGCCGCCCTGCCCTTCCTCGCCGAGCATCGCGTCATCGGGCCGGCTCGCTTTGAGCGTGCTCGCGATCAATCGTTCCGCGGCGGTGTCCATCTGGGTGACGACATCGGTCGGGGTCGACTTGGTGGCCACGACGAGGTCGGCAGGTCGCGCGTCGACGAGGAACTCACCAGCGAGCCGCGCTGCGCCGACAGCAAGCTCGAGCAGATGGGCCGTTGATTCATCGGCCACGGGGGGCCGCCGTGTCTCCCCGAGGGGTGTCGACTCGCGGGCGGCAGCAGTCCGCCGGGCACCGGTCCTGCGCCGATCCGAGGCTTCCTAAGGCACGCGCCGGAACCTCGCCCATGCGCTCGAGGACCAACTCACGCACCATCGAAACGAACGGCGGCGCAGTTCCGACTGTTGCCGACCTGACGAACACGAGTCCGAGGTCAGCAGCCGTTTCGGCGGCCTCAGTGTCGAGGTCGTAGACGACCTCCATGTGGTCGGACACGAAGCCGATCGGGACAACGACCACCGCCCGCGCACCATTCTTCGCCAGCTCAGTCAGGCGATCACCGATATCCGGCTCAAGCCAAGGCACCGAGGGTGAGCCGCTGCGACTACAAAAAGACAGCGTCGCCGAGTGACCTCCCCCGACGCCCTCGGTGACGAGCCGAATCGCTTCAGCGAGCTGAGTCGTGTAGGCGCCGCCTCCCGGTCCGCTGGTTGCCTCCATCACCGACGGAATGGAGTGGGCGACAAACGCGAGAGCTGCGGCATCGCGGTACTCGGCAGGCAGTTGCTGCAACGCCGCCCGGACGCCACCGATCATGGGCTCGATGAACCCGGGATGGTTGAAGTACTGCCGGAGCCGATCGACGGCGGGTGCGCCATCACCCACTTCGGCGCGTGCCCGCTCAATGGCGTCGAGGTACTGGCGGCAGCTTGAATAGCTCGCGTACGCAGAGGTCAGGAACGCAATCGCATTGGTGATGCCGTCGTCGCGCATCTGGGCGAGCACGTCGGGCAGCATCGGCGCCCAGTGCCGGTTACCCCAGTACAACGGCAGCCCGACCCCATATGCATCCAACTCGTCACGTAGCGCCGCGAGGAGCGCGCGGTTCTGGCCGTTGATCGGGCTCACTCCACCCACGTGGTAGTAGTGCTCGGCAACGTCGACCAACCGCTCCCGGGGTACCCCCCGACCGGCCGTCACATTCTCCAGAAATGGCATCACGTCGTCTGGCCCTTCGGGACCACCGAATGAGACGAGGAGCACGGCGTCATAGGGTCGCATCTTTCGATCTTCCCAGTTGCCGACAGCTGACCGACGAAAGGCTCCAGTGTGCACGTCCTGCTGATCGGCCCACCGGCTTCAGGCAAGGGCACCCAAGGCCGCCGCATCGCGGCTAGGTACGGGGTGACCTACATGTCCTCCGGAGAGATCTTGCGTAACGAGGTCGCCGCAGGCACCGAGCTTGGTCAGCGGGTCGCCGACGACCTGGCGGCCGGCGATCTGGTACCCGACGAGCTGATGCTCGAGGTCCTGCGAGCGCCCTTGCAGGCGGCCCTGACCAGCGGCGGCTACGTCCTCGACGGATTTCCTCGCAACGTCGCACAGGCACGCGAACTGTCGGCGTATGCAGCAGAGCTTGGCGGTGCGCCGGATGCGGCCGTGTGGTTCGACGTCGAGGATGCCGAGTTGCTGCGACGCACCCGCAGCCGCGCGGTAGCCGAAGGCCGCGTCGATGATGTCGATGCAGTCGCTCGGCACCGCATCGACGTTTACGCCGCCGCGACGGCACCCCTCGTCGATCATTACCGCGGACAAGAACTGCTGATCCGCATTGACGCATCGAAGCCGGTCGATGAGGTTACCGACGTTGTCCTGACCGCACTGGAACCCTTTAAAACAAAGGGAAGTTAGCGCGCTTTTCGGTCAGCCGCGTCAGTCGCATCCACATTGAGCGGTGCATCTCTGCGTCCGGCGCAGTACCTGGTCGGCTGTCTGCGCGCCGCGTACACAAAGCGCTCAGCCAACTCGCAACTGCGCCGGGGTGCTGTTCGAGTTCGCGCAGCGGAACCGCCGCGAGGCTGACCGGCAGCTGCGCAAAACTCGGTGCATCGACATCAGCCGCAAACTCGCCCTCGTCGACGATCTCAAGAGCGAGGTGTGCGAGTGGGCAGTAGAAGAGCAGCAGGCGATCATGCAGCGGCACGTAGCGATGCCAGGTGAACGGGCTCGCCTCGAGAATTCCCCATAGAACGTCTGCGGCGGCGATGTGCCGCGCTGACAGGACGCCAAGTGGCTGATCGCCGCCGAGTAGATACGGCGCCACGGCGGCGGCGACCGCGAGGCTGTCCTGCGGGTCGATCACGAACAGCTGAGCCGTCGTCGGATCGAAGTGCCCTAGTGCTCCGCCGGACGCGAGGCTCACCTCGAGCACGGCTCCCCTGGGGCGCGGCTGCACGGCGACGACGAGACTGCTCACTCTCGATCTTTCGACCGCTCGAACCCGCCGACGCTCACCCGTTTGGGGTGCGGCCAATGCCACGAACGTCCTTAGGTCGATACCCGATTGGCCCAAGAACCGGTCGACGCGGCAGACTGCCTTCGGATGCGGGTGGGAACGCATAGATGGTTGGTGAGGAGGTCAGATGGCGGAGCTGCGGCTGGTCGGCGTGAGCGAGGACGGCGAGCGCCTGGTCCTGACCGACGACGCCGGCGTCCAGCACACGATCGTCATCGACGAACGACTTCGGGCCGGAGTCAACGGCCACCTCTCGCGGCTGGGCCAGCTCACGATGGCACTGGAGAGCCGCATCTCCCCGCGCGAGATCCAGAACAGGGTGCGCAGCGGCGAGTCAGCCGAACACGTCGCGGAAAGCGCCGGCGTCCCGCTTGAACGTGTCTTGAGGTTCGTCGGCCCCGTACTTCGCGAGCGCGAGCACATCGCCGACCAAGCCCGGCGCGCGCGGTTGGCCGGCAGCAGCGGCCCGACGTCCCTGCTTGGCGACCTGGTGACGAGGGCCGCGAGTAGGCGCGACGTCGACCCGGACGACGTCGACTGGGACTCCGCCCGTCGCGAAGACCAAACCTGGGTCGTCACCACCACGTGGCCTGATGGCACGACAGCGATGTGGGCGCTCGACCTCCTGCGCCATCAAGCCACCCCGCTCGACGCCGCAGCCCGGCGGATCAGCGGATCCGTCGACGAAGCGGTCGACGACTCCGGCACGCCGTCCCGTGGCTTCCCCGACATCGCGAACTCCCCAGACTTCGCGCGCTTCGATGCGAATCAGACCGATGCCGTCCGCCTCGAAAGCGACGCCGACACCGGCGCGAAGGTGCACCAGTTCGTCCCGCGGTCAGTGCCAACCGCAGTCGCTGACCTGCCAGTCGACGAAGCCATCGACGACGTTGTTGACGACATCGAGCTGGACGACGAGGTGTTGGCCGACGTCGACGAGCCGCCGGCAGTTGAGGCGACGGTCGACGACGATGAGGCAGTCGCGTCGACCGAGCCAACCACCGAACCTGCAGCTGGCGCGCCGCGACGACAGGGCGGGCGTGCTGCGCGGCGGGCCGCCGTGCCGAAATGGGACGACATCATGTTCGGGATGAAGCCGAAAGACGGCTCTTAAGCCTCTGAACTGCGGCTATATGTTCGCGGCCGCAGGGCGCCCGCTGCCGCCGCCGCAACCAAGAAGAGCACGGCCACCAGCCACAGGGCACTCAACAGACTGGTCTCCTGGGCCAGGAAGCCGACGGCGGGCGGGCCGGCAAGGTTGGCGAAATAGCCGATGCTTGCGACCACGCTGACGCGGGCTGCCGGGTTCGGGCCGCTCTCGGCGGCGGCGGACATGCCGAGCGGGAAGCCCATCGAGACACCGATCGCCCAGAGCAGCACTGCGATCAGCATCACCGCGGGGTTTCCGACCAGGATGAACAGCGCGATGCCCAGGATCCCGATGATCGAGGTAATCCGTACGGTCTGAACGCGGCCGAGCCGGTCAACTACCGGACCACCGAACACGCGGGCAGTGGTCTCACCAATCGCGAACGCGGTAAAGAACAAAGCGGCTATCGCGGCCGGGCGGCCATGACCCTCAGTGGCGGCCAGTGTGAGCCAGTTGTTGGCTGACCCCTCGCCGAGTTCGGCGCCGAGCATCACGAGACCGATCATCAGCAGGGTCCAGTCGGTCCAGCCGAGCAGCCAGACGCGAAACCGGGCTGCCCGAGGCAGCCTTTCCGCGGCACTCACCTGCACGTCACGCGATCCGTCGGGAATCGCGGCGGCGGCGACCAGGGCGATCACGACGATAAGAGCTGCCTCGGCACTGAACTGCACAGCCGGACTCACGTTGAGCGCCGCACAGCCGGCGCCGATGCCGGAGCCGAGCGCGGCGCCCGCGGACCACGCGCCGTGCATGAAGGGCATGAGCGTGCGGCCGAACGCACGCTCAATGGCAGCTCCTTCGACGTTGATCATGACGTCGAGCGTGCCGATCGCCAAGCCGGCAACCACGAAGCCCACGGCAACGACCGGAACGGACTTCAGGGCGCCGGCACCTACTCCCACGATCGTCACGGCCACTGCGATCAGCAGCATTGCCGCGGGAAGTGCACGGCGCGGACCGAGCCAGGCCAGGATCGGTGTGGAGATCAACAGGCCGGTGACCGACCCGACCGTAATGCCGGCGAGCAGCACGCCGAGACCGCCCGTGCCCAAGTTCAGGTCGGCACGTATCGCGGGCAGACGTGGACCCCAGGTCGACAGCGCAACTCCGCCGACGGCGAAAGCCGCGACGATCGCGTTGCGCCAACGGACCAGTGTCGGCCGATCGAAGTCCTCGAGAGATATGATCGTTCGATCAGACATGACGATCATTCAATCACGGAGGCAGGCGGTCCACGCATGGGGAGCAAGCTCCGGCAGAAGGAGATCCTCGACGCGCTTCATCGTGATGGTCGGGTCGACGTACCCGAACTGGCGCAGCGTCTCGGGATCTCGGCCATCACCATCCGGCGCGACCTCGATCAGCTGGCGGAATTCGGTGCGCTGCGGCGCGTGCGGGGCGGCGCGGTCACGAACTCTCTACGGGGCGAGGGACTTCCCTTTGAGGTTCGCGCCGTCGACGACTCTGTCCTCAAGGCACGGCTAGCTCAGGCGGCGGTCGCCCTGATCGCCGACGGCGAGGCGGTAGCGGTCGACAGTGGCACCACAGGGGCAGCGGCCGCTCTCGCTCTTGCGGATCGCAGGGTCACCGCGATGCCATTCTCGGTCCAGGGCATCGCCGCGCTCGCAGCCGGAACCGGTGTCACCCTGCTGCTACCAGGCGGCTCAGTGCAACGCCCCGAGGGCACGATCATCGGCCCCCTCGCCCTGCAGACCGTCTCCGCCCTTCGCTTCGACACCGCCGTCCTGACCTGCTGCGCCGCCGCCCCCGAAGTTGGTGTCACGGCATACGACGTTGACGACGCCGCCATCAAGCGCGCCCTGGTGAACGCATCTGAGCGCACAATCCTGATCGCTGAAGGGGCCAAGTTCACGCGTAGCGCCATGGCGGTCGTCTGCCGCCTCGAAGAGATCGACGTGCTGGTCACCGACGACTCGGCCCCAGCCGAGGTCCTCGCTCGCCTGAGCGAGAGCGGGGTCCACATCGTCACGGCGTGACCACACCGTCGCCGCCTTGCACGCCACCGGGTCATGTGGGATCGCTACGGCCGCGGATGTATCAGGCGAACTCTCTCCCGCTCTTCTTTGTCGAAGCCGGCGGTCCGTCGGCTTCAAGCGAAGCGCAGCACGACCTGAGGAGAGCGCGTGACTGTCATGGTGACTGCCGACAAGCTCATGGTCGCCCTCGTCCGCGGGCGTGCCCGCTCCGTGCCTGACGAGGTCGACGCAAACGTCGCCCGAGCCCGTAGCCGCGAACGCATCCTGCTCGTTCAGCGCACCCTCGCTCGGCGGCGGCAACGCGTGATCGCAGCCCGACGGCTCCCATGACAGGCACCCGCGCCACACCGATGGCTCCCCCGACTTTCGCGACCACCGCGGCCCGCGCTGCATGCGATCATCACGAAACGCGCACTACGACAATCGCGGCATCACGGACCAAGGAGTAGCCATGCATCTGGAACGCAACGACGCGATGTCCCGTCTTCTCGACCGCCATCCCACGATCGAGCATGTGCCAGGGAGTTCAGGCCAAGGCACGCTCATCCGGCGCGAACAACTGCTGGTGTCCGCGCGCGATGCCGCTGCCGTAGAGGAACGAGTCGGTCGATGGTTCGACAGCCGCGAGGACGACGTGGAGACCGGCGTCGCCATCGTCCGCCTACGCCCCGGGGTTGACGTCTGCGATCTCGCTGCAAACCTGTCCGGTGCCGCAGCGCACCGCACACTGAACGCCGGACCCAACCACGTTCTGACGGCGGCTCCGAACTGGGCTCCCGGGCCAGCCGACGAGCCGGTGCCGGCCGACGCGGTCCCGGCGCCGCACTTTCCGTCCGCGGCCCCGACTCGCCCCATCACGGTCGCGATCCTCGACACGGGCATCTCCCCGCACCCGTGGTTTACCGGCCAGAGCTGGTACAGCGCCTGCGGCCCGGAGGTGCAAGAAGTCCCCGACGCCGACAGCGACAGCCGGCTCGACTCGGTCGCTGGGCACGGCACCTTCATCGCCGGCGTCGTCGCGATGCACGCCCCCGCTGCCAGCCTCACCATCGGCAAGGTCATCGCGGGCGACGGCGTCACTGACGAGCTTCGCCTCCTGCGCGGGCTGACCCGGCTGCGCACGCATGCTCACCACCACCGGACACCCGTCGACGTCATCAGCCTGTCGCTTGGTTGTTACACCCACGACGACAAGCCCTCACCAGTGCTCGAGCACGGGTTGCATGCCTTCGGTCACGAGACGGCCATCGTCGCGTGTGCCGGAAACTTCAGCAGCGATCGCCCTTACTGGCCGGCGGCGATGAAGCGCGTGGTAGCCGTCGCCTCGCTCGATGCGACGGGCTTCGGCCGGGCCGAGTTTTCCAACTACGGCTGGTGGGTCGATGCCTCCACCGTCGGCGAGGACGTCATCTCGAGCTTCTTCGATTTCGACGGACCAGTCGGCAGCTCCCCCACACCGGAAGACTTCACCGGCTACGCGGCATGGAGCGGCACCTCGTTCGCCGCACCACGGGTTGCCGCAGCGATCGCGGCCCTCGCAGCGGCGCACAGCGTTTCCGCTTCAGCCGCCGCCGCCGAGATCCTCGACCCGACGCAACACCCTTCGATGCCCGATCTCGGCGTCTTGGTCGACCGATGACCCGAAGTGACTCCAGAGTCCTCACCCTGACCGATATCGTCGTGGCTCTGTGCAACCCGCGACCCGCGGGCCGAACCGACCCCATCGGGAGGGCCCTGCCGTGCTTGAGCTCAGTACGAGCGAGCTCCTCGAGCAGGCCGCAGCGGGCAACAGCGGAGCCTGGGACGAGATCGTCAGTCGTTACTCCGGCCTGGTCTGGGCAGTCGCGCGCGGATTCGCCCTGTCCATGGCCGACGCCGCTGACGTCAGCCAGACCACGTGGTTGCGGCTCGTCGAGCATCTCGGAAAATTGCGCGAACCCGAACACCTCGGCGGCTGGCTCGCCACGACGGCACGCCACGAATGCCTGCGCACGCTGCGCAAAAGCGGCCGCGAAGTTGTCGCGTTCGACGCCGACATCGACATCGAGTCCGGCGAGCCAACCCCAGAGGCCGTTGTTCTGCACGACGAGCAGGATCGAGTCGTCTGGTTGTCGTTGGGCGAGATCCCGCAGCGCTGCCAGGTTTTGCTGCGTGCACTGTCGAGCTCACCGCCACCGAGCTACGACGAGGTATCCGCGGCACTCGGCATGCCCATCGGCAGCATCGGCCCGACCCGGGCGCGGTGTCTCGACCATCTCAAGAAGCGGCTGCAGGCCCATCAGGTCGACACAAGAACACGGGACGGAGGCGCGTGATGTCGGAGCCAAACACCGACCCGATGTTCGCCACGCTCCGTAACGTGATCGACCGTGCCGACCCTGTGCCGCAGGCCGTCGTCGAAGCGGCGCGCGCCGCGTACACCTGGCGGACCATCGACGCCGAGCTCGCCGAACTGGCGGCCGACTCCGCGATGGCCACTACAGGAGTGCGATCAACGTCCGCGCCGCGACTGCTGACCTTTGAAGGCGCCGGCGCCGGCGTCGAGGTCGAAGTCGAGGTCGCGCAAACAGGCTCGACCAGGCACCTGTCAGGACAACTGGTCCCGATGGGAGCTGCCCAGATCACAGTCCGCTGGTCGAGTGGCTCACAAGAGACAACGGCTGACGACCTTGGTCGATTCGCCATGGATCACGTGCCTGCGGGCAGCGTAAGCCTCGCAATCCTCCGAGAAGGCACTGAACAGCCGATCGTGACGAGCTGGATCTCGATCTGACACGCTGCACAGCATGTCGGTGACCAATCAACTGGAACTGACGCAGCTGCAGCGGCGAGCAGAAGCGGTCTACGCCCAAGTGTGGGTTGCACCCGCTCGAGCCGAAGGAATCGCACGGCGGCTCATCGATGAAGCCGGCTCGGACCCGACCGCACAAGTGATGGCGATGCGCGCGCTGGCTCTGACCGTGCGCCTGTCCGCCGGGCCGAACGAGTCGATCAAGATCGTGCGCGAGGCCGTCCGTCTCGGTGAACGCCACCACCTCGGAAGATGCGTAGCCGAAGCACGAATGACCTACGCCGCACTACTCGCCGACATGGGTCGGATACCTGCGGCGCTCGCCGAGTGCGATCGAGCTGCAGAAGTCCTCAAAGGCAAGGATGCGGGGCCGCTGTTCGCCCAACGCGCGCTGATACTTGCGCGGGCCGGCCGGTCCGAGGAGGCAATGTCGAACTTTGCCCGCGCACTCCCCTTACTGCGGGCAGCGAACGACATCCATTTCCAGTGCTTACTGTTCATCAACCGCAGCAACCTGCTCGCCTACCTCGGACGACTCCCGGCCGCCGAGCGCGATCTTCAAAGCGGCATCGCATTAGCCCGCACACACGGACTGCACGACCGGGTCGTCGTCCTCTCGGCGAACCTCGGCTTCCTCAAGGTCCGTGGTGGGGACATCCCTGCGGCGCTGCGCCTTTTCGCCGAAGCGCTCGAGGGAGCCGGTAAGGCACCGGGGCTAGTCGCAACGCATGACCGCGCCGAGGCATTACTGATCGCCGGCATGCCGGGCGAGGCGCGCGAATCGCTCGAACGACGAGTCGACGATGTTGAACGTGCTGGCTTCGCGGTCGACCTCGCCGAATGGCATCTGTTGCTCGCGCAAGCCGCATTGATGGAAGGCGAAGCTGAGGTCGCACGCGCGTCAGCGGGGCGTGCACTCACCGAGTTTCGAGCACAGGGTCGAGCCCGGTGGGCATTGCTCGCGCAGCAATTGGTGATCCGTGCCCGATGGGCAAGCGGCGAACGAACCACCGCCTTGTCACGCGCAGCGCGAGATGCACACGCGAAGCTGTGGACGGCGGGGTGGCAGGTCGCGGCGTTGCATTGCCTCGTTGTCGCCGGGCGCATCGAGCTTGAAGCTGGCCGCCTTGCGTCAGCGCGCACCCACTTGGCGCGGGCAGCGCAGGCACGCAGGCGCGGACCTGCCGACTTGCGCGCGGCGGCGTGGTACGCGGAGGCCATGTTGCGCTTGGCATCGCACGACACCCGAGGCGCGACGACTGCCTTGAAGGCAGGCCTGCGCGTGGTCGACGACCATGCGGCGTCACTCGGCGCGACGGATTTGCGGGTGCACGCGACCGGGCTTGGTGCAGACCTCGCCGAGCAGGGTGTGCGGTTGGCTGTCGAGTCGGGCAAGCCGGTCGCCGTGCTCGAATGGATCGAACGCTTCAGAGCCGGCACGTTGCGGCGTCGACCCGTGCGACCGCCTTCAAATGCGCGGCTTGCGGGCGAGCTGGCCGACCTGCGTCGGGTTACCGCGGAGTTGGCACAGACGACGGCCGACGGTGAAGACTCACGGGCTCTTCGCGCGGAGCAGTTGCGCCTCGAAGAAGCGGTGCGGCATCGATCGCGGCACGCCCGCGGCACTCGTGCTCCTCTCCGCGAGTTCGATGTCGACGAGTTGCGTGCAGCAGTTGGCGACAGGGCATTCGTCGAGATCCTGCGCGTCGACGATGCGATGCTCGCCGTCACACTGGTCGGCGCGAAGCTGCGGTTGCACGAGCTCGGGTCTTATCCCGAGGCGATGCGCGAGCTCGAGTCGCTGCGATTTTCGTTGCACCGCCTCGCCCGCAACCATGGGTCGGCAACCTCGTTGGCGGCGGCACAACTCGGCCTCATACACGCTGCAGAATCCCTCGACGCCTTGCTGATGCGACCAGTGCTCGATGTCATCGGTGACCGTGAAGTGGTCGTCGTACCGACGGGTCAATTGCACGCGCTCCCTTGGCCGACGCTGCCGTCGCTGCGCGGGCGACCGGTCTCTGTGGCGCCGTCGGCGACGACCTGGTTAGCCGCGATGCGCGCAAATGCTCCGACACGTGCTCGAGCCGGCCGACGCGTGGTGCTCGTCGCAGGACCGAACCTCGAACATGCGGAGCCCGAGGTCGCCGCCCTCGCGAAGCTGTATGACGCGCCGCAGACGTTCACTGGCCTCGACGCAACGGCCGACGTCGTCCGGCAGACCATCGACGGCGCAGAGTTGGTGCACATCGCAGCCCACGGCCGCTTTCGGGCTGACAACCCGCAGTTCTCCGCGATCGAACTCGCGGACGGACCGCTAACGGTCTACGACCTCGAGCGCATGCATCGCGGACCACGTCGACTCGTGCTTTCGGCGTGCGACTCTGGGCTCTCAGCAGTGCATGCGGGAGATGAACTCATGGGCCTAGCAGGCGCCGTTTTTTCCTTAGGTACCAGCACGTTAATCGCATCTGTAGTCCCCGTCGCCGACGACCTCACCGAGGCGTTGATGGTTGAGCTGCATGAAGAACTGTGCGCCGGTGCGACCCCCGCTCGCGCACTCGCGGCCGCGCAGACTCGAGTGCAGGTTGACGGGTTTGTTTGCTTCGGCGCTGCCTAGCGTCAGTCGGCGCCCGTGGCGATCGGCCGGGTACCGTCGACGATCCAGTTCGACCACGAGCCGACATACAGCGCCGGTGTCGGCAGGCCCGCGAGGGTCATCGCGAACACCGTGTGTGCAGCGTTGACGCCGCTGCCGCAATACGCGCCAACGGGCTCTGCGTCGTCAGCACCGAGTGACTCGAAACGGCGTGCCAACGTCGCGCCATCAAGAAACCTGCCATCGGGCCCATCGTTGCCAGTCGTCGGCAGGTTGACGGCGCCGGGAATGTGGCCGGCGATCGGATCGACCGGCTCGACCTCACCGCGAAAGCGTTCAGGAACCCGGACGTCGATCAGCACCCCGTCGTTGGCCAGCCGCGCCGCGGAGTCGGCGTCGAGCACCGGCACTCCGCCGGAACGAGCCACGAAGTCGCCGGGAACGACCACCGGCTCGTCGGTGGTCACCGGCAACCCGGCAGCAATCCACGCCGCGTAGCCGCCGTCAAGGATCCGAACATCGTGATGACCGAAGTAGCGGATGTCCCACCACGCCCGCGCGGCCGGTACACCGTCGGCCGCGTCGTAAACGACAACCGCACTGTCGCCGCTGACGCCAAGACGTCGCATCGCGCCCTCGAAATCTGCCGCCTCGGGAAGCGGGTGACGGCCGCCAGCCCCTCGTCGTCCGGCTAGGTCGGTGTCGAGATCGGCGAACCGCGCGCCGGGAAGATGGCCGGCGCGGTACGCCTCGATCCCTGGCGGCCCAGCCAAGCTCCATCGGACGTCGACCAGTACCGGCGGGTGATCACCGGCCAACTCCACCGTCAGGGACGCTACGTCGACGAGCAGCTCAGATCGAGGCGTCACTGGCCGATCACCCACTGCCGAACGCGAGCAGCGGTACCAGCTGCTCTGCCGCAGTTACTGATCCGTGGTGGCCGAGCAATCGCGCCTCGCGCGGATGCCGGCGTGAGTCAATAACGGCAATGTCGTCTAACGCCGCGACCACCACATCACCGATCCTCGCGCGGTATCGATCAGTGACCGGGCCGAACCAGCCGGCCTCAATCGCCTCATCGCGGGTACACACGACCGCACCGTCACCTAGGCATCCACGCCACCTCGCGAGAACGTCGTCGAGTGCGCCTTCGCGCAGATACAGGTAGCGAGCTCGCGGTTCGCCGCCCATCAACTGCACGCCGTCGAGCAAACTCCGATCGAGATCGACGTCGACGCGACGAGCAGGTGGGACGTCGACCATGCCGTGGTCGGCTGTCACATAGAGCCGACTGCCGGCGGGCAGGCGGTCGACGATCTGCTCCACCAATCGGTCGACGAGTTGCAATTGCAGCCGCCACGCGAGCGAGCCGACACCGTGACCGTGCCCGGTCCAGTCGAGGTCAGACACATACGCATAGACCAGACCGGGATGCCGCGCCGCGATAGCAGCGCGCAGTTGCGCAAGCGCACCAGCCGCGATTTCGCCGAACGTGTCGGAGCCGACAAAAGAAGGGGCCCGCAAGACGGCCCTATCGAGACCGCCGCCCTCAAATTCGCGCTTGGCCACTTCGACCACGGTCGTGCCAGCGGCCGCCGCAAGCTCGAACGCGGTCGGCAGCGGTTGCCAGCTGAGTGGATCGACCTCGGCGTCCCAGCGCAACGAGTTCATCAGCCGGGTGGTGCCAGGAATTGCGACCTGGTAACCGAGGATGCCGTGCGCGCCCGGCGGCAGACCGGTGCCGATCGACCCGATACTGACAGCCGTCGTCGACGGGAACCCCGACGTCAGGTCGCGCCCGGCGTCACCCGTGAGTGCGGCATGCAGCAGCGGTGCATCGTCGGCATGCGCCCGAATCAGTTCGGCCCCGAGACCGTCGACGAGCAGGATGCACGCAGCCGTCGCCGACGGCAGCGAAAGCACGCCGGTAAACGTGGGAGTGCCGAGCGAGGAAAGCACTGATGGCACCAGATCGGCGAGGGATGCGGACCCGTACCGAGGAATCGCCACAGTGCCCGGATGAACCACAGTCACCTGTCAGGCCCGCGCCCGCGCGGCCGCCTCGGACAAAACAGTCGCAAACCTGATCGCCTGGGTGACTACGGGGGCACCATCGCCGTCCTGGCTCACCCGCAGCGAGAGGTCGTCAGCAGTCAGCGTTCCCGAGTACCCGTGGTCGGCTTCGCAGGTCTCGTCGCCGCACGTCGCGGGCTCGAGATCGACGTGACTGATCGCACCCCAACCGACGACCAGGGTGGCTTCGCGATACGACGCGCCCGGTACGTACTCGGCGGGATTGGCGACCATGGTCGTGAGAGCGACCGACGCGATGCGCGACAGCGGCACGACCTCGGTCGTGGTCGTGGCATGGGGGTAGGGCGTGAGCTCGCTCGCCGGATGTTCGTCGGTGTGACACACAATCAGTCGGGTGGGCGTGGTGGCGAGAACTGTGACGTGTCGCCGGATACCCATCGCGTCGTCAAGTGTCGTCTCCTGATGGACGACGTGAGCGAGCGCCTGTTCGGTACCTAGCGTGCCGCGCAGCGAATCGGCCATGAGTTCGGGGTAGTAGCCGCTGCGGTCGACGTCCGCCCAAAGCTCTGACTGAGCCGAGTCGGCCGTGGTGTTGTCGGGCATGGGCTCCATCCTCCACTATCGCGGGCCGCGATGGCGGCTACCCGCCCGCACCTCCTGCGCGCTGCGCGGCTCTACTCCTCCGCGCTCCGCGCTCAAGCCTCCGATGCCCAGAGGGCCGCGCCGATGATGCCGGCGTCGTTTTGCAGCTGAGCGACCACGATTTTCGTGCGTACACCCTCGATCAGCGGAACAAATTTGTCCGCCTTTCTGCTCACGCCGCCGCCGATGATGAACAAATCCGGCCACAGCAGGGCCTCGAAATGGCGGAGATATTTCGACAGCCGTCTCGCCCAGTGCTCCCAGGTCAGGTCTTCGCGTTCCCTGGCCGAGTCGGCGGTCTTCAGTTCGGCGTCTTGGCCGTCGATCTCCAGATGCCCGAGTTCGGTGTTGGGTATCAACGTGCCGTCGAGGAAGAGCGCGCTGCCAATTCCGGTGCCGAGCGTAAACAGCGCCACCGTGCCGGCGACGTCACGGCCAGCGCCGTAGCGCATCTCCGCGAGGCCGGCCGCGTCGGCATCATTGAGGACCCGTATATCGCAGCTCGTCGTGTCCGAGAGTGTGCCGGCTACATCGGTACCGATCCAGCCGGTATCGATGTTGCTCGCACTGCGCGCGTGCCCATCGATGATGACGGCGGGAAACGCAGCGCCTGCAAGGCCGCTGTAGCCGAAGCTGGCGACGACCTCGCCAGCCGTCTTTGCGAGCTCGCCCACCTTGGCGCCCGGAGGGGTCAGCAACCGCACTCGCTCGCCGACCAACTCACCCCGGCTCAGGTCAACGGGTGCACCCTTGATCCCCGAGCCACCGATATCCAGCCCGAACACGCTATTCATTAGGCCTACGCCCGGTCGTCGCCGTGGTCGCCGTGATTGTCCCCGTCATCGTCGTGAGTGTTCCCCCCAGCCATCTTTCGAACCTGGTCAGCGACCCAGCCGCCGAGATTCACCGTGCCACCGCCGACGTCCCGCAAGAACTTCATGAGCGGATCCGGCGAGCGATCGAATGATTGCTTGTACGACGCGGCGGCCGCTTTCACCTCATCGACAAATGACGCGCGCGGATCGTCAGCACGGTTGGGATAGTTGCCCGCGAGAATGCGTTCGTAGTCGCCCGACTCGACCCACCGCTTGATTTCCAGCGCGCGCAGTACCGCGAACGGGTGCGTCGAGTTGAGGATGTTCAGGATCCGGATGACCCCTTCCCGCGCGTCGCCGGTCGACTCGTACTCTTCTGCCTGCGTAAGGAAGGCTTGCAGGTTCATGTCTTGAACACGCGCGCCGCCAGCCATCTTCATGTGCACGCGCGTGACAGCGCCGGGGTCCTGACTTACCAGCAGCCCTGCGCGGTCACACGAGAGTTCCGCCTTGCGATACCACTCTTTCAATGCGGTCACGACTGCGCGAAGTCCGAGACCGCCCAGCGGTATCGCGCTGCCGACTCCGCTGATACGCATGAGCGCGAACAACACCGACGAGTAGAGCGCATGGCCGGACAGCACATGGCCAAGCTCGTGACCGAGCACGACCCGCAACTCATCGTCATCCAGCAGATCAATGGTTCCGGTACTGACCACGATGAATGGGTTGTCGAGACCGAGCGCCCACGCGTTAACACGCGGCTCCTGGTTGATGTACAGCTCGGGCAGCTTGGTGATGTCGAGGATGCGCGCAGCGTCCTGGTAGATCGCGTAGATCGCGGGGAACTGTCGTTCGTCGACTCGCACCGCCGACGCGAGATACATCATCCGCAAACGTCGCTCGCTGAAGAAACCGAACATGCCTTTGAGCAGGACGTCGAAACCCGGCACCCCACGAAGGGTTACCAGCGCCGCGCGATCCGCCGGGTGCTCATACGCGCGCGAACTGATGCCGGGAAACGCAACCCTGGCCCCGCTCGGTTCAGCGGCCTTGTGGGCCGGCCGCTGGGTCGCCTTTCGAGGCCGCTTTGCACCGGACGCCCCGCGCCCGCCGGGATCTTGCGCGTCAGCCATGCATGCCACGCTACGCCCCGGTCAGCGGCCACGAGACAATAACCGGCATGGCACGCAAAACCGCATCCACACCGCCGCCTCCTCCGTCGTCCGAACAAATTGTCGACATCGACGTCGCCGAGGAGATGCGCGGCAGTTACCTCGAGTACGCGTACTCGGTCATCTACAGCCGGGCACTCCCCGACGCTCGCGACGGCCTGAAGCCGGTCCATCGGCGGATCCTGTTCCAGATGGCCGCCATGGGGTTGCGGCCCGATCGTCCGCACGTGAAATGCGCGCGCGTCGTCGGCGACGTCATGGGCAAGCTGCACCCGCACGGTGACACCGCGATCTACGACGCGTTGGTGCGCATGGCGCAGCCGTTCTCGATGCGGGTGCCGCTCGTCGACGGGCACGGCAACTTTGGCTCGCTGGGCGGCGACGATCCGCCGGCGGCCTACCGTTACACGGAGTGCCGCCTTGAGAGTGCCGCCGAGTTGATGACCGACGGCCTGAACGAAGAAGTCGTCGCGTTCGGACCCAATTATGACGGTCAGGAGGAAGAACCGTCGGTGCTGCCGGCGGCGTTCCCGAACCTGCTCGTGAACGGCGCGGCCGGAATCGCCGTCGGCATGGCCACCAACATGGCCCCGCACAACCTGGTCGAGGTCATCGCAGCGGCCAGGCACCTCATTAGTAAGCCCACCGCGAGCCTCGACGACTTGATGCGTTTCGTGCCAGGCCCCGATCTGCCGACCGGCGGCAAGATTGTCGGCCTCGACGGTGTCCGTGAAGCGTATGAGACCGGGCGCGGAGTGTTTCGGATCAGAGCCACCGCCAAGGTCACGGACGTTCGACCGCGGAAGCGGGGCATCGTCGTCACCGAGCTGCCTTACGGCGTCGGTCCGGAAAAGGTGATCTCGAAAATCAAGGACCTCGTACATTCGCGCAAGCTCCAAGGGATTGCCGACGTGCGCGACCTCACCGACCGCGAACATGGCTTGCAACTTGTCATCGAGGTGAAGAACGGCTTCAACGCCGAAGCGATCCTCGACGAGCTCTATCGACTCACACCGATGGAAGACACGTTCGGCGTCAACAACGTCGCGCTCGTCGACGGCCAGCCGCTCACGCTCGGGTTAAAGGAACTGCTCGAGGTCTACGTCGATCACCGCTTCGAAGTCGTGCGGCGACGTTCCACCTATCGCCGGCGCCGGCGCGAAGAACAAATCCATCTCGTGCTCGGACGTCTCATCGCGATCCTCAATATCGACGAAGTCATCGCGGTGATCCGGACCAGCGACGACACTGCCGGTGCTCGTACCCGGCTGATGGAGGCCTTCGACCTCAGCGAGATCCAGGCCAACGACATCCTCGAGTTGCCCTTGCGGCGGCTCACCAAGTTCTCCCGTTTGGAGCTGGAAAAGGAGCGCGATCAACTCACCCGCGAGATCACCGAACTGACGGCAATTCTTGAATCCGACGAGCTGTTGCGAACGGTCGTCTCTGACGAGCTCGGCGAAGTCGCCAAGAAGTTCGGGACGCCGCGACGCACCGTTCTGCTCGAGTCCGCCGGAGTGCCTGCAGCGGCGGTGCCACTAGAGGTAACGGACGACCCTTGCCTCGTGCTGCTTTCCGTGACGGGTCTGCTCGCCCGCGCGCAACGCAGCGATGCATCCACGGTAAGCGAAGGACGGTCGCGGCACGATGCCATCGCGTCGACCGTGCTGTCAACCGCGCGCGGGGAGGTGGGCGTCGTCACCTCATTCGGTCGGATGATCCGACTCTCGGTGCTTGAACTGCCCGCCCTGCCCCCAACAGCAGGGCCGCCCACGTTGGCAGGTGGCGCTCCGGTCAGCGAGTTCGTGGACCTGGAGAAGAACGAGAAGGTCCTCGCGCTCTCGACCCTGGGCGCAGATTCGCTCGGTGTCGCTCTCGGTACGGCGTCGGGTGTGGTAAAGAGGGTGCTGCCCGACTATCCGTCGAACAAGGACTCGTTCGAACTGATTGGTCTCAAGGACGGCGACACAGTGATGGGAGCCGTCGAGCTCGCCGGTACAGACGACGATCTGGTGTTCATCACCTCCGACGCGCAGTTGCTGCGGTTCGACGCAACAGGTGTGCGCCCCCAGGGCCGCGCGGCGGGGGGAATGGCGGGCGTCCGGCTCGCAGCGGGTGCGCATGTCGTCTTCTTCGGTGCCGTAGGGCACGACGCCGATGCTCTCGTTGTCACGATCGCCGGCTCGTCGGCGGCACTGCCAGGAACCGATGCCGGGACGGTGAAAGTGGCCCTCTACTCCGAGTACCCGCCGAAGGGTCGGGCTACCGGCGGGGTGCGCTGCCACCGATTCCTTCGCGGCGAGGACACCCTCTTGCTTGGGTGGGTCGGACCACGACCGGCGAAGGCGACGGCCGGCTCAGGCGTCGCGATCGAACTCCCTGCGGCCAACGGTCGCCGCGACGGCTCCGGCACGCCGCTGCCCGCGCCAGTGCTGGCCGTCGGGAACTGACTAACGGTCGGCACTATCGGAGTTAGAATCGCCTTACCAACACGCCCGCGCCTGGCTGCGGACGCGCACGAACGGGGAGGCGTCGTCTTGGAGCCACATCACCTTCTGCAAACACAGTGGGTAGTTGTCGGGCTCGACAACGGCGGCACGTGTAACAACGCGACCGTCTTGACCGACTCGGGGGACTTCCTCGTCGACCGCCTGGTCGAGAATCCGAGCCGTGTCAACGACGGCCCGGACATCGCAGTGGTCAGCCTGGCCGCGAGCTTCGAGACAATCCTCGACCTCACCGGCACACCCCGATCCAGCGTGCGGGCCATCGGCCTCGACACCCCAGGCCCGGCGAGCGCAGACGGCGTCATCTCTTCGAAGGGCGCGACGAACTTCTCTGAAGCGGGTTGGCACGGCTTCGACTTCCGCAGCGCGCTTGAGGCGTACACCGGCGTACCTGTCGTCTACAACAACGACGGCAACGCAGCCGCGCTCTATGCCCACTACCAATACTTTGGCGACGACGCTTCGCAGCGCTCTTCGGTGGCGGCGATCGTCGGCACCGGCCTTGGCGGCGGGGTTGTCGAAGCGGGCCGGGTGGTCAAAGGCGCGGCCGGCATGGCCGGCGAGCTCGGTCATGTTCATATCCCGATGGAAGGGCTGCTCGCCGAGGGCCAGCCGGTGCCATCGTGCAACTGTGGCTTTTCCGCAGACGGAGAGAGCGTGGCATCACTGTCGGCTATCGAGAACAACCTGCTGCCGTACTGGTTGACGCGCTACCCGGATCATCCCCTGGCGAACCTCGACCGCCGAACGGCGGCCCGCAAGGTGCGCGGACTTGCCGAACAAGGCGATCCGCTCGCACTGGAAATCTTTCAACAGCAGGCGATGGCCATCGGCCGGTTGTTCACTATCGCCAGCAACTTCACCGATCCGAACGCCTACTTCGTCGGTGGCGGCGTGGTCGAGACGACCTCCGAGTTTCGCGAATGGTTTCTCGCGCGAGTGAGAGCGAACACCGCCCTGCGCGGCGAGCAAATCGACGTTGCGCACTTTGCCGTCGTTCCCGATCTCGACATGGCGGGCGCGCGCGGCGCGGCGATCGCCGCCCGCACGATCGTCATCGGCGACGGCCCGTAGGAACGGCTACGCGGCGCCCGCGACGTCGAGCGCCTGAGTTACATCCGCGATCAAGTCAGCCGTGTCCTCGCCGCCGCAGCTGAACCTGATGAAGCCAGGCGGCACATCGTCACCGCCCCATCGCGCTCGGCGTTCCGCCGTGCTGTGCAGTCCTCCGAAACTCGTCGCGATGGCAACGATCTGCAACGCTGCGAGGAATCTCTCCGCGACCGTTTCGTCAGCCAGTGTGAATGACACGAGCCCGCCCGGCCGCCGCATCTGAGAAATTGCAATGTCATAGGACGGGTCACCGGGCAGCCACGGGTAGCGCACCGAGGCGACCCGAGGGTGAGTCGCCAGGAACTGTGCGAGAGCGAGCGCGTTGTCACCTTGGCGGGCCAGCCGCAGGTCGAGGGTCATCAGCGAGCGGTGGGCCAGCCATGCTTCGAAGACCCCTGGAACTCCGCCGGTACTCGATCGCCACGCGCGGATGACGTCCGCGCGATCGGCGTCGCGGCAGGCTACGTGCCCAAGGACCAGGTCACTGTGCCCTGCCAACGCCTTCGTGTCGCTTGCCACCGAGTAGTCAGCGCCGAGGACAAGTGGCTGTTGCCCCAATGCGGTCGCTGTGGTGTTGTCGACGGCGAGGGCGGCCCCAGCTGCGTGCGCCGCGTCACTCAGCACGCTGATGTCACTGACATCGAGCTTTGGGTTGCTCGGGCTCTCGAGCCATACCAGCTTCGCCCCGGCGAGATGCGCGCCGACATCCGCCGACGGCACGAGGCGAACCTCGACGCCGATCTCGGCGAGAACTCCCTGCGCGAGGCGACGAGTTGCGTAGTAGCAGTCATCGGCCATCACGAGAACGTCGCCCGGCCGAAGCGTTGACTGCAGCACCGCCGAAACCGCAGCGATGCCCGACGAGAACGACACCACCTCGCCCACTTCGAGTTCGCCGAGTGCGGCTTCCCACGCGCTCCACGTCGGATTGGTGAGCCGGCCGTATTGGTAAGGACCATGCGGTTCACCGGTCAGGTGGTACGTCGAGGCGAAGACAGGGCTGGCGCCCAGCGGCGTCCCGTCCTCGCCCTTGGGCATGCCCGCATGGATCGCCCGCGTGCCGTCACCGAGTTCCCGACCGTCGCTGCCCATGGTCGCCAGTGTGCCGCACCACGTCTGTCATCCAATTCACCTGCTCGCACGTCTGCCATGCGACGACCCAACCGCCTGCGATCGGGAGCCGCGTATGGTCTCGCGCCGAACGTTCTTGCTCGGTGCGCTCGGCACCGCGGTGCTCGCAGCTGGAGGCTCGGTCGCTGCGATCGAGGACGGCGTGTTGCCCGGTCGCACGCGGCTTGCCGATCTGACGGGCGCCTGTGACGTTGACGCGGTTCCGGCCTCAGCCCCGGTAGGCGCCATCACGAGCGGACGGTTCGCGTCGTCGGCGCGCGGTCGTGATGTCGGCTGGTCACTGGCCCTGCCGCCTGGTCACACCGCCGGGTTGGGACTGCCGGTCGCACTGATCCTGCACGGCCGCGGCGGCAACCACTCCAGCGGTTTCACTGAATTGAAGCTGCACCAGTTCCTCGCGGCGTACACGCGAGGCGGCGGTACGCCGTTTGCACTTGCCGCCATCGACGGTGGGGATAGTTATTGGCATCCACGCAACAACGGCGACAACCCGCTGCGAATGATCGTCCAGGAGTTTCTGCCGAGGCTCGGCGCCCTGGGCATACGCACCGACATCATCGCCGTGCTGGGCTGGTCGATGGGTGGGTTCGGAGCACTGCTTGTCGCCCGCGAAGCCAACCGAGGCACGCTTTCAGGCATGGGCACATCGGGCCGCCCGGCGGTGGTCGCCGCCGCTGCCAGTAGCCCCGCGCTGTTCGCCTCGTATCACGCGAGCGCGAGTGGCGCGTTCGACAACGCTGCCGACTTCGCAAGGTATGGCGACCTCGTGCCTGAGCCCGACGCCGGCAAGACATCACTGTACGTCGGGTGCGGAGCCACCGACGCGTTCACTGGGGAGACCCGACGATATCGAGCGAATGCGTCGCCGCCACCGGCTGGCGGCATCTCGAAGGGCTGCCACACCAATGGCTATTGGCGATCGGTCGCCGCCGCACAGATCAGCTTCGTGGGCAGCCAACTCGCATGAGGTTGCCAGGACTGAATCAAATCCGGAGCGGCAGCGAACCGACAGGCGCCGAGATGTGTCTTAAACGTGGGAGCCGCAGGGTTGCCGGCCGCACACGGGGGTGGTGGCCGGCGCCTCGTGGTTGGGATCGACCTCGCTGGACGGGTGGCAGCCATCGATGGCCCGCAGGTACCGATCAAACTCAGGTGTCGATGCGGGCCCGATCGAGAAGCGCCGCAGAGTCGACGATGAACTCTTTGCGTGGCGCGACGTCATTTCCCATCAGTAGCTCGAAGACGTTGTCGGCGACTTCGGCGTCTTCGAGCCGGATCCGCCTCAACACGCGACGGCCCGGCTCCATCGTCGTCTCCGCCAGCTGATCGGCGTCCATCTCTCCGAGGCCCTTGTATCGCTGTGGGTTCTTATACTTCTTACCCTTCTTCTCCAGGTCGAGGAGCAGGCGGCGCATCTCGGCGTCGCTGTAGGTGTAGACGGGCTCCTTGACGCCAACGACCTCGATGCGGTGCAGCGGTGGAACGGCGGCGAACACCCGGCCGGAGTCGAGCAGCGGCCGCATGTAGCGGTAGAACAACGTCAATAACAGGCAACGGATGTGTGCACCGTCGACGTCGGCATCGGTCATCACGATGACCTTGCCGTAGCGAGCCGCATCGAGATCGAACGTGCGCCCGGAGCCGGCGCCGATGACCTGGATGATCGATGCGCACTCTGCATTGCCCAACATGTCGCCGACAGCCGCCCGCTGCACGTTGAGGATCTTGCCGCGGATCGGCAGCAGGGCCTGGAACTCGCTTTTGCGTGCGAGCTTGGCGGTGCCTAGAGCAGAGTCGCCCTCGACGATGAACAGTTCGGTGCGGTCGACGTCCTCGCTACGGCAATCAGCCAGCTTCGCGGGCAGGGACGACGATTCGAGCGCATTCTTGCGGCGCTGCGCCTCTTTGGTGGCGCGGGCGGCCAGCCGGGTCTTCGACGCGGCGGCGACCTTTTCGAGCAACGCCCGCGCGTACTGCTTGTCACCGCGCTTCGTGCTGGTGAGAAACGCCTTCAGTTCGCGGCCGACAACATCGGCAACGATCTTCGACGCAGCAGGCGTGCCGAGAACCTCTTTTGTTTGTCCCTCGAATTGTGGCTCGGCCACCCGCACGGTCACCACCGCGGTGAGCCCCTCGAGGATGTCTTCCTTGATGACCGGGTCATCGTTGACCTTGAGCAGCTTGGTGGCCCGCAACTGCTCGTTCATGACCTTCACGAGTGCGCGTTCGAAACCCGCGACATGCGTGCCGCCCTTCGGCGTCGCAATGATGTTCACGAACGACTTCGCGATGGTCTCGTAGCCCACGCCCCACCGCAGTGCCACATCAACGTCGAGGTCGCGCTGAACGTCGGTGGCGGTCATGTGCCCGGCGTCGTCGAGCATCGGCACCGTCTCATCGAACGAGCCCGAACCCGTGAGCCGCAACGTGTCGGTGATGCCGGTGTCGGGCGCAAGGAAATCGACGAAGTCGCGCAAGCCGCCGGCGTAACGGAACGACTCCTCGCTGGGCTCATTGCCCTTGGCGGTTCGTTCGTCGCGAACCGAGATCGTCAGGCTCGGGACCAAGAATGCGGTTTGCCGGGCACGTTCGAGCAATGGGGCTAGCTCGACCGCCGCATCCTTCGTGAAGATCTGCCGGTCGGGATAGAACCGGGTGCGGGTGCCGGTGATCTTCTTCGCGATCCGCTTGGTCTTAGTCAGGCCCGACCGTTCGGTGAATTTGGCCTCACCACCATCGCCAACAAAGACGCCCGGCTTGCCCCGACGAAAACTCATGGCATGTGTTGCTCCGTCGCGGTCGACCTCGATGTCGAGCCGGACAGACAACGCGTTGACGACGCTCGCACCAACGCCGTGCAGGCCACCAGTCGCGTTGTAAGAGCCTCCGCCGAACTTCCCGCCGGCGTGCAACTTAGTCATCACGACCTCGACACCTGACAGCTTCGTCTTGGGCTCGATGTCGACCGGGATCCCACGGCCGTCGTCGCGCACCTCGACCGAGCCGTCGTCGCGCAACACGATGTCGATCCTTGTGCAGTAGCCGACGAGCGCCTCGTCAACAGAGTTGTCGATGATCTCCCACACGCAATGCATCAGCCCACGACTGTCGGTTGAACCGATGTACATGCCGGGGCGCTTGCGAACGGCCTCGAGACCCTCGAGGACCAGCAGATGCCGTGCCGTGTAGTCGGAGCCTTGCCCGCCGGTGAGCAGCGAGCCTGCAGCACTGCTTGGTCCTGCAGGGCCGTTCAGTTGGGTCAAAGCCGTCACGCGGTGGATCCTGCGCTTTCTCGCGGGTGCCTGTGCAGGCTACCGGGCACGGCCGGCGGCGGAGGCCCTGGCGCGCCGGGTTAGCTGGCAGCGGCGATCCGAACCGCGTCGGTCACCCGGAAGTGCAAGGCCTGGAGTGCCGCGATCGCAGCGGTCTTCGGTGCGCCGCACTGATCCGTCGGGATCGCCACGTTGATAGCGGCACCTGCCGAGTCGACAAGCTCGAACCACGGCACCAAAATCCGAAAGTCCGGGCACATGATGCCGCTCGGCATCGGATCGGACGGCGCACGCAGGTCTGCCAGGAACGGACCAAGCCCCGAATCGGCGACCTCCGCCTGCTGCACCGACCAAGTGCCTAGACCCGGATAGCTGCGCTGGACTATCTCGCAGCGCACGACAGCCTTGATCGCAAGGCTCGGTTCGAGCGACTTAGGTGACGGCGACGTCGGCTGCCCAAGTGACGCGGGATCCGGGCACGCCAGCCCGGCCACCACCGTCAGGGCGTGGGTTCCGCGAGGCGGCACGCTTGTGCCGGCGGTGGGCGACGGGGTTGTGGAGGTCGACGGTGACGTGACGGGTGGGGCGGAGGTGACGGACGGCGACCCGCTCATCAGGCCCGTCGGCATCGCAAATGCCGAGCGTGCCGGCGCAGCCGGCGCACTGCTGAGCTGGGTACCAGCCGATGCGGACGGCAGCTTGGACGGCGTCGTACCCGCCATACTGCGGTGACTCGAGCAGCCTGCGACCGTTGCCGCCAACATCCCGGCCAGCGCCGTGACCACAGCCCGCGACGTCGTCCGCTTCACACTTCACCCCCCGCGCCGCTAAACCCGCCGCCGGGCTTTACCTTGTCGCTCTCACACCCGACCTTCACAGTGAACCGCCGGCTTCGGCCGCGCGAATCCTAGGGTGTCATGCACCACAATTTTCTAAGCTCGCGCGCCCGCTGTTCCCGCACGCCTTCGCGTCCGAGTTCGAGCCCGATTCTCGCCTAACAGCCCGAATCGCGGGGGCGAACTTTGGTCTCGAAGCCCTGATTGGCTCGCCACAAACGGCGAGTTACCAGCGCCGGGGGAAGTTCTGTGGTGGGCTAGTGGTTGCATGGGGTAGTAAGAGCTGACGAGAGGGACGTGAAATTGACTCCGCTATTGGCCGAGACACCGCTTTCGGCTGCTGACCGATGCGACCGCTGTGGCGCCCGTGCCTACCTACGTGCCGTGCTCCCATCCGGAAGCGAGCTACTTTTTTGTGCCCACCATGCGCGCGAACACGCTGCGGCGTTGAAATCCGTCGCCGTGGAGTTCCACGAGCAAACCGACCACCTCGAAGAGATCCCGCTGACCGCCCCTGACGAGGAGCGCTAAGACAGCAAGCGCTCCCAGAGCGCATAGCAAGAGAGCCCCAGTCGCATCGACTGGGGCTCTCTGCTTGTCTTGCCGGGGCGCCGTAGTCCAGCGCGCGCACTTACGCGCGCTGGACTACAAGAGTCCCCCCGCTAGCGATCAGACGCCAGCCGACTCGAGTTCGAGCAGCTCCTCGTCCTGCGCCGTCAGCGCGGCCGGGCGCGGCGATCGCATGCTTGCGACCAAGCCCACGGCGATCAGCACCAACATGGCCGCGACGACGAACGCTCGGTCCGCCGCGTACACGAACGTGTGAGCCGCCACGTTTCCACCGGCCGGGATGTGGTGCTTCGCGGCCCGTGATGCGGTGCCGAACACGGTGACCAGGATCGACAGCCCAAGGGAGCCGCCAACCTGCTGCATGACGTTGACCAACCCAGATGCCGCGCCGGCGTCCTTGGGGTCAACCCCGGCAAGCGCCGCCGTGGTCAACGGCACGAACGCGAGTCCGTTGCCCGTACCGAAGAGCAGCAATCCGAGCAGGATCGGCCAGTAACTGCTGGTCGCAGTCAGCTGGGTCAGCACGAGCAGACCGATCGTCGAGGTCGTCAACCCGCCAACCATCAACCGCTTCGGGCCAAAACGTGCAAGCAGCACACGCGCAGCCAGCTGTGAGGCGGCGAACAAGGCGATGGTCAGTGGCACGAACGCGAGACCGCTGAGCAACGGGCTATAGCCGAGCACGTCCTGCAGGAACTGGGTGAGGAAGAAGAACATCCCGAACATGCCGCCGACTAACACGAGTCGGGCCAGGTAGGAGAACACCCGGTTGCGGTCCGCGAAGAGCCGCAGCGGTGTGATCGGGGTGGCGACTCTGGTCTCGATCAGTACAAAGATCGCGAGCAGCACGACACCCACGGTGAAGGCAGCGATCGTGCTACCTGCCTGCCAACCTGACGCCGCGGCCTGGACGAAGCCGTACACCAGCGCCGCCATTCCGATCGTCGATGTCAACGCACCAGGCACATCGATGCGTCCGGTGTGCCGATCCGTTTCTGGCAGGTCACGACGAGCCAAGACGAGCAGCACGATGCCGACCGGGACGTTCACGAAGAACACCCAGCGCCACGACACGAACTCAACGAGCACGCCGCCCATAACCAACCCGACGGCACTGCCGCCGATCGAGACTGCGGTGTAAAGCGCGATCGCGCGAGTACGTTCGGCGCCTTCACGGAACGTGATCATGAGCAATGCCAGGGCGGACGGCGAGGCGAAGGCAGCGCCGACACCTTGGATCGACCGCGCAAGCAGCAAGAGGCCGGAAGACGTCGTGAACCCGCCAGCAAGCGAGGCGACGGTGAAGAGGGCGATGCCGGCAAGGAAGACGCGACGCCGCCCGAATAGATCACCGCTGCGCGCACCGAGAAGCAGCAAGCCACCGAACGTCAGCGAGTACGCGTTGAGTACCCACGACAGGTCGGTGCGGCTGAAGGAGAGCGCAGTCTGAATCTTCGGGAGGGCGATGTTCACGATCGTTGCGTCGAGCACCACCATGAGTTGGGCGAGCAAGATGATGGCCAGCGCGGCCGACCGGCGACTGCGGGTCTTCGAGCCCGCGACGTCGCTCGTCTTCGAAACCGAAGGCGGCGAAACCGCGATCGGATCGGCCGGGTGACTTGTTGGTGGTTGGACTGGCATTCCCAGCCTCCTTGGTGGATGATGGATGAAGCGGAGGGCGCCTCCAGTAACTATACGGAGGCTGCCTCCGGTTGGCAAGTTATTTTTAGCTGGTCTGATGTGAGCGGTTGAGGAGGCCCGGCATGAGCGCGGTGACTTCACCCGACGCTGCCGAGCGGGCACTTCGAGCAGACGCGAAGCGCAATCGCGAGACGCTGTTGGTGTGCGCAGGCCAGGCATTCGCCGAGCACGGCACGGCCGCGTCGCTCGAAGACGTAGCCCGACGGGCCGGGGTCGGCATCGGGACGCTCTATCGCCACTTCCCCACGCGCGACGCCCTCGTTGAAGCGGCGTACCGCCACGGCGTCGAGCAACTGTGCGATGCCGCCGATCAACTCCTGACCGAGCAAGCCCCCGACCTCGCACTTGAGTTGTGGATGCTCGACTTCGTCGGCTACGTGGCGACCAAGCGCGGCCTGGCCGCGACGTTGAAGCTGTCCGCTGACGACAGCCATACGGAGCTCTTCGCCTATGTCCACGAACGGATCCGGGCGGCGATCAAGTCCCTGGTCGACGCCGCGTCCGCAACGGGACGGATCCGATCCGACGTCGACGGCGGTGACTTGATCCGCGCACTTGGCGGCATTTGCATGGTGAGCGACCAAGCCGGGTGGCAAGACCAGGCACGGCGGCTCGTCTCGCTCTTGATGGACGGCCTGCGCTACAGCGCCCCGACGCCTGCCTAATCGCTACGACAGGGCCGGCGCGCGGTGTGGGCCGACCGCCCGTAGGCGACAGGCGCGATAACCGAGTCTCGCTGCGAAGTACTTCAGCCCGGGGGCGCACCCAGAATCGACTCGACGACCAGCTTGCGCACGCCACGCCTGATCAGGTCGCATACGACAGCGGTATGCAGTAAGTAGCGCGTCTGGTGTCCCACGCGTTGTCCTACCCCGACTGCGGTCACAGACTCCACATTGGGCGTGGCGCGAGCCCATGCACCTCGGCGACGCGCCGAACTCAGGCATCATCGACCGTGGCACATCGGACGTTGCCGGCAACCGATCGCCCCCGTCGAGGGTTTCCAGATTCATCACGATGACGGCCCGATCGACAGGAGGAACCATGGCGGATCGGCTCCGATCCCGGGGGTTAATCGGTGAACTGGCCTCAGAATTCGCCGGAACGTTCATCCTGATCTTGGTCGGGGTCGGGGTGGCTGCGCAGGTCGGCGCCGCGGGAATCGGAAACCACGACTCGATCGCCTGGGGATGGGGGGTCGCGGTTGCGCTCGGTGTGTACACCGCCGGCAAGATTAGTGGCGGCCACATCAATCCGGCGGTCACAGTTGGCTTCGCCGTGTTCCGCGGTTTCCCGTGGCGCAACGTCGCTCCGTACGCGATGGCGCAAACGGCAGGTGCGTTCCTCGCCGCCCTCCTGGTGCGTTGGGACTACACCGAGGTCCTCGCCAAAGCCGATCCCGGCCACACGATCAAAACCCAGGGGGTGTTCTCGACGCTGCCCGGCAACGGCACGCTGCCGGTGCATGAATGGGGTGCGTTCCGTGACCAGATCATCGGCACTGCAATCCTGCTGTTCCTCGTCGTCGCGATCAGCGACGCCCGCAACACCGCGCCCGCCGCAAACCTCGCCCCCGTCGTCATCGGATTGCTCGTCGTGGCGATCGGTCTGGGCTGGGGCACCGACGCCGGCTACGCGATCAACCCAGCCCGTGACCTCGGTCCGCGACTCGCTTCGTTCCTGACGGGCTACCGCACAGCGTTTAGGGACCAATACGGACATTTGTACTTCTGGGTACCGATCATCGCGCCACTCATCGGCGGCATCGCCGGTATTGGCCTCTACGACATCCTGATCGGGCGCTTCCTACCCGCCGAAGGTTCAGACGAGGTCGCAACCCTGCCGGAGAAGCCAGACGGGTCCGGCTCGGAAATCTCCGCACCCGCGCTGTGACATCGAGCACGGCAAGTACCGAAAGGAGAGATCGACATGGCCGACTTTGTCGCAGCGGTCGATCAAGGCACAACAAGCACCCGCTTCATGATCTTCGACCACGGTGGCAACGTGAGGGGAGCGCACCAGCTCGAGCACTCGCAGATACTCCCCCAGGCTGGGTGGGTGGAGCACAACCCTGCAGAGATCTGGGAGCGGACCAGGGCGGTGATTCAGACCGCGCTCACCAAGGCGAACCTGCAGTCGTCGGACCTGTCCGCGGTTGGGATCACCAACCAGCGCGAGACCAGCGTGGTATGGAACAAGCAGACCGGGCGGTCCTACTACAACGCCATCGTGTGGCAGGACACGCGCACCGACCGGATCGCCTCCGCACTCGAGCGTGAGGGCAAGGGCGACGTGATCCGGCAGAAGGCCGGCCTCCCCCCTGCGACGTACTTCTCAGGCGGGAAAATCCAATGGATCCTCGAAAATGTCGATGGCGTGCGCGCAGCCGCGGAAGCGGGCGAAGCCGTCTTCGGTAACACGGATAGCTGGCTCCTGTGGAACCTAACCGGCGGTGTCGATGGAGGCGTGCACGTCACCGATCCGACGAACGCAAGTCGGACGATGTTGATGGACCTCGAGACACTGCAATGGGACGACGAGTTGCTCGGGTACTTCAACATCCCGCGGCAGATGCTGCCGCAGATCCTCCCGTCGTCCCATCCAGGGTTGTACGGCACGTCGCGATCCAACGGCCCACTCGGCGGTGAAGTCGCGCTGTCGGGCGACCTCGGCGACCAGCAGGCCGCAACAGTCGGGCAAGTCTGCTTCGCCGTCGGCGAGGCAAAGAACACCTATGGGACAGGGAATTTCCTGCTCTACAACACGGGCCACCACGTCGTGCGTTCGAAGAACGGATTGCTCACGACGGTCTGCTACAAGTTCGGCGACGAGGCCACGGTGTACGCGCTCGAAGGTTCGATCGCCGTCACCGGGTCTGCCGTGCAATGGCTTCGCGACCAGCTCGGCATCATCGCCGGTGCGGCCGAGAGCGAGTCATTAGCTGCGCAGGTGCCTGACGCAGGCGGCATCTACTTCGTGCCGGCGTTCTCGGGACTCTTCGCACCGTACTGGCGCTCCGACGCTCGTGGCGCCATTGTCGGACTGTCCCGCTTCACCACCAACGCCCACCTCGCGAGGGCAACGCTGGAAGCGATCTGCTACCAAACCCGCGATGTGGTCGAGGCGATGCACCAGGACTCCGGGGTCGCACTCGACGTCCTCCGGGTCGACGGTGGCATCACGGCAAACAAGCTGTGCATGCAACTGCAGGCCGACGTTCTCGGCGTCCCTGTCTCGAAGCCTGTCGTCGCCGAGACCACGGCGCTCGGCGCGGCGTACGCAGCCGGCCTCGCCGTCGGTTTCTGGAAGTCAACCGACGAGCTGAAGAAGAACTGGAACGAGGGCCTTCGGTGGCAGCCGGCGTGGTCTGAGGACCAGCGCGAAAGGGGTTACGCCGGCTGGAAGAAGGCTGTCGAACGTACGCTCGACTGGGTGGACGTCGGGTAATCCGGCATCGGGCGCGGGAAGGCAGGAGAACAAGGTGAGTTCAGCTCAACTCGGACCGCGCCATCGCGAATCCGTGCTTAAGCAAATGGGCCAGGAAGAGTTCGATCTTCTTGTCATCGGCGGCGGCATCGTCGGTGCAGGCGCGGCGCTCGACGCGGTGTCGCGTGGCCTGACCGTCGCGCTTGTCGAGGCGCATGACTGGGCAGCGGGCACGTCGTCGCGATCAAGCAAGCTGGTCCACGGCGGGCTGCGCTACCTCGAGCAGCGCAACTTCGCGCTCGTGCGTGAGGCGCTGAAGGAACGTGACCTCCTCCTGAACAGGATCGCGCCACACCTGGTGCGGCCAGTGCCGTTCCTGCTCCCCTTGCAGCACCGAGTCTGGGAGCGGTTCTACATAGGCTCGGGCGTATTCCTTTACGACCGGATGGGCGGAGCGCAATCGGTGCCAGGTCACCGGCACCTGAGCCGGCAAGGTGCGTTGCGTCTTGCGCCTGGCATGCGATCGGACGCGCTAATCGGTGCGATCCAGTACTACGACGCACAAATGGACGACGCGCGCTACGCGCTCACCGTCGTTCGTACCGCGGCGAACCTTGGCGCGAAGGTGGCGCGCGGGGCGCGAGTCATCGGCTTCGTCCGCGAGGGCGAGCAGATCGTCGGCGCACGAGTTATGGATGTCGAGAAGGACGTCGAATTCGTGATCCGAGCCAAGCAGGTCATCAACGCCACGGGCGTCTGGACTGATGACACCCAGGAGATGGCCGGCGGGCGAGGCCGGTTCCACGTCAGGGCCTCCAAAGGCGTGCACCTCGTCGTCCCGCGTAATCGTATTCAGCTCGATACGGGCCTCATCCTGCGCACCGAGAAGAGCGTTCTGTTCGTCATTCCGTGGGGCCGACACTGGATCATCGGCACGACCGACACCGACTGGGAACTCGACAAGGTGCACCCAGCCGCCAGCAGCACCGACATCAACTACATCCTCGATCACGTCAACGCGGTGTTGCGCACGCCGCTTGGGCCTGACGACGTCGAGGGCGTTTATGCAGGGCTACGTCCACTGCTCGCCGGCGAGTCGGAACAAACCAGCAAGCTCTCGCGCGAGCACTCGGTTGGCCAACCGGTGCCCGGCTTGACCGTCATTGCCGGCGGCAAGTACACGACGTACCGCGTGATGGCCAAGGACGCTGTCGACGTGGCACGTCGCGGCATGAGTACGAGCGTTCCCGACTCGGTCACCGAACGGCTCGCGCTTCTCGGCGCCGACGGGTACGAAGCCTTGTGGAACAAGCGAAACGCGCTCGCGGCATCGTCAGGGTTGCACGTGACGCGCATCGAACACCTGCTGCATCGCTACGGATCATGCATCACCGACCTGCTCGATCTCATCGCTGAAGACGCCACGCTCGGTGAGCCGGTGTCGGCCGGCAGTGACTACTTGCGGGCCGAGGTCGTGTACGCGGCGAGCCACGAGGGCGCGCTGCACCTCGATGACGTGCTCACGCGACGGACCAGGATCTCGATCGAGGAATGGGATCGCGGCACCGGTTCTGCGCGCGATGTCGCGACGCTGATGGGCGCCGTCCTTGACTGGGACGACCGCACCATCGAACGCGAGGTCGACCATTATTTGCTACGGGTCGAGGCCGAGCGTGCGTCGCAGCGCCAACCCGACGACCAGACCGCCGACGCCGCCAGACTCGGCGCACCCGACATCGTTCCGCTGCGCGGCGACCTTCGTGACGAACATGGCCCCGACGTACCCGCTGGCCGGCCAGGAAACCTGAGATCGATCAAGTCAGCGGAAGCGAACTAGGTCCAAAGGCGGCGGCAAGACCGTGCTCGACAGGCTGGAGCCAGCGCTCGACGCTGTGCCGCCCGGTCGAGCGGAACCTCAGGCTCCCGACGCGCGACGCCGATCCCGGCGCGCGGCGAGCTCGCCGCCGGCGGCCTCAGGTACGGGTGGGGTGGGCAATCCCTCGGCCTTCGCACGCTCGGCTCCCGCCTCGTCACGATCGTCGGCAGCCCGGCGACGCGCGCTGGCAGCACTCTTGCGGTCGGCTGCCGAGCGCTTCCGGTCAGAGGCGGAACTCTTTCGGTCGGCCACGGTGCCCTTACGGTCCAGGGCCGCCATGTAGATGCCAAAGGACGAGTTGTCCGCAGGAGGTTGAGCCGCAACGCCGTTCTTGGTGCGCATGTCCGTCTCGGCCTGTCGCAACGCCGCATCGAAATCCCGGCGGTCGGCGCGACCATCGAGGGCCACCGCGACGACGTCGTTCTCGTCCGCGACCGTGTCACGCTCGTCGGCGAGGGCCGCCCGCTCGTCGGCGGGCCACTCCTCAGTGACCGCCTTCTCGCCGAGCAGGGCCAAGCCGCGTTCGGCTGCGTCGAGCGTGGCCTTGCGCTGGTCGAGGTCGCCAAGTCCGTCCATACTCGCAAACTAGGCCCTAAAGCACCTTCCTGGCTATGAATACTAAGACAACCACACAATAGACAAAACGCTCGAGCGTGGACGGCGGGCAGGTGCGGCCCCGACCGGTGCGGCGATGATCGAAGCCGTCAGGTCGGGCCACGAGTATGTGCGGAGGCGCCCGGTCGTGCCTCCCCCAGGGGCTAGCCGGGCGCCACCAAACCTGGTTAACGTGTGCGGCGGACGCGCAACCAATCGGTCTCGGCGCGTCTTATGGCGCGACTCGTGCGCGCCCACTCGGGCCGCGGCATGTCGAGCCAGCAGTGCGGCGGCCCACTATTTTGCGGGGGAACGATGAGTCACGTCACCACACCACGGCCATCGGCTCGAGCGGCGTCGCGAGTTGTTCCCTACGCACGCGTCGTCGCGGCGGCACTGATCGCCGTCCCGATCTCGTTGCTTGCGACCGGCGTGGCGAACGCCGCGGCCGCCACCCACCTTTCGGTAAGCGCACCCGCAAGCGCGGTCGTCGGCAACGCAGTGACCGTCACCGTGACCGCGCTGGATAGCGGTAACGCGATCGCGACGACCTACTCGGGGACGGTGCATTTCACGTCGACCGATGCAGGCGCAGTACTACCGGCGGACTCCACGTTTTCGGGCGGAGTCGGCAACTTCACGGTCAGGTTCTCCGGCACGGGTACCAAGCATGTAACGGTCACCGACACGACGACGTCGTCGATCACCGGCACCTCGGGGGCGGTGAATGTCACGCAGAGCACGACCCACCTGGCGGCAACCGCGTCGGCGACCACGACAGCAGGTAGCTCGTTTGTGGTGACCGTGAAAGCCCTCGATGGCAGCGGCAACGTGGTGACGGGATACACCGGAACAGTCAACTTGACCAGCAGCGATCCGGCTGCCGTACTGCCGGCGAACTCGACGTTGTCGAGCGGCCAGCATGCCTTCACCGTGACGCTGAAGACCGCAGGCAGCCAAAGCGTTACGGCGACCGACACCGCGAACTCGGGGATCGCCGGTACCACCTCAACGATTGTGGTGGCCCCTGCGACGACGACGCATTTCCTCGTCACCGCACCGACATCGGCGGCCGTCGGCCTCTCGTTCCTATTTGCCGTGACCGCCAAAGACGCCTACCAGAACACCGCAACGAAATATGCCGGGACAGTGCGCTTCACATCGACCGACACCTCGGCGACGCTCAGCGCGAACGCCAAACTGACGAACGGCGTTGGAAACTTCAGCGCGACACTGCGAACGATTGGCGGCCGCGTCGTGAAGGCAACCGACACGGTGACCTCGTCGATCACTGGGACGTCGGGCGCCATCACCGTCGTCGCGCGGACATCGCCTACCCGGGTCGCAGGATCTGACCGCATCGGAACGGCCGTCGCGGTGTCACAGCTGAACTTCCCGAGCGGTGGGGCAGGCGCCGTGGTGCTCGCGCGCTCCGACGACTTTCCCGACGCCCTCGTTGCCGCCCCATTGGCCTCGACGACGCGGGCCCCTTTACTGTTCGTACAAGGAGCAACGTTGCCGGCGGTGACCCGCAATGAGATCAGCCGGGTGCTCGGTACTCGCGGAACTGTCTATCTGATCGGCAGCACGTCCGCGATCCCGGCGAACGTCGAAACCACACTTCAATCGCTGGGGTACAGCACTGACCGCATCGGTGGCGCCGACCGGTACGCGACGGCAGTCGCGGTCGCCAACGTTCTTGGCAACCCCAGCACCGTCTTCCTCGCGACCGGCGTCAACTTCCCGGACGCGTTGTCGGCGGGACCGGCAGCTGCACACGTAGGTGGCGCTGTGCTGCTGACAGCCGGCTCGTCGATGCCTTCGGTCACCCGGTCGTATCTGAATGCGCACTCGGGCGCGGTCTATGCGGTCGGTGGCCCCGCTGCCGCCGCCGATGGCGCCGCGGGTCGAGTCGTCGGCACCGACCGCATGTCGACTGCTGCGACGGTGGCGTCATCGTTCTTCACTGCGCCAGTCAGTGTCGGCGTCGCCAGTGGGGCTGCGTTCGCCGATGCCATGTCAGGCGGTGCGTACCTCGCACGCTTGGGAGGTCCGATTCTGCTGACGTACCCGACGTCGGTGCCGTCGTCAACAAGCAACTACCTGTCGGCCGTGCGATCAGGCTTGGCGAGCAGCAGCATCTTCGGAGGCACTGCCGCGATTTCGACCGGCGTACAGACGACGATCGATCACTTGCTCGGCTTCTGATGGTCTTAGTCGAGGTAGTCGCGCAGCACCTGTGAGCGAGACGGGTGCCGCAGCTTTGACATGGTCTTCGACTCGATCTGACGGATTCGCTCGCGGGTAACTCCGTAGACCTTGCCGATCTCGTCGAGCGTCTTGGGCTGCCCGTCGGTGAGGCCAAAACGCATCGAGACGACGCCGGCCTCACGCTCGGACAACGTGTCGAGCACCGAGTGCAGCTGCTCCTGCAGCAGCGTGAACGACACCGCCTCGGCGGGCACGATGGCCTCGGAGTCCTCGATGAGGTCGCCGAACTCGCTGTCGCCGTCTTCACCGAGCGGCGTATGCAAGCTAATGGGCTCGCGACCGTACTTCTGGACCTCGATGACCTTCTCGGGGGTCATGTCGAGTTCGGCGGCGAGCTCTTCGGGAGTCGGTTCGCGGCCGAGGTCCTGCAACATCTGGCGCTGGACGCGCGCAAGCTTGTTGATGACCTCGACCATGTGCACCGGGATGCGGATCGTGCGGGCCTGGTCAGCCATCGCCCGAGTGATCGCCTGGCGAATCCACCACGTGGCATACGTCGAGAACTTGTAGCCCTTGGTGTAGTCGAACTTCTCGACGGCCCGGATGAGGCCGAGGTTGCCCTCTTGGATCAGGTCGAGGAAGAGCATGCCCCGGCCGGTGTAGCGCTTTGCGAGCGAGACGACCAGCCGGAGGTTGGCTTCCAGCAGGTGGTTCTTCGCCCGCCGCCCGTCTTCGGCGATCCATTCGAACTCCTTGCGGAGCTTGACCGTGAGCTTCTCACCGGAGTTGAGCTTCTCCTCAGCGAAGAGTCCGGCCTCGATCCGCTTCGCGAGCTCGACTTCTTGCTCGGCGTTGAGCAGCGGCACCTTGCCGATCTGCTTCAGGTAGTCCTTGACCGGGTCGGCGGTAGCGCCGGCGCTGACCAGCTGCGCCTGGGGCTCGCCGTCGTCCTCGACGACAACCTCCACCGGCTCGTCGTCCTCGTCGACTTCCTCGACCGCGTCGCCGACCACGATTGCGGCGGCCGGATCGACCGGGTCTACGACGTCCGCGACGATGTCGACGTCCACCTCCGCGATGTCGACTTCGACGTCGACGAGATCGACTTCGAGCACGACGTCGTCAGCGAATACGTCGGGATCGACGTCCGCCTCGAGATCGGGGTCGAGGTCAGCGACGACGGCCTGGTCGACTACTAACGCGACGGGAGCCGTCTTACCGGCCTTCGCCGCGGCCGACTTTGCCGGCGGCCGGCCGTTGCTCGTGGGTTCAGACACGTCTGTCGCGGCGTTGAGATTGCCCCTGGCCTTCGTGGTAACTCCCATGGTCTTGGCGCTCGTAATCGCGTCTTCGGTCCGGCTCATGGCCGCGGTCTTCAGTGCCACGCTCTTCGTCTTGACATGTTGGCTCGCGGATGAGTACCGCTGGGCCGGAACCCGGTCGTGCGTGGTCCCGCCATTGTAGCCACGGCAACCGCCATCGTCGGTCGCCCGGCGGCTCAGGGCGTGACGCGATCACGCAGGGTGAAGACCGTGGTAGTCGCCGAACCGCCCATAAACGGGCGTAAAGCTGCCTGGACGTCGGCTATCAGCGGGTTCGGGGAGTCCGTCAGGACCACTGCCCGGCGGGCGTAGAGCGAAACGTCGTGGCTGGCCACGATGTTGTGCTCGTCGTCGGCGAATCGATAGGTCAACCGCTCAACACTCTGCTGGGACGCCGGCGGATCGGCGGCGTCGAGGTGGGTCACAATGTCGTTCACGTTTTCGATGCTCAGAACGCGGGTGCCGCTGCCGTCGGCCACCGGCATGGAGCTGATCGGCGCGCCCGCCGCCACCACCTGCTTCACCCGCACCCGAGCACCGTTGAACGCTGGGTCGCCAGCCAGATCCATCGCAACGATGCCACCCTCGCTGTGCCCCACCAGCAACACCTCGGCGCCGTGCGGAACGAGTGCGGTGTCAATCGCCTCCCGCACACACGTTGTGTAGTTCGTCGTCGTACGGACGAGTGCCGCGCCAGACCCAAGCAAATCCTCTGGGTCTGAGGTACTGGTCATGCTTCGCATGCCAGACAGGACGACGACGTAGCGCACAACACCGCCGGTGCTCGTTACCCGCTGCACCGCGATCGACGCCGTCGGCTGGTCCTCGAGATCGCCCACCCGGTCGAGCATCGAGCCGATGGACGGCGGTGGTTGCCGGCCCCACGACGGCGCATATCTCGAGATCGAGACACTGCCTCCTGTTCGTTGGCCACCTGGAATCAGCGGCGCAAGCGGCAAGCCGAACACGGGATCAACGGACATCGGCCGATGTTGCGCGACATCGAGGCGAAATCGCAGGGAGGGCGCGAAAAGCTCGAGCAGTAGCTGCGTGTGCGGAGCTGCGTATCCAGTGATCGCATTGGCGAGTGCCGCGCTGTCGCGCGTGCCGTCGCGCAGTGCACGGCGGGGATCGAGCGTCAACTCCAACGGCAGGGCGACAAGCCACCGCCCGAGCGCCGCGACCTGGTGTAGCGGCAGATCGTCGACGTACTGCTCCTTGGCAATGACCGCCTTGAGGAGCACGGAGTCGACCTCCAGACCTGCGCTCAAGGCGGCCAGGCCGCGCGGCCCGACTGCGGCGCTCAGAATGCCGGCTTCAGCCCGAGCGGCACCCATCGGGTCGAACATCGCGCTCGCGAGCAGGTCGGACGAGCAGGCGAGCGCGGCAACGTGAAACCCGGTGCGTGCCATTGACGCCGCAGCCTCACCCCATACCGCTGACATGCGGGCGAGCTCTTCGTAGTCGACGATCTCCGCGGCACCGCTCACAGGCGGACGCCGCCGACGAATGCTCGCCCGACATCGACAGCCCCGCGGACCACCGCGTGCTCGGCAGCAAGTTCAAGTCTGCGAAGGCGTACCTTCTCCGCTTCGACGCCATCGGAGTACCGGAATGCCGCCTGCGCGGCACCCCGCAGGAGATCGGCGACCGCGCCGCACTGCCGCCGCCGCTGATCGACCCGAGTGCGAAACGCGTCGGCCGCGATCGACGTCCAGATTGCCTCAGCAGCAGCCCGCACCAGTTGCGCGCCGGCCATCTCGACCTGCACCGCGCGCTGATTGAGCTCTAGCCCGATCTCCTCGATGTTCGACACCGCACCACCATTTCGCATAGCCGTCCCGACGTAGTGCCGTACCGACGTAGTGCCGTACCGACGTAGTGCCGGACGGACGTCGCGCCGGTCTCGACGAACCTATGAGTGGCAGGTCACGTAGCGGTTAGCCGCGCGAACTTCAGTGGAGGGCGCCAGCGGTTGTGGAGAGTCAAGGCGCCCGCGAGGACGGCGACCCATACCCTCGTGCCATGCCTTGGCTGCCTGCCGACGTCGTGCACCCGTCGTGCGTCGATGTTGATGCCGAACACCACTTGAGGCCGATACGGGAGACGGACGTCGACCTCGACATGGTCGCCGTGATGGGCTCGCAGGCACGACTGTGGTCGATATTCGGCGCGGCGTGGGGGTGGCCGTCAGCGTCGATGACCCACGAGCAAGATCGGGCCGATCTGGCCCGACACGAGGCGGAGGTCGAAGCGCACGAGTCGTTCAACTACGCGTTTTTCGACGCTGCGGAGTCGGCATTGCTCGGATGCGTCTACATCGATCCGCCGGAGAAGACTGGAGCCGACGCCGAGATCTGCTGGTGGGTAGTGGATGGGCTCGTCGGCACTGCGACCGAGGCAGGACTCGACGAACTCGTTCCGCACTGGATCGCGACGAGCTGGCCATTTGAGAACCCGCGCAATATCGGACGCGACATCGCCTGGACGCATTGGCTCGAGCTACCCGACACCAAACAGGCGCCGTAACTACGCGCCCGCTCGCGCGGCTGCCTTCATCTCTTTCTTGTGATCGCGAACCTTCTGCAATGACTCAGGGCTGACGACATCGGCGACTGATCGGAAGATGCCGTCCTCGCCATACGGACCAGCTGCTTCGCGCCAGCCACGTGGCCGCACGCCGCGCTGTTTCCCCAAGAAAGCAACGAAAATCCGCGCCTTTTGCTGACCGAAACCAGGCAGTGTCGCCACTCGTGCATGCAACTCCGCGCCCGACTTTGCGCCCTCCCATACCGCTTCGGCGCGCGCGTCGTAGTCGTCGATCAGCAGGCGAGCGAGTGCCTGCACCCGCGCTGCCATGGCGCCGGGGAAACGGTGGATTGCGGGTGGGCCCACAAACAGAGCGGCGAACTTCTCCGGGTCGTACTCAGCGATGTCATGCGCGTTCAGCTGGTCGACACCCATCCGCTGCGCGAGCAGGTAAGAACCGGCGAAGGCCCGCTCCATCGGGAACTGCTGGTCGAGCAACATGCCGACGAGCAAGGCCAGGGGATCACGGTCGAGCAACGCATCGGCGTCCGCCTGTTGGGCGATATGAAGAGTCATCGGGTAGCTCCGTCCAGTCGATGCTCAAGCCTGGCAGATTCCCCGTGACCTCGGAAAGGCGGTCAGTACCAACCGCCGGCGGGAAGTTGCTCGCCAACGGGCACCTCGGCATCGAGCACATTGCCAGGTGGCGCCAGCGGGCAGGCCCACGCGGCGTCGTAGGCGCACGACGGGTGGTAAGCGAAGTTGAAGTCGAGCACCATCGTGCCCGCCGCGGCGTCATTGCCGAGGTCGGCGCCCTTCGCGGTATCGATCAAGTAGCGACCGCCGCCGTAGGTCGTGTGGTTCGCCGTCCGGTCGCGCAAGGGAATGAACAAGCCTCCGCCGTAACTGCGCAGCGCCCACACGTCGAGGCTGCCGACGTCAGGCACGACGACCTGTCCAACCTTGTCGAAGGGCACTATGCCGTCGGTGCCGGTTGCGACGTCGATGTGCAAGGGCTCGACGTCGACATCGACCGGCAGCACGAACCGCCACGTCGGGTCGTAGGCCGTGACAGGCAGGCCGGTGAACGCGGCACGACGACCGACCGCAATCGGTGACTGAGGATGATGCGCGAACAGATCATCACGCTCGGCTGACCACAGGGCATGCGCCGCCGCGACGCCGCTGGCGGTGCGGACCGCCGCGTAGACCGCGTGCACCCGCCGCCGCCAATCCAGCAGGGTCAAGCCGTGATTGTCCACGCTATCTAGTCTGCCTCACTGGGCTCGGGGGAACCGTTTTGCTTGCCGGCTGCGACAGTGAGGATGTGAGTGCAAGTAGGCACCGATGACGCCGCACCCCGACGTTAGGGATGACGCTGTGCTGCTGCGCGCCGTCGCCCGCGGGGATGAAGACGCCCTTGCGACCTTGTACGACCGACACGCCGCATGGCTGACGATTCGCCTATCGCGCCGGTGTGGTCGCCCGGATGTGGTCGATCACGCGGTTCAAGACACGTTTCTTGCCGTATGGCGCGACGCGCGCGCGTATCGAGGCGACGGGAGCGTCCCGGCCTTCATCTGGGGCATCGGAATCCGCCGATTGATCGACGGCATCCGCCGAGAGTCCGCAACGACACATCCGCCTCGGATGCGCGCGGCCGATGCAGATGTCGTGGTCTCCGCGGAGGATCAGGTTCTGGTCGGCCTGGAACACGGGGACCTCGGCCAGGCACTCGCGCAGCTGTCACCCGAGCTGCGGGCCGCACTCGAAGCGACCGTCCTTGACGGGCTCACCTGCGCAGAGGCCGGCGTACTGCTGGGGATCGCCGAGGGCACCGTCAAGTCTCGCTGCTCGCGTGCCCGGATAGCCCTGCGCGCCGCACTCGCCGAGCAGACCCGCTCTGCCCCAACACCCCGTAGGCAAGCCTGGGAGAGTCCATGACACCTGAACTCTTTGACGGTCCTGAACCGGCGCCAAGCGCAGGCTGGCACGCCCCGGTGACCGTCCTTGCGAGCTACGCGGCGGGTGATCTCGGCAACACCTATGTGTGGTCGATCGAAGCCCACTTGTCCGACTGCGCGCTCTGCCGCGGCCAGCTGTCGGTGCATACCGATAACGAGCGTCTTGCACGGAACCGCTCGGTAGTTCTGGCGATGGCTGCGATACCCGGCGCGCGATGGCCTCGGCGTCTGGCGCGCCGCTTGGGGCTTCCGGACCACGTTCTCGTCTTGCTGTCCGCGACATCGTCGTTGCGGCGGTCGTGGCTGCTGTCAGTCGTCGCAGTGCTCGGTGTAGTGACGGGAGAGTCTTTGCTGGTGCACGCCCTCTGGCCACACCATGCAGGTATTGCTGCGTATTCAGAACCAGCGGTGTTGGCACCGCTTCTGCTGGTTGGGCCGCTGCTCGTGCTGGTTGGCGTTGCGGCTGCCTTTGTGCCGTCGCTCGATCCTGGTTATCGGCTGGCCGTCGCGGCGCCGTTCTCCAGTCTGACGTTGCTGCTGGTACGAGCCGTCTCCGCGCTTACCGCTGCCTTGATTCCGCTGGCCTGCGCCGCCGTGGTGGTACCTGGACCGCGCTGGCTGCCCGCGGCCTTGTTGTTGCCTTCGCTGGCGCTGTGCGCGTTCGCGCTCGCGGCCGCGACCGTCGTAGGTCCAACGGCGGCCGTCGTGACGTCGGGCGCAATGTGGGCGCTGCCGGTCGCCTGGCTAACGGTGACCCAGTCTCCGTTGGAGAGCGTGGAGGCACACGGGCAGAGCCTGTGTGCGGTCGTCGCTGTCGCCGCAGTTGCGGTCGTCTTCGCGCGTCGCGATCGGTTGGAGATGAGATGGGCGAGTTGATCGTGAACGGGAGCACGTCGGCCAGGGACGAAGCGGCTGTTCGGGTCGGTGGCCTGTCTCGTCGTTACGGTGAGATTCGCGCTCTCGACGCCGTCGATCTCACGTTGGATCGCGGGATTACGGGGCTGCTCGGTCCCAACGGAGCCGGCAAGACCACGCTGCTGTCGATTCTTGCCACGGTCAACGAGCCCGACGCTGGTGACATAAAGATCTTCGGGCTGAACCCGAAAATTCACGCCGAGCGGGTGCAGATTCGGCGCCAGCTCGGCTTCCTGCCGCAAGAACTGGGCTATCACCGCCACTTCACGGTCGCAGGATTCCTTGACTACGTGGCGATCCTAAAGGAGATCGTCGACCGCCGCCGCCGCGCCGAAGAGGTGGCCCGAGTACTGGCAACGGTCGGAATGGAGGGTTTCGGTCGGCGGCGGATCCGCACGCTGTCCGGCGGCTTTCGCCAACGACTAGCGATCGCTCAGTCGCTACTCGGCAGCCCGGAATTGCTGGTGCTCGACGAGCCCACCGCCGGTCTGGATACCGAACAGCGGCTGCGGTTTCGGGAGTTGCTGTCGAACCTGCCTGGCGATCCGGTGATCGTGTTGTCGACTCATCAGGCGGACGACATCGCCGCGATCTGCCCGCGAGTTGTCGTCGTTCTCGACGGCCGCATCGCATTTGCCGGCACCCCGACCGCACTGGCGGACACCGCCGCGGGACACGTATGGACTGCCACGCAGCGCGATGAGCGCGCCCACATGTCCTGGCGCGACGGGGACAACCAGTGGCGACACATCGGCGACCTCCCGCCAACCGGCAGCGTGACCGCGACCCCAACCGTCGAGGACGGCTACCTACTGCTGTCCCACGCGGGCGGAAAGCGATGACCAACGTTCGCGCAAGGTCCGTCGTGAGTCTGGCCCGAATCGAAGCAGTACACCTCAGTCGAAGCGTCCCCGTACTCAGCGGGCTAATGGTCAGCGGCGTTGCGATGTGGCTCATCACCTATCGGAGCCAACCGTTGTGGTGGAGCAACGACTGGCGAATCGGGTATGGCCAGACCGTCATCTCCCTCACCGTGCTGGTGGGAGCCCAGCTGGCGACTGCGCGTTCTCGGCGTGACGGCCTGCAGGAGCTCTATGAGAGTTTCCCCACGAGCACGGGTCAGCGAACACTTGCCCACCTGATCGGCGTGCTCGGCGCCGCACCAGCCGCGGTCCTTTTGGTCGGCGTCGCCGCCGGCGCGTTCGCACTGCAAGGCGCCCTAGGCACGCCTGATCTGACGACGCTGATCGGCGGGATTCTGCTCGTGCTCGCCGGCGGTGTGATCGGCGTCGCGATTGGCAGCCGGTTCCCGCATCCATTGGCCGGTGTGCTCGGCGCCTTTGTGTGGCTCCTTCCCTTCTCGCAGTCGAACCGGTTCAACAGCGCGATCCCGTGGCTCTTTCCGTGGGTCAAGCCTGCCCAGCTCAGCGAACTTCCCCGCCGGTTGGCCGGCTATCCACCCGCGCTCGCCCACGCACTGGAGCTGGCCGCGATCGTCGTACTGGCAGGGGTTGTAGCGCTCGCGATTACCTCAGCGGCCAGACGGCATCGCGTCGGCCTGCTCGTCGCCGGGGCCGCCGGGCTCGCCGGGCTCGTTGTCACCTGTCTTGTCCAGCTGCAGCCGATCCCGACCCGCGACATCGATCGTGTTGTCAGTGAAGCCGCCAACACTGGCGCAGCGCAGCACTGCACGACGAGCGAGGCCAATGGCCATAACGTCCGGTACTGCCTGTACCCGGCGTTCGGTTCGCTGCTCCCAACCGTGCAGGCGCCTGTCAACGGAGTGCTCTCGCTAACGCCCGTGCAGCTGGCGCACCCGCTGACCATCTCGCAAACATCCGGACTCGACATCGAGGATTCGACGCTGACCCACGGCCACTCGAGCCAGCAGGTGACCGCCTGGCGTGCCCAGCTCCAGAACGCGCCGGCAAACCTTCCGTCGTCATCGGCGATCTACGTGAATCTGGGACGTTGGCCGTCCGGCGGACACCAGCAATCGGTCGCTCGGTTCGACCTTGCCCTCGGCGCGGCCGAATGGGCGGTGGGCCTTCCGACGAACACCGGCCCCCCTACCGGGCTGCTGCCGACGCAATGCGTGCCGCTGAACCAGGCCCGGGAGGCAATCGCGATCTGGCTTGCGGCTCGGGCGACCCATTTGCCAACCGCACAATTTCAGGGCCGCAACGGCAGCTACTCGGTTGCCGCGGTGGACGGCACCGCCGTCGTCGTCTGGACCTATCCCGGTGAGATATCCGGCTACTTCGCCTCGCCTGGGCCACAGACCACCGCCGACGGCTACCTGCTCGCTCAAGCGATGACAAAACTGCCAACAGCGCGAGTCCTCGGCTTGCTGACGTCCAACTGGGACAGTTGGATCAGCCCGCATGCCACCAATGCCGAACTCGCATCCGCACTCGGCATCACCTTGCCCGCCGTTCGCCTTGTCGGTCCGAGAGGCCAGGTCATCACGCCCCTGGCTCCGCCGGGCTCACAACCCCAATGCACGACGTGAATCCGGTCGAGCAGCACCGCCGGTTTTTGATCCGCAGCCTGCCAGGGTTGGCCCGGCACACATTGGCCACGATGCCGTGGGTGACGGTGTTCGCCGGCTGCGCGAGCGGAACCGTCGTCCTCGCTCTGATGGCGCATTTTGCGGGGCACTCGCCACTGAATCAGGACAACGTCCGTGTGACATTCCTGCCCGCAGTAGGTGCGCTGGCCTTCGTTCCACACGTGCACTTTCGCCCTGTCGTCCAGACCACCCCGGTACCTACCTGGATCGCCACGGGCGGGCAGATACTGCTTGCGCTACCCGTCCTCGCTCTGACCTGCTGGGTGCAACTGGAGCTGATGGCCAGCACTTACCCGGCGCAGTACGCCAAGCACCTGCCTGCGGTGTATCCGCTGATAGCGCAGCTCACCGGCTGGTGCCTGCTCACACTGTCCGTCGCCGCCGGCTGCGAGCGCACCCGGTACGCAGCCCTCAGCGGCGCCATCGCCGCACCCGCAGTCTTCGTCGCCATCGCCGCAACCTCGTTCGTCTCGCCACTCAGCCAGCATCTGCTGAACCCGCCCGAGACGGCGCCGGCCGCGACCGTTGCCTGGTGCACGATCGCGGCCGCAGCACTTGTGCTCGCTGTCCTCGCGAGTCGCGACCAATGGCATCGCTACACACGCAGACTTCATCTCTAGACTTCGCCCGAACATAGGAGTCAGTGCAGGGCGAGTTGCGACGCCGCGGCGATGATCGCGACACCGGTCATGTCCAGCGCTGGCTCGTCGGTCTACCACGACCGCACGTCGTCCTGAAAACCCCGAGCCCGCCATCGAAGTTGGAGTTGTCGTTGGGGCCGTTCACGACTGCACCGGCGTCGAGAGCCGGGCCGATGCCGTGCAGGTTCCCGCTGAGATTCGCCACCTGATGCTGCATGCAGTCGGGGAACGTCGAGCCCTCGCCGACCATGAAGCTGGTGCCCCAGGCGTTGGCACCGAAAAGCCAGTCGCGCTGCTCGGCAGCGAACGAGGCTGATCCACCTCGACCGGCCCCGAACGGAAGGGCCCAGACGGCGGGCTGCGGGTCCGGACATCGATGCCGTCAAGACGCCCAGCAGCATGGGGCTCATCCGTCAACCGGGCCGGCGAGCAACCCAAATCACCGGCTCTGCCGTCATCACGATTTGGTCAGCTTGGTTGAGCGTCGTCCATCGCACGACTGCGGTGCCCCAGCCTGGGCGCGAGCGCGACGGTCTGGTTTCCAGCACCTCGAGATCGAGCCGAAGAGTGTCGCCCGGGCGGGTCGGCCGCGGCCAGCGCAGATTTCGTACCTCGATGCCGATGACGCCGTCTGCGAAGTTGAGTGGCGACTCGACAGCCATCCGCATCGACAACGCGGCCGTATGCCACCCACTCGCTGACAGACCGCCGAAGAAGCTGGAGCTGGCGGTCTGCGGATCGGTGTGGAAATACTGCGGATCGAACTGCCGCCCGAACTCGACAACGTCGCGCTGTGTCACGGGGAGCGGGCCGCCCGTGAAGACGAGCCCTGGTGTCAGGTCCTCCAAGTACAGCGGCAATGGGTCGACCCTTCGTCAGAGGCAAGATTCTAGGCAAGACCGCCGAGTATCGCTCGCGATAGGTGGGCAGGTGAAGCGGACATTTGCCCCTCTAGGAATTTCATGAGAAGTAGAGCCCAATAACTCGCTGACCTGCAGGTTTACCGGTGCTCTCGCGAGCTTGATTCGTGAAATTCGCTGCCGATAACTCGCTCGTGCTCGCCGCCTCCCGCGCTACTCAACTCCTAGCCGAGTTCCTTGCGGTCGTCTCGTCATTGCCCGATGCCGAGTCGGCCCTTGCTGCCGGCGTCGAGGGTGCCGCGCTGGCGCTGCAGGCGCAGGTGGCAGCCGTGGTCTGCAACGGCCGGTCCCGAACGTCTATCGGCTATCCCAATCCCACTGACGCAGTGCCCCATGACGAACTAGCGGAGGTCGCGGCCGGCAGCCGGCAATGGCTCAGCGTGCCCAGTGCCTACGGCCCGGCACGGGCGATCGCCGCACCCTTGCGATCGCTTGATGGTCACCTCGTCGTCGCACGAGTAGGCGACGAGCCCTTCAGCGCCGAGGAAGTCGACCTCGCGCGTGGCATGGCGAGGGTGATGGACATGACCTTTCAGATGCTGCACACATTGGACTCTGAGCGACAACTGCGCGAGCGCAGCGAGCGCCAAGCGGCCGAGAATGCGGCTCTGCTTGTGTCGTTGCGGGCACGGCAACGATTGTCCGAGGAGCTTTCGACGATCCAGCGCGCGATTTCGCGGCGCGACCCACTCGCCGACATTCTCGACTCGGTCACCCGCGGCGTTCGCGATCTACTCGGTGACGACATTGCTGTGTTTCGCCAAGGCGCACCGACGCTGCCGACCGAACATTCGGCGTCCGAGCCGTGGCTACCGGCCGAGTACCAGATCGTTTCGGTGGCCGGCGGACCCGCTGAACTCGCGACCTGGTTTGCCACCGTGCCCATGCCAGACCACCTTGCACCGGGTCGAGCCATGCGACCGGACAAGAGCGTGCACCTTTACACGTTCACGGCAGGACCGTCGCGCGTGCAGAGCGCACCGAGACGAGTCAGGACCGCGATTGCCGCCCCAGTGCACGAGAGCGGCAAGGTGATCGGGAGCCTCGTAGTCGGCTCGTGCGATGAGACTCGGGAGTTTTCCGACAACGACCACGCGACCTTGCTTGCCTTCGCGGAGCACGCCAGCCTCGCGGTGACCGATGCCAACACCTTGGAGGCGATGTACCGCGCGTTTCACGATTCGCTGACTGGCTTGGCAAGCCGTGCACTGTTCCTCGACCGCCTGCACCACGGCCTGCTGCAAGCCGTGCGCACAAGGACGAACCTGACACTGCTGTTCATCGACCTCGATCACTTCAAGACGGTGAACGACACGCTCGGGCACAGCGCAGGTGACGACCTGCTTATTGCCGTGGCCGAACGACTGCGGCACTGCCTGCGAGCCAGTGACACTGCCGCCCGCTTCGGCGGTGACGAGTTCGTCGTGTTGTTGCATGCGACTAGTGCCGACTCCGCGACCGTGGTGGCCAGTCGCATCATCGATGCTATTGGCGCACCGATCGCCGCTGGCGGAAGGGAGGTGTTCGTCGGAGCGAGCATCGGAATCGCCGCAAGTGACTGGGGCACCGTCGGTGCTGACGAACTGCTTCGCAACGCGGACGTCGCAATGTATCGCGCGAAGCGCGCGGGACGCGGCCAGTACGCGATGTTCGAGCCGCAAATGCACGCGACTCTCGTCGAACGACTTCAGCTCGAAGCCGACCTGCGTGTCGCCTTGGACCGCGGCGAGATGGCTGTTCACTACCAACCGATTGTGGCGCTCGCGACCGGTGAAGTGACTGGCGTTGAGGCACTACTGCGCTGGGAGCACCCACGTCGCGGACCGCTCGTCCCTGCCGACTTCATCACGGTGGCCGAGGAGTGCGGAGCACTCGTTCCTATCGGCATGTGGGTGTTGCGAGAGGCGACGTTGCAGGTGCGGCGCTGGCAGCAGCACCGCGGCACGCCGCTCACCGTCAGTGTGAACATCTCCGCGGCCCAGCTCGCACAGCCAAACCTGTGCGCTGAAATCGCCGAGGCATTAGCAGTGAGCAGATTGGCCCCGACGTGCCTCATCCTCGAGATCGCTGAAGCACTAATCATTGGCGACAGTCCGTCGACGCTGGTTCGGCTTCTTGAGCTGAAGGAGCTCGGGGTGCAACTTGCCGTCGATGACTTCGGTGCGGGGTACTACTCCCCGGCGGCGTTGCAACGCTTTCCGGTAGACATCGTGAAGATTGACCCATCATTCGTCGACGGCATTGGGTCGTCGTCCGATGCCACCGCATTCGCCCACAAGATCGTTGACCTCGCCCACACCCTCGACCTGCAGATCATTGCTGAGGGCGTTCAGAGGCGCGAGCAGTTCGATGAGCTGCGGCTCGCAAAATGCGAACTCGCGCAGGGGTATTACTTCGCCGAACCATGCAGGACCGACGAACTACCAGGTCTGCGCAGCGAACTGCACGGCTCATGGCATTCGGTGGCCGCGACAACGCAACTCGCGACGCTGCCAGCGCCCCGCGGCTCCGTGGGGCCCTTGCAGGCGCCCTAGTCTGTAGGCCGTCTAGTCGCTGGACCCCGCGAAATCGACGTCCACCGTATTCACCGTGCCTGCGCGTCGCCCCGGAGCGGTGTGGTACTTCCAGTACAGGTTGGTGTGGGCAATCACCTTGTCGGGCGTCGGTGCGCCCCACGCTGACTGGTCTTCGGTCGTGTGTGCATCGCTGACGAGCGTGGCGTCATAGCCGCGGACGATCGCACCATGCAGGGTCGACCGGATGCACGCGTCGGTCTGCGCGCCCGAAACGATGAGTTGGCCGACGCCGCGTGCTGCGAGCACCGACTCAAGATCGGTATCTTCGAACGAATCGCCGTACTCCTTCTGCACCAAAGGCTCGGAGTCAAGGCGTTCGAGCTCGGCCACGTACTGCCAGGCCTCACTGTCCCTCTTCAGATCGTCGTCGTTGTGCTGGATCCACACCACGTCGACGTCGGCGGCGCGCGCCTTGTCGACCAGCGTGGCGATATTGGCGACCACAGCGTCTCGGTCGTACGCCTCCCCCACGACGCCGTTCTGGACGTCGATCACCAGCAGCGCAGTGTTCGGTCGATTCTTCAGCGTGGTCACAGTACCTCCCTGCATCGGACTGTTCTGACGTCGGACTGATCCGCTCATCGAGGAGGCTATGCCCGCCCACTGACAAAGACATGCCGATGGCAAACTGTCGGACATGAGCGAACCGGATTTCAAGGCAGACCTGCGGCGTTACCTCCAGGTCGCCCGCGAGGCCGTCCTCTGGAAACTGGAGGGCGCGTCGGAGTACGACGCGCGCCGGCCAATGACGCCGACCGGCACGAACCTGTTGGGCTTGGTCAAGCATCTGTGCGGCGTCGAAATTGGCTATTTTGGCGACACGTTCGGCAGGCCGTTCGACGGTCCGCTTCCCTGGTCAGAGGTTGACGAGCCCGAGCCAAACGCGGACTTTTGGGCAACGCCCGACGAGTCACGCGACGAGATCGTCGGGCTCTACCGCGCCGCTTGGGCGCACTCGGATATCACGATCGAGGCGCTCGACTTGCAAGCTCTCGGGGCAGTGCCCTGGTGGCCGGCCGAGCGCGCCGAGGTAACCCTTCACAAGATCCTGGTGCACGTGATCGCCGAGACGGACCGGCATGCCGGGCACGCCGACATCGTAAGAGAACTGGTTGACGGGACCGCAGGTTTGCGTGCCGACAACAGCAACCTTCCGGCGAACGACCAAGCATGGTGGGAGGACTACCGCAACCGGCTAGAACAAGCCGCGCGCGACGCCGCCACTGCTGGCGTCGACGGCGTCTGACCCGCGTGGAGCTTCCCTCTCGACCGAACGTTCGGTTTACTAGGCTTGCCGGAGGCCGTTCGCGACGCGGGCGCGCAACACTCGCGGGAGGCGCTCACCACGATGCCCAATCCTGACGCACTGATCGCGACCCACGCCCCGCTGCTGGCGCAGGCCCGCGAGGCAGCACGTACCCGCGCCTTCTTCGCCGCCTTCGCCGAATCGCCGTCCACCCGCATTTGGGGTGAAGCCGCGCCGCCCGACGGGAGAGCCGCATTCGACGCGCTGTTGCACGAGACGTTCGCGATTCAGACGCCTGGCGCGCACGGATTGATCGCGCCCGAGGTGCCGCCGTACGGGATGCCGCTCGACATCAGCTACCCGCACCTGCACGCCGATGGCGTCGACGAGCTCGTGAGCGCGGCCAAGAAGGCGATACCCGCCTGGCGCGATGCAGGCCCTGGGCTGCGGACCGCAATCGGAATCGAGATGTTGACCCGGATCAACGCACGTAGCTTCGAGTTCGCCCACGCCGTGATGCACACGACCGGACAAGCGTTCGTGATGGCGTTCCAGGCCGGCGGTGCCCACGCACACGAACGCGGACTCGAAGCAATCGCCTACGCCTACGACGCGATGATGCAGGTGCCCGCGTCGGTAAGTTGGGAAAAGGCGCGGGGCAAAGGAGAACCGCAGCGATTGGCGAAGACGTACACGATCGTGCCTCGCGGGGTCGCACTCGTCATCGGTTGTTCGACCTTCCCGACGTGGAACAGCTATCCCGGCCTATTCGCGAGCCTCGTGACCGGCAACCCCGTTATCGTGAAGCCTCATCCGCACGCAGTTCTTCCGCTAGCTCTAACGGTCGGCGTTGCTCGCGATGTGCTGACGGAGTACGGCTTTAACCCGAACCTGATCACGCTCGCGGTCGACGGCGCAGGCGAAACCCTAGCCAGCAATCTGGCGATGCACCCGGAGGTGCGCGTCATCGACTACACCGGATCGACGTCATACGGCGAGTGGCTCGAGGCGAATGCTTTACAGGCCAGGGTTTTCACCGAGAAGGCCGGTGTGAACTGCGTGGTCCTCGACTCCACCGACGACATCTCGGGCCTCGCCGCGAATCTCGCCTACTCGCTGTCGCTGTACAGCGGTCAGATGTGCACGACACCGCAGACCATCTTCATCCCCCGCGCCGGCATAGACACGGACAATGGGCATGCCACCGTCGCCGACGTTGTGAGTGCAATCGGTGCGGCGCTCGACGACCTACTCGGCGACCCGGCTCGCGCCGTCAACATGCTCGGCGCAATCGTGAACGACGCCGTGTTACACCGTCTCGACGATGCATCAAACGCCGGCGATGTGCTGATCAAGTCGCGGACGATCGAACACCCCGAGTTCCCCGCCGCGCGGGTGCGAACACCGCTCGTGGTGCGAGCTGCCTCCGACGCAACTGCCTACAGTCACGAATGTTTCGGGCCCATCGCGTTTCTCGTCGAAACCGAAGACACTATGGCCAGCCTTGATGCTTGGCGCCGGATCGTGGTAGCGAGCGGGTCGTTGACAGCATCGGTCTATTCCACGGACGCCGAGGTGCTGGCGGCTGCGCACAATGTGGCGCTCGACACCGGCGTGTCGATGTCGAGCAACCTCACTGCTGATACCTACGTGAATCAGACCGTCGCGTTCTCCGACTACCACGGCACCGGCGCGAACGCGGCAGCAAACGCGACCCTGACCGACCTGGCATTCGTCGCCGAGCGCTTTCGGATCATCGAAACTCGGCGCCCAGCAGCGAATCCAGCCCCGTGAAGACCAACGAGGTGGCGATAGCGACCCATCGGCGGCCGCCTTATGACGCGACATCCTTGCTCGAGGTCGCCGTTACCGTCTTCAACGAGCGCGGGTATGACGGCACAAGCATGGAGGATCTAGCGCGAGCTGCCGGCATCACAAAGTCGTCGTTCTATCACCACGTTGATGGCAAGGAAGCACTGCTCGCAGCGGCCTGCGACCGGGCGCTCGATGCCTTATTCGCCGTCCGCGACGAGCCCGGATCAAATACTGGCGCCGCGGTCGACCGCTTCGAGTACGTGCTCCGGCGCACGTCACAGATCCTGCTGACCGAACTGCCTTACGTCACGTTGCTCCTGCGCGTGCGCGGCAATACCCCGACCGAACAGGCCGCACTCGAGCGCCGCCGCGAGTTCGACCGCTTCACCGCCGACTTGGTCACCCAGGCCATGGCAGACGGTGACTTGCGCTCCGACATCGAACCCGGTCTCGCCACGAGGCTGGCGTTCGGCACCCTCAATTCAGTGACCGAGTGGTACCGCGTGACGCGCGAGACGTCTCCCGATGCGGTCGTCGATGGAGCGGTCGGCGTGATCGTGCGCGGACTGCGGCCCTAGGCAACGACTCGTACGAGCGCAGTCACCACACATGCCACTGCGACAACGACAAGAAACGGTGCTTTAAGCCGGACGGCGATTGCTGCGGCCAGCAACCCAGCGGCCCTCGCATCAAGTTGCAAGCGGTGACCCATAGTGAACGTTTGGGTGGCAATCAACGCGGTCAGTAGGGCAACCGGCAGCAGTTCGGCCACGTGCTTGACCACGGGTTGCTCAATGACGCGGCGCGGCAATGAGTATCCGACCAGCTTCAGCGCGAAGCAGCCGACACAGCCAACCGCGAGAGCGAGCCACATCAGCGGGCGCCCTTACCAAGCCTGGTGCTGTGGCTGGTGCCAGTGTTGGGTCGGATGCCCGCGAATACGGCAACGCCGGCAGCGAAGAGCACCGGCACACCAGTTGGTACGAACGGCACTGAAATAAGCGCGACCGCGGCCGCCGTCAGAGCGACGACCCACGTTTCGCGCGATCGCAATCGCGGTGACATCAGTGCAAGGAAAGCCGCTGGTGCGGCTGCATCGAGGCCGAGCACTCGCGGGTTCGACAACGCGTGCGCACTCAGCGCACCGATGAGAGTAGCGAGGTTCCAGAAGACGTAGACCGAGGCGCCGGTCGCCCAGAACGCGAGTCTCGATGACCGTGTCGTCGTACGGGCAACAGCCATTGCGGTGCTCTCGTCGATGGTCAGCTGAGCGGCGACCGGACGCCGCCAACCGCGCACATCGAGAATCCCGGCCATCCGCACGGCGTAGAACGCGTTGCGCACGCCGAGCATGATTGCCGTCGCGGCACCGGTCATAGCGGCACCGCCGCCGCCGATTACCCCCACCATCGCGAACTGGCTGCCGCCGGTGAACATCACCAGCGACAGCACGCAGGTTTGCAGCACGCTAAGACCCGCCGCGCTCGAGATAGCGCCGAACGACAATCCGTAGGCGCCGGTCGCCAGCCCGACCCCGGCCGCGTCGCGAAGCACGCCGGTTCGGGTCGCGGGCCAGATCGGCTCGGTCCCAAGATCAGCGCCTGCGCCAGCCTCAAGTTCGGCGTCAGGTTCGGCGTCGGACATGCGGTCACCATATGGGGCGGGCCAGAGACTGTCAGACAGTTAAAGGGCTCTAGCCCCGTAACTGTCTGACAGTTGGGGCGATAACTAGACGGCCGTGAAGGCGGTCACGTCGCCTTTCTCGCCCAGCAACCGCTCGAAGGTGGCGTAGGAGAACCAGAACGTGCCGTTGCCGAGCCCACCCCAGGTCGGCCCCCACGATTGATAGGCCCACACCTGCGCAAGCTCGACGCTCAGCCCGAACAGTTCGATCTCGTGACCGCCGCGAATCGTCGCGTCCGCGGGCAACGGGCATTCGCCAGTGGGCAGCGGGCTGTCGAAGCTGGTGTACCAGTTGATACCGGCGATGACGGGAGCCAGCGTTAGCGCGCCAAGTGCCTGATCCATGCTGAACGCGTGGCTGTACGCGCTGATGTATCCGTCGCGCTTGGCCGCCTTCGCCACTGCCAAGCCGGTCGACCCGGTGTCGTCAGGCGGATAACTGCCCGGTACCCGGTCGAGATGGGTCGCCTGCTCGTAGAGCAGGACCGCGTTCGCCTCCACCATCGTGCGGCTGGCGTGATAGTACGGCGCGGTCATCATCGCGCCAGCCATCGCGTTGCCGGTGCACGAGCCAAGGTCGCCCTGGTCGAAGGGCTTGCCATGCCGGAGGTGCTTCACGTCCGAGATCGGGGCAATCGCGGCCGGGAAGTTGCGACTGCGCGCGTCGTGTTCGACGTGGCGGCCCAATCGACGTCCCGGTTCGGTCGCTTCGGCCAGTTGAATGAAATCGCCGTCAGCCATGAGGTGGTCTCCTGTCCTCTCGGGCTCAGTTCGACTTTCTCACTGAGGATGTCGCAATCGGGCGCCGTGATACAGAATGTGCCGATGGATTCGGTTGTCCTGGCGGCCACCAGTTTCTGGCGGGCGGTCGCCCTCCTTCGCCTCGAACGGCCGGCCGGTCTTGCCGCCCTCGAATCCGTCTTCGCGGGCGGTCAACCGCCCGCGCGGCTTCGTGGCCCGATGCGCGGGCGCTTCCTGGCGAGCACAATCGGCCACCACGTCGATCCGGCGTTCGAGGCGCTCACCGCGGTCTGGCTGCCATGGAAGGGCAAGACCTTCGACCCGGACGCCGAGCAGGGCCGCAACCTGTTCACCGCCGGGGCCCGGCGCATCATACGCTTCACGCTGCCGAGGTACGAGACCATCGACGAACCAGGCGGGTGCAGCGCGTTCCGCTTCCTCACATCGGTCGGGCCGAGCGCCTTCACACCTGGCGTCGAGGTCTTGCGCATCGACTACCGCGACGTCCCCGAAAACCCGTCGTGGCCGGTCCGCAGGATCCTCGATGAGCTGGTGATGATCGAGGACGGTCGCTACCTTGGCCAGGCATTGATCGAGTTCCGCGGCTCACTGCTCCGGGCGGCCTGGTTCAGTCTCGAGGACCTGCACATTGTGCTGACGGATCAGGCGTCGTAGTCGAGCGCGACCACATCGCTGCGCGGCTGAGCCTGGCAGGTTAAGACAAAGCCCGCGTCGAGCTCGGCCTGATCGAGTGCGTAACAGTGATCCATCTCGACGCGGCCCTCGACCACCTTCGCCCTGCAGGTGCCACACATTCCGTTCGTACATCCATACGGGACGTCGGGGCGCACCCGCATCACTTCGTGCAGGACATCCTTGTCGAGAGGCACCGGCAGCGTGGTCGAACGGCCGGCCAGGGTGATCGTCACGGTCGCCTGCTGTTCGGTGCCAGTCTCGACGACGGCCGGTTGCATGGCGGCGGTTCGGGAAGGGGTGGCGATGTGAAACAGCTCGACGTGTACGTCAGTATCGTCGACGTCGTGCTCTCGCAATGCTGCACGCGCTGCGTCGATCATGGGCGCCGGACCACAGACGAACCACTCGTCAACCGTGGTCGGCGTGATCGCGACCTCGAGTAGCTCGTCAAGCTTCGCGCGGTCGAGCCGGCCGGTAAGCAGCGCTGAATCGCGGACCTCACGCGAGAGGACGTGAAAGACCGCGAGCCGATCGGGAAAGCGGTCCTTCAGGTCGGAGAGTTCGTCGAGGAACATGACGGCCTCAGCGCTGCGATTGCCATAGATGAGCGTGAACCGGCTCGCAGGCTCGGCACGCAATGTGGCCGCCGCGATCGACAACACCGGAGTGATTCCGCTGCCCGCAACGATTGCCGCCCGATGACGCGGACGTGCCGCATCGACGTCCGTAGTGAAATGCCCGGTCGGCGTCATGACCTCGACGTCGTCGCCGATCCGCAGACCGTCGAGCGCGTACGTGGAGAAGATGCCACCGGGGATCTGCTTCACCCCGATGCGCACGACACCGGGTGCCGAGCACAACGAGTAGGTGCGACGTCCATCGTCGCCTGCCGCGAGGCAGCGCACCGTCACATGCTGGCCGGGTGAGAACGCGTACTCGCCAGCAAGGTCGTCGGGCACGGCGAAGGTGATAGCGACAGCGTCGGTGGTCAGACGGTCGATCGCCGACACCTGAACGGTGTGAAACTGCGGTCGCCCTGCCACGTGAGGCTCAGTACGGCTTGACGGCGTCGAACGGCTCGAGGCACGAGGTGCATCGATACATCGCCTGGCACGCCGTCGAGCCGAAACGGCTGACGAGTTTGGTGTCGAACGACCCGCATCGCGGGCAGCGCATCGCAAGTGCAACGTCGACCCGCTGGGAGCTCACCGTGGACGGCGGGACGATGCCGTGCTCGGCCAGCTTTCGTCGTCCGGCATCGGTGATCCAGTCGGTGGTCCAGGCCGGCGCGAGCGCGGTGCGAACCTCGACGTGATCGAAGCCGGCGTCCTGCAGCGCGCTGAGGACATCGTGGCGAATCACCGCAGTTGCAGGGCAGCCCGAATAGGTGGGTGTCAGAACGACGTGGACACAACCTTGCACGTCGATGTCGACCGCGCGCACGATGCCGAGATCGCCGATGGTCACTACTGGCAACTCGGGGTCGGCGACCGCGGACGACACCGCCCGCGCACGCTCGACCGCCGTGGGGTCGCTCGCAGCTGACACCGCGGTTGAAGCTGGCACCGTCACCACGAGGTGCCGGGATGCAAACGGTGCAGGTATTGCATCTCCGCCAGCAGATAGCCGAAGCATTCGGTGTGCACACCACGGCGGCCGCCATGTGACGTCCAGACCGTCGGCGGGATTACCAGCGTCGCCGTCGCGAACGTATCGCTAATCGCGCGAACCCATCGCGGCCGAAGCGTTGCCGGATCGACGGCTATGCCCTGCGCCGCAAGACCCGTCTCGACATCGTCGGCATCGAACAACTCCGCGGTAAACGGCCAGAGGCGATCGACTGCGGCCTGCATCCGCCGGCGGCTGTCGTCGGTACCGTCGCCAAGGCGAACTGTCCACAGCGCTGCGTGGTCGTGGTGGTATGCAGCCTCTTTCACGGCCTTTGCGGCCACACCGGCAAGCAGCTCGTCGGTAGAGCTGATCAGCTCCTCGTAGAGGAATAGTTGGTAGGTACTGAAGAACAGCTGGCGCGCGATCGTGTGCGCGAAGTCGCCATTCTCCTGCTCGACCAGATGCACGTTTCGAAACTCGCGCTCGGTGCGCAGATAGGCGAGGTCGTCCTCGTCGCGAGTACCGCCCTCGACAACAGCGGCATAGTCGAGCAACGCGCGTGCTTGCCCGAGCAGATCGAGAGCGATGTTTGTCAGCGCGATGTCTTCTTCGATCTCGGGTGCGCGCGACGCCCACTCTGACAGCCGCTGCGACAACACGAGTGCGTCGTCGCCGAGGCGCAGCGCGTAGGTGAAGAGCGCTGCCGCCGTAGACTCGGTTGCCTCACTCACATCTGTCGCACCTCTTCGGGCAGATCGTAAAACGTGGGGTGTCGATAAACCTTATCCGCGGCAGGGGCGAAGAACGGGTCCTTTTCGTCGGGACTCGACGCAGAAATATCCTGCGATCGCACCACCCAGATGCTCACACCCTCACTTCGACGCGTGTAAACGTCGCGGGCGTTACGCAGCGCCATCGCCTCGTCGGCCGCGTGCAGGCTGCCCGCGTGGACGTGCGAAAGGCCTCGCCGCCCACGGATGAATACCTCCCACAGTGGCAATCCGGTGTCGCTCATGCGACCGCCTCTACAGCGTGTTTGGCGGCGTAGGCCTTCGCGGCTGCACGCACCCAGGCGCCGTCCTCATGCGCGGCAACCCGGTGCGCAATGCGCTGCTCGTTGCATGGTCCGCCACCTTTGACGACGCGAGTGAACTCGTCCCAATCGATTCGGCCGAACCGGTAGTGACCCGTCTCTGCATCGACGGCCAGTTCGGGGTCCGGCAGATCGAGACCGAGCACCTTGGCTTGCGGCACTGTCATGTCGATGAACTTCTGCCGCAGTTCGTCGTTGGAGAAGCGCTTGATCCCCCAGGCCATCGACTGCGCACTGTTCGGCGACTCATCGTCGGGTGGGCCGAACATCATCAATGACGGCCACCACCACCGATTCACCGCATCTTGGGCCATCGCGTGTTGCGCCGGTGTGCCGCGCGACAACGTAAGCAGCAGATCGAAGCCTTGCCGCTGGTGGAAAGACTCTTCCTTGCAAATCCGCACCATCGCGCGTGCGTATGGGCCGTACGAGCATCGGCACAACGGCACCTGATTGGTGATCGCGGCGCCGTCGACCAACCAACCGATCGCACCGACGTCCGCCCAGCTGGTCGTCGGGTAGTTGAAGATGCTCGAGTACTTCTGCTTGCGCGTGTGCAGCAGGTCGAGCAATTGCGCACGGTCGACCCCGAGCGTCTCGGCCGCGCCGTAGAGGTAGAGCCCGTGACCGGCTTCGTCTTGGACCTTCGCCATCAAGATGGCCTTGCGTTGCAGGGACGGCGCTCGGGTGATCCAGTTGGCCTCGGGTTGCATGCCGATGATCTCGGAGTGCGCGTGCTGGGCGATCTGCCTGATCAAGGTGGCCCGATATGCGTCGGGCATCCAGTCGCGCGGTTCGATCCGCTCGTCGGCGGCCAGCATGCCCATGAACCGCTCGTCGAGGTCGTCCGTCATTTCGCCTCCGCACACATCTCCCGCGTCAACCGACCGAATGTTCGGTTGACATGGCCCACGCTAAGCCTAGGTCGGTGCCTGACAGACAGCAAGGAACCCGCGTCGGCCATGTCGGGGTCCTAGTCGAGGATGGCACTGTGCTGCTGATGGGCCGGGGCGGCTGATGGGCCGGGGCTGCTGATGGGCCGGGGCTGTTGATAGGCCGGGGCTGATGATGGGTTGGGTTGATGACGCTGCTGGTCGGGACCACTCTGTGAGGGCGCCGCGGTGAACCGTCAGCCCATGCCACGACCGCGTTCGCGGGCAACGATCTTGCACGCTGACCTCGACGCCTTCTACGCGTCGGTCGAGCAGATCGACAAGCCGTCGCTGCGCGGGAAGCCGGTGGTGGTCAGTGGCCTCGGGCTGCGTGGGGTCGTCGCGACGGCGAGCTACGAGGCGCGCGTGCACGGCGTGCGGTCCGCGATGTCGACGATGGAGGCGCGCGGGCGGTGCCCGAAGGCTGCCTTCCTCGCACCGCGGTTTGAGGCGTACCGGGCCGCCAGCATCCTCGTCATGGAGCAACTCCGTGAGTTGTCACCCCTCGTCGAGCCCCTGTCGCTCGATGAGGCCTACGTCGACCTTGAGGCCGGCGACCACGACGACCTGTCGGCCGACGGTGTGCGACAGATTGCCGCGCGGGTGAAGGAGTCGGTGCACGCCTCGACCGGCCTCACGCTCTCGGTCGGTGTCGGCAGCTCGAAGCTGGTCGCCAAGATCGCCTCCGACCTCGACAAGCCCGATGGTCTGCGTGTTGTCGCGGCCGGCGACGAGGACGAGGTCTTGCGCCCGTTGTCAGTCGGTCGGTTGCCGGGCGTCGGGCCCGCGACTGCGGCCAAGTTGCGAGCCATCGGAGTCGCCAGCGTCGCCGATCTTGCCGAGCTCACCGAAGCCGACGCCGTTCGTGCTTTGGGTAACAGCCAAGGTCGCGGACTGTGGCTACTGGCACATGGGCTCGACGATCGGGAGGTGACGCCGGAACGCGACACGAAGTCGGTGAGCGTCGAAGACACCTTCGAACACGACATCGCCGACGTGGCGCAGCTGGCCGCGGTAGTCGACGGCATGGCACGGCGGGTGGTCGAACGATTGAGGGCAGCGAGGCTGTCGGGTCGAACGATCTCGGTGAAGGTCCGGTTGCATGACTTCACGACCCTGAGCCGCTCGGCGACCTTGCCCTCCCCGACCGACGACCCGCGGGTCGTTGTTCGCATCGCCCGGCAGTTGCTCACCGACGTCGACGTGAGCGGCGGACTTCGACTCGTCGGGGTTGGCGTCAGCGGTCTCGCCGACTGGACCCAGGACGACCTCTTCGGCGAGCTGATCGCCGCGCACCCGCAGGACGACCCCGACCCCACAATTGAGGAGCCTGCTGACAGCGCTGCCGCCCGCCGGACCGACCGGCCCTGGGTCGCGGGTCGCGATGTCGATCACGTCGTCTGGGGCCCGGGTTGGGTGCAAGGCTCGGGCGCCGGCTGGGTCACTGTGCGATTCGAGACTCGCGACACTCCGCCCGGTCGAGTGCGATCGTTTCGGGTCACCGATCCTGACCTTCGCGCCATGTCACCACGCGGCTGGTAGCTTCACCCAACCCACTCCGGCCGCCCAACCACATCGATCGCAGGAGGACACGGATGTCGTTTGCGACACCGACCTTTCTGTGGTTCTTCATGCCGGCGACCCTCCTCCTGTACTGGGCACTGCCCCGCACCGCACGCAACGGGGTGCTGGCCTTCGCCAGCCTGGTGTTCTACACGTGGGGCGGCCACGCGTTTGTGTTCTTGCTCCTCGGTTGCGTAGTCGTCAACTTCACTGCTGGCCTGGCCATCGATTCATCGAAACCGTTCCTGCAAAGGCATCGCCAGGCCGTGCTCGTCAGCGCCATCGCGGTCGATGTCGGCGCGCTTGCGGTGTGGAAGTACGCCGACTTCGCCTCACGCCAAGTGAACGCGCTTACGCACGCGTTCGGCGGTCACGGCAGCCATGTCTTGCACTTCGTGTTGCCGATCGGTATTTCGTTCTTTACGTTCCACCATCTGAGCTACGTGGTCGACGTGTACCGCGGTACCCGCAAGCCGTTGCGCAATCCCCTCACCTTCATGACCTACATCTTGATGTTTCCGCAGCTCATCGCGGGCCCGATCGTGCGGTTCCACGAGATCGCCGACCAGCTTGGAAGGCCGTCAAAGGATCGCTTTGGCGACTTCGCAGCTGGCTTCCCCCGGTTCGCGGTCGGCTTATCGAAGAAAGTCATCGTTGCCGACAGCGTCGCGCCGGTCGTCAACAGTGTGTTTGCGTTGCACACGAGCCAGCTGACGACAGTCAACGCGTGGCTCGGCGCACTCGCGTACACCGTGCAGCTGTACTTCGACTTCTCTGGCTATTCCGACATGGCCATCGGATTAGGGAGGATGTTCGGCTTCCAGCTCCCAGAGAATTTCAACCGACCGTACTCCGCGTCATCGATTACGGACTTCTGGCGGCGCTGGCACATGTCGTTGTCGCGATGGTTCCGCGACTACCTCTACATCCCGCTCGGTGGCAATCGGGGCGGCAAGTGGAAGACCTACCGCAACCTCTACATTGTCTTCGCGCTTACCGGTTTCTGGCATGGAGCGAACTGGACGTTTCTCGTGTGGGGGCTCTACCACGGCACTCTGCTCGTGATCGAACGCGTCACCGGCTGGGGCGACGCGGCAACCCGGTGGCGACCGTTCCAGCGAGCGCTCACGCAGCTTCTGGTGGTTCTCGGATGGGTGGTCTTCCGGGCTGACAGCCTGCCCCAGGCCGGGCACATTCTCGGCGCGATGTTCGTGCCGACCGGACACGGGCTGACGGTGACCGTTGCGACAGCGCTGACCCACCGGACGCTGCTGGTGTTCTGGCTGGCGCTGCTCGTCTTCCTAATTCCGGCCGGATTCGTGATGGGCCGCTTCGTCGAGTTCAGCAACAGCCGAACCGCCATTGCGACCCGGTTCGCCTATGTGATCGTGCTCGCACCGATTGCGGCCGCGCTGGTCGCCGTCGGCACGTTCAGTCCGTTCCTGTATTACCAATTCTAAGAGCATTACCACTCCTAGGGAGAAGTACCGATGAGCCGGATCCCGCGATTGCGCGCCCCGCACCTGCGCGTTCCACGCGTCAGCGTCCGGGGCAAGTCCGTGCGCATCGCGATCGCCTTCCTGGCACTGACGTTCTTCTTTGGGCCTGCGGTCGCCGCTGCGGCCGGCGTCCGTGCACCGGCCATCGAGAATCACAAGCTTGGTCCGTTGCCGACCGCGAGTGATGGGTGGCGATCATTCGGGATCTTCGATACGTGGGCAACCGACCACCTGCCGCTGCGCAACGTGGCGATCAGCGCAAATACGAAGGTCGAACGCAACATGTTCGGTGAGACGCCGAACTACGGCGCGAATGGCACCGCAACAACAACGACGACCACAGGAGTCGCCGGCATCTCCGTGCCCCAACCGCCGGCTGCGCCCGCGAGCGCTGCGCCGACAGACTTCCCTGTCGTCATCTCGGGTCTGGACGGCTGGCTGTATTACGGCACCGACCTGCGGGCTGCCTGTAATCCGGTGCTCTCTGCGCCCGTTATCGCGCAACGATTTCAGCAGCTGTCCAAAATCATGCAACGGGCGGGCAAGCGGTTCGTCATGATGATTGCGCCGGACAAGAGCGATATCTATCCCGAGTACCTACCGACCGCAGATCAGGGCGTGACCTGCGCTTCGAAGGCAGAGGCCGCACTCTGGGCCGCATTGGCGGCAAATCCCCCGGCTGGTTATCAAGACCTGCGCGGCGCGATCGAGGCCGCGAAGGCGAAGGATCCAGGCACGTTGCTCTACCGCAAGCTCGACACGCACTGGAACGGTCTCGGCGCGTTGATCTATGCGCACCTGCTCACCGACAGCATCGATCCGACATTGTGGCCGACGGCAACGGTGGAACCCCTGGGCAACAGCAACTCGCACACCGACCTCGAGGCATTGCTCGGCCAGCGCACCACTGAGCAGGCACCGCTATTCTCCGTCAGCCGACCCGGGGTCACCACGACAGTCAACACCACGAGTCAGCTCGCTGACACCACGACGGATGCGCCGCTCATCACCCCAAAGACGCTGTTCATCAGCGATTCGTTTACCGATTCTTCACGATTCGCGATCAACCCGTTCTTCGCCCAGGCTGGCTTTATCAACTCATCGGCCGCAGGCACGGCATATGACGAACTCGTGCAGTCGATCAAGAGTGCACAGATCGTGGTCCTCGAGATCGTCGAGCGCACCGTCATCGACGGAAAGGCGCCGCTGCTCAACAGCACCGTGCTCGCCAACCTCGCTGCGAGCCTCGGCGAGGGCTAGCCAGGTCGGCAACGCCAGCACCGGGTTGACGCCAGCACCGGGTTGACGCCAGCACCACGTTAGGGTGCGGCCATGAATCACCACAGCCTGCAACTGCCCGGGTCAGCTGGGCCGGTTCCGGCCGATGAGGTGATTCCGGACGGGCCGGTGCGCGGCGCCGTCATCGTGCTGCAGGAAGCGTTCGGCGTGAACGACCACATCGTCGACGTGTGCGGTCGATTCGCAGCAGTCGGGTATCGCGCGGTTGCGCCGCATCTGTTTCATCGAGACGGCGTGAACGCGCTGCCGTACAACATCGAGCTCGCACTCCCCCACATGGCGAATCTGACTGCCGACGGCATCCGCGACGACCTCACTGCCGTGCGCGAACACCTTGCTGGCGAAGAGTTGCCAATGTCACTGACGGGCATTGTCGGGTTCTGCATGGGTGGTTCAATCACCTTCGCCATCGCAGCGGAAGACGCCTACGGCGCAACGGTCACGTTCTACGGCAGCGGCATGCAGAAGGGTCGCTTCGGGTTTCGCCCGCTCGTCGAGAGCGCGCCGCTGCTGCGATCGCCGTGGCTCGGGCTGTACGGCGATCTCGACCCCGGTATCCCGGTCGACCAGGTCGAGGATCTGCGCAGCGCGGCCGCGACGGCGCACGTACCGACAGCGATAGTCCGCTATGCCGAGGCGGGCCATGGCTTTCACTGCGACGCAAGACCAGGGAACTATCACGAAGTATCCGCAAGAGACGCGTGGGTACGAACCATCGACTGGCTGGAGCGCTACCTAGCGCCAGAATAAGCAGCAGCGCAGTTGCTAGCTCGCGTCGGCGCTTGCCGCTGCCGATTGCGCGCTCGAGTCGGTCGCGCTCGAGTCGGTCGCGCGCGCGTCGGCGGGTCGGTTAGCGAGCCGGATCGTGTAGCCCACGCCGCGCACCGTGTGAATTAGCGGCGGCCCGTCGACGTCGACCTTCTTGCGCAGATAACTGATGTACGTCTCGAGCACGCCCGAGTCGCCGCCGAAGTCGTAGTCCCATACGTGGTCGAGCAACTGGGCGCGGCTGAGCACCTTGCGTGCGTTCACCAGCAGGTAGTGCAGCAACCGGTATTCGGTGGCGGTGAGTTCGATCAACCGGCCACCGCGAAAAACCTCGCGAGTGTCGTCGTCCATCTCCAGATCGCTGAACGAGATGCGAGTGCCATGACCGTTGCCGTGGCTGCGGCGCAACACCGCATGTACGCGCGCGACGAGCTCGGCGAGTGAGAACGGCTTGGTGACGTAGTCGTCGCCGCCGACGTTTAGGCCAAGCACCTTGTCGTCGGTCGCATCGCGGGCGGTCAGGAACAGCACCGGGACGCTCTTGCCCTTCGCCGCCAGGCGGCGGGCGACTTCGAAGCCGTCGAAGTCGGGCAACATCACGTCGAGTACCACGAGGTCGGGCCGCGACAACTCGACCGCTTCGAGAGCGCCGTTCCCGGTACTTGCCGTGCTGACGTCGAAGCCCTCGAACCGCAAGGCGGTGGCGACCAGGTCAGAAATGCTCGGCTCGTCGTCAACGACCAGCACCCGGTGCGGTGCCGGGACAGCGTTCGTAGGCACAGGTCAACCCTTCACAATTCGGTCGCCACGACAGTTGCAGCAAGCACAGCACGCCCGATATCAGCACCCTCTCCCTACAGCCTGCATCAAGCCTGTGAGAAAGCTGAAGGAACCCTGTGAGTCATCGGTGAAGCAGGATCAGCCCAGGCCCACGACCTGGCCCTCTTCCTGGGATCGACGCGCCGCCTCGATGATCCTTAAGGCCTCAAGGGAGTCCCGCGGGTCCACCGGCAGGTCGCCCTCGCCGCGCAAGGCGGCGCCGATGCCTTCGTAGTAACGCTGGTAGGCGCCGGGCTCAGTGGCGATCGGAGTCGCCTCGCCGACGACGCCAAGAGTTCCGTAGCTGGCTTCGCTCTCGGTTCCCCATGCAGCGTCGCGGTCGGGGCGTCCGCCGCGGCGCAGCGCGTCCTCTTGCACGTCGAGTCCGTATTTGACGTAGGCGGACCGGGTGCCCAGCACCCGCATGCGTGGCCCAAGGTCAGAGGCAATCGCGCTGCACCACAACTGGCTCCGTACACCAGATGCATGCGTTAACGCGACGAACACATCGTCATCGGCCTGCACCCCGGCGCGGCGCCGGTCGACCTCGGCGTAGACATGCGTGACCGGGCCGAACAGCAAGAGCGCCTGGTCGATAAGGTGCGGGCCGAGATCAAACAGCAACCCCCCGGCGTCCGACGGTGCACCGCTCTCGCGCCAACCAGTACCCGCGACTGGGCGCCAACGCTCGAACCGCGACTCGTACCTGGTGACCTCGCCTAACGCACCCTCGTCGAGCAGCCGGCGTAGCGTCAGGAAATCGCCGTCCCATCGACGGTTTTGATAAACACTGAGTGGGACGCCGCGAGCTGCCGCCGCGTCGATCAGCGACTCCCCTTCAGCGACACTCACGGCAAACGGCTTGTCGATGACGACCGCTACACCGGCGTCAATCGCCGCACGTGCGGTCGGTGCATGCATGCGGTTCGGACTCGCCACGACGACCAGATCGATGTGGTCGGCTTTCGCCATGAGGCTGTCGACGTCGGCGAACACCTGGACGCCTTCGTAGGCCTGGCGGGCTTTCTCGGCTCGTTCGGCGTTGCCAGTGACGACAGCCGACACTGCCATGCCCGGCGTCGCGGCAATGAGCGGCGCGTGGAAGACCGAACCGGCCAGCCCGTAGCCGACAACCGCCACCCGCAACTGTTCGGCATGCACTGGTTCATTCGTCATGGGCACATAGTGCCGGTCGAGCGGCCGTTAGCTGACGGCGACCCGCGAGATCCCGATGCCGCCCTGTGTCGTCGCGCCGTACCGCGCCTTTTCCTTCTCGAGGTCGAGGTGCCCAATGCTGCGGCGCGACTCGAGTGCGCCCTCGTCGAGGAGGTCGGCCGGAATCAGCCAAACAATCTCGAACTCCAGGCCGTTCGGGTCCTTGCCATAGAGGCTTTTCGTGCTGCCGTGGTCGGAACTACCGACCAACGCGTCGGCCGCTGCCAGCGCCTGCGCGACCCGCTCGAGTTCTTGGAGCGTGTCGACTTCCCACGCGAGGTGGTAGAGCCCCACGGTTGTTCGACCGGCTCCTGAAGGACCCGCCGCTGCGCCGATCTCGAACAACCCGAGATCGTGATCGTTCGTGGAACCAGGAGCCTGCAGGAAGGCCGCGCCGCGAAAGCCTTCAGGCGCCATGTTGATCGGCACAAAGCCGAGGACGTCGGAGTAGAACCGCACAGACTCCTCGACATTGCGCACGTAGAGGACCGCGTGATTGAGCCGGAAGATTCCCATGGCCGAACGATACCTCACTTTGGTTGAGCGTTCAACTAACATGCGGACTAGTGGCTGGTCGGAATCTCAGCACGCCGTGGCCGTCTTGATCAACTGCGCGTAGGGGGCGCGGCCGGCCGGCTTTAGATGCACGCCATCGGTGCTCAGCCAGTTCGGGTGCGTGTTAGCCGCGGCGTCCCAGTTCACGAGTACGGCGTTGGGATGCGCTTTCACCACCGTAGGAAACATCGCATTGTTCGGCGGTTCCCAGGGCCGGTCCATGTGGTCGTTGATGACGATCACCTTCTGGCGGTCGGCAAGTGCTGTAAGTGTGGCGTCCAACTCCTTCGCGCTGACGATGCCGTTGGTGCCGGTTTCGATGACCACGTCGCGGCCGAGGTGCGCAGCAGTGCGCAGAGTGGCGACTTCGGCGAACACCGCCTTCGCCTGCCAGCCGACGACGGCATACACCTCGGTGCCCGGGCAGGCCGCCTTCAGTGCCGTAGCGGCGTCGAGCATGACCGAGTCGCCAACTGCGCTAACAGAGGGCGGGACGCCGACGGGGATCGTCGGTGGTTTAGTGGCCGCAGCGTGCGGACCGCTCACCGGGTGGGTCGGGCGCGATGGCGGAGGTGTCGGCAACGAAACGACAGGCAGCTCTGATGTCGGGGCCGGCGTCGCGGGTGGCTCACTCGGGGCCGCTGAAGTGGCCGAGGCCGTAGCTGGCAACGCCGCGGGTTTCGGCGAGATCGGTCTCGGGGACGCGATCGCTCCGATCGATGTCGCCTGACCCTGACCAAGGGCTGCGGTGTCTTGACGGCCTCGGACTTGCGTGTGGGCGATGCGATTCGAGACGAAAGCCGTCGCCCCGGCAACGGCCGCGACACCGAGAACGGCCGACAGCGCCGGCGCGACGACCCGCCACGTCCGCGGCATCGCAACCCTGCGAACTAGTGACACCGCGCCGTCGCGGCGCAGTGGAACCTCGACGAAGCGGTACGACAGTTCGCTCAACAACGCGACGATCGCCAACCTGGCGGCAAGGGCAGCCGGGCCGTGCAACGACCAATCGAGACTGGGTCGGGTGTAGACGAAAACGGGCCAGTGCCAGAGGTAGAGGCCGTAAGAACGCTCGCCAATCCATCGCATCGGCGGCACATCGAGTGCACGCCCGAGCCAGCCGCCGGGTGCCGAGGCGGTGACCACGACGACAACGCCGACCGCAGCGAACGCGAGAAAGCCGCCGCGATACAAGCCCGGCCGGTAATAGTCGACTGCGTGCATCGACCAGCACACAGCGATTAGCCCTGCGACACCGACGACGTCCCAGGCGGCGCGGACGCCAACGGCGATCCCTCGATCAAGTCTGGCGGCGAGGCCCGACATCACGGCCGCCGCAGCGGCCCCGAGCAACAGTGCGCTCGCGTGTGTATCGGTGCCGAAGTACAACCGCGACGAGTCGGTATCGAACGGCACGTTGCCGCGCACCGCGAGCACGCGCATCCAAAACGCCGATCCAATTGCCGCAGCGAGCGCAACGCCGGTGACCCAGCGCAGGCGAGCGCGGGTCGCCATCAGTGCGACCAGCACTGCCGGCCAGATGAGGTAGAACTGCTCCTCGACGGCGAGCGACCACAAGTGTTGGAAAGGCGACGGCCGGCCCGCAGCGATGAAGTACGACCGGTGATGTAGCACGTACCACCAGTTCGACACGTACCCCAGTGCCGCTGCGATGTCGCCGCGCGCCTGTCCCAACTCGGCGGCCGCGAAGATCGCCATGAATACAGCCAGTACGGCGAGCATCACGAATAGTGCGGGTAACAATCGCCGGGCCCGGCGCAGGTAGAACTGCCGCAACGAAACACGGCCGGCTGTCCGCGCTTCGCTCAACAGCAGCGAGGTGATCAAGAAGCCGGAGATCACGAAGAAGAGGTCGACGCCCAGGAACCCGCCGGGGAGCCATCCCACGCCGGCGTGATACAGGAGCACCCCGATCACGGCGATCGCACGCAGGCCGTCCAGCCCTGGCAGTCGGCGGTTGCTCGGAGCCTTCACGTCAAACCCTGCCCCCGTGATCTTGATCATCGAACGCTCTCATAGAGCGTCTGAACGAGCCGAGTGTGACACTGCTTCGTCGCGCCGCCGCGTGTTCTTGACCGGCGCGCCGCGGTTGTTCTTGATTGCGCCGCTTCTTCTTGATCGGCGCGCCGAACCCGTTGCGGGTGTCACGGCGAATCGACGCGCGCGGGCGCTGTTTGGTTGCGTCGTCGTTCAGGCAATGTTGCTCGATGACTGCTGCGTGTTCCGAAGCTACGCCGGTGCCCGCTCGACGATGTCGGCGAGTGAGTTCGTCGCATCGACGATCTCGTCGGTTTCTGCGACGACAAGTGCTTCCGGGGCTGCGGGATCGGCGGATAGCGCAGCGACGACCTCTTGGTGCAGCGCGCGCAGGGGTTCACGCACGACCGTGATCCTGCCGAACCGCAACCGTGCGCTGATCGCCGTGAGTTCGGAGTCGATGGCCCTGCTCAGCTCATTCAGAGCGGGTGGGACGCCGACCAAGCTGAGCGTCGGCGCTAGCCGCAACGTATGGGAAGCGATGGCAAGCCGCCTGAAGGTGGCCAGCACCTCAAGCGTGGCTGCAGGGTCGATCCGCCGAGATGCCGGATCGCCCAGCGAGCGGTTGATCGCAGCCTCTGCATTCGTGCGCGCGAGCCGAACCGCGCGACTCGCCCCAGGCAATGCCGAGATATCCGCGGCTGGGTCGATCACCGCCTGCAAGACAAGGGCGACGTAACGCTGCGTGGTGTCCGCGAGATCGGCGACCGCCTCGGCCACCGGTCGTCGTCCCCACGCGGGCGCCACCGCATACGCGCCTAACGCAAGAGCGGCGCCAAGCACCGTGGCGACGAGGCGGTCGCGAGCGTCCGCTACCGGATCGGCGTCAAGGCCGGCGAGCAGGAATACCACGGCGCCCGTGACGGCGACGCTGAACGCTGCATAGCTCGCGTTGAACAGCGCGCCCGACAGCCACACGAACACACCGACGAACGGCACCAGCACCCATCCGTGTGGGTGCGCCGTAACGGCGACGATCGACGCGATACCCACGCCGACGATCGTCCCAATCGCCCGCGCCACCCCCCGCGTGTAGGTCACGGAGAATTCGGGCCGCAAAACCAGCACCGCAGTCAGCGCCAGCCAGTAACCGCGTCCGATACCCACCGCATGCGCAATCACAGCGGACGCCGAGACGACGCTTGCGAGTCGTACCGCGTGCTGAAACGCATCCGATTGCCAGGTCAGATTCGCCTGCATTCGTTCGACAATCGCTTCGGCGCCCTGCGCACTGACGCGCGTGATGCGGGTCGCGGAACGGACGGCGGACGACGGCGGCGTGCGCTTCACTTCGACCGCTGGGGGTAGCAATCCGGCGATCGCGCGCAGTTGACCGGCCAGTGCTGCTCCCGCAGTCGACGCTCGCGCCGCGATGAGCTGGGCGTGCGGCGCGGCGGCCGCGCTTCGCCGGACATCTTCGATCGCAGTGTTGGCGGCGGCGAGTGCGTCATCGAGGTCGGCGGGGACGCTGGCGTGTGCCAACCCATCGACGACGTGGTCAAGGAAGCTGCGTAGTCGAGACGCGAGCAGATCGAAGCTCGCCAGCAACGCGCCGTCCGGTTCGTCGACGCCTTGCGCTGCGGCACGCGCACTCGCGAGGCTCAAGAGTTCCAGCCTGATTCGTCGCGCTTCGTCGACGAGGCTTCGGCAGGCCTCCTCGGATGCACTGTTCGCGCCGGCCCCGAATGAGAACTCGCGGTCGACGACGGCCGCATCGACCGCCGCGGCCATTGACAGTCCGGACCGTTGCAGATCGAGGTCGCCGGCGTAACTCGCAAGTGCCGCATAACCGCGCGACAGCCCGGCAAGCGCGCGACCGACATGAGGGCGACCACGCAAGACCACGACCAGCAGGACTTGGAACAGCCCTCCGGCCGCCACCAACCCAGCACTCTTCAAGGCGGTCTCGGGGGATCCCGGGAACCGGCCGTACACAACAAGCCCGACGATCGCATTGAGGCCGACCGCGGTAACCGCGGGCTCGACCGCAACGAGCAGGCCGCCCGCGAAGGTGAAGAGTGCGACCGCGACGACATGCAGGCCCGCGTATCTACTCGTCGCCGATCCGACGAACGTGCCGAGCGCTATGGCCGCGGCGGTTGACGCCAGCACCGCGATCCGCGGCCGCGGCGAGGGAGCCACGGACGGGATTCCCACCGCCAACGCTCCCCCGGCGGCGGCCGCGCCGGTCGCCCATGACCCGGCCGCGTAGCCAATGGCCAGGGCCACCGTGACACCGGCCGCCATGCGCAGGCTCGGGCGCAGCAGCACCCCATGCGGGTCGAAGCGGAGCGCCTCATCGCGCACCCTGCGCCAAGTACGGGGCGGCAGCGAGGTGCCGGGCGGCGCCGGGCCTGACCCGACGGCCCATTCCATCATTCGCGATTCCCTTCATTCGCCGCGCGTACGGACGATCCTGACGCAATGGAGGTGGCGAGCGGGTGATTCGGCCGCGGAAGTTCCCCATGCGACCTATCGTGGTCAATGAGGTGGCGGACTCGAGGGCGCCACATCGACTCATCGGGGGATTCGTGCGCCGATCACATCGCGCTGGCATTGCCGTGGCCGCAGTCAGCGGCCTCTTTCTCACGCTCGCGATGAATGTCTCGGGGGTAGCAAGCGCCGGAACCGGCGACACCCCCGTCGGCAGCGCACCTGCAATCCCGCTTGGCGCCCAGGCGCAGGGCGCTGCTCCTGCGGCGCAGCCAGTTTCGTTCGACGTCGTCCTGCGCTCCCGCAATCAGGCCGGGCTGGATGCATTCACCACTGCGGTCTCCACACCTGGTTCACCGGAGTACCGACAGTTCCTCACTGCTGCCGAGTACGCCAGCCAGTTCGGCCCCACGCCGTCGACGATCGCAGGCGTTAGCAGCCGGCTGCGATCGCTCGGGCTCACGGTCGGCACCGCGCAGGGCTCGCTGTTGCCCATCTCCGGGTCGGTCACCAAAGTCGGCAGTGCTTTGCACACGTCGTTTCGCCAGTACCGGCTCGCGTCCGGCCGGACTGCGCGCGCAAATATGGCAGCCCCACAAGTGCCATCCGACGTCGTCGGCGCCGTCCAGGCGATCGTCGGCCTCGACACTTTGACCGAGCTGACGCACTCGCTCTCAACAATCAACGCCGCGTCCAACGACGTATCCAGCCCAAACTCCGCGGTGTCCGCGTCGGCCGCTTTGAGGCCCAACCTGACCGGCCCTACCCCATCGTGTTCTATACCGGTGCCGGGGTACACCGCGCCGCAGATTGCTTCCTACTACGGCCTGAGCTCGCTGTACTCGGGCGGCACCCTGGGCAGCGGCGTCACGGTAGCCATCGCCGAGCTGGAGCCATACGCCACAAGCGACGTTGCGACGTACCAAGCGTGTTACGGCACCAGTGCAACGGTGAACCTGATAGCGGTCGACTCCCCGACAACCACTGGCTTTGGAGGCGGCGAGGCGGCGCTTGATATCGAAGATGTGATCGGGCTCGCGCCCGCCGCCACTATCGATGTCTACCAGTCCCCGAACACAACGACCAGCGTGTTGAACCTCTACCAGCAGATAGCTAGCGACAATGTCGCGCAGGTGGTCAGCACGAGCTGGGGCCAATGCGAGGCGCGCGCCAACGCCAGCACGGGCTTCGTCAGCGCCGAGAATGCGATCTTCCGGCAAATGGCCGTCCAGGGGCAGACGATGTTTGCCGCATCTGGTGACGCGGGCTCAGCCGACTGCGACAATCCGATCAGCCCCAGTACGTCAGGCCTGGCAGTCGACGATCCAGCGAGCCAGCCGTTCGTGACCGGCGTCGGCGGCACAAACCTGCAGGGGGCAAGTGGGCCTGAGTCCACCTGGAACCAAGGCACTGTTGGTCCTCACCTAAGTGCCAGCGGTGGCGGCATCTCGACAAACTGGCCCATGCCGTCGTGGCAGGCCGCGATTGGCGTGATCAGCGGGAGTAGCGGCATCCCGTGTGGCGCCGCAGGTGGGAACTGCCGCGAGGTGCCCGATGTCAGCGCGTCCGCCAACCCGAACAACGGATACCCCATCTTCTGGAACGGGAGCTGGTGGACCTTCGGCGGTACGAGTGCGGCGGCGCCTACCTGGGCGGCATTGATTGCACTGGAAGACGCTTCGTCGGCGTGCGTCGGACATCGACTCGGCTTCCTTAACCCCGTGCTTTACCAGCTCCGCGCAGCGGGTGCATCAGACTTCCACGACGTGACCGCGGGGAACAATGATGCGGTCGGCACCAACAGCGGCAGTTTCGCCGCAGCCACTGGGTACGACATGGCCACCGGTCTCGGGACGCCAGTCGGCGCGGCGCTGGCCGGCGACCTTTGTCCGGCCGTCGGGACGGACGGCTCGGGTTCGATGGTCGTTGACCACACGACGGTCAGCGCGGCGACGCACATCACGCTGCATTTCACCTACACAGCAGTCGCGGGGCACAACCTCACCGACGGCCAGCTCACCGTCGCAGTGCCTGCGGGCTGGTCGACGCCGTCAACAACGGCCGGCACAGCCGGCTACACGACCGCGTCGGCGGGCGTGCTCACGATCAGCTCGAGCACCATCCAAGTCTCCGGCGTGACTGTCGCGCCCGGCGGCACCGTATTCATTACCTACGGCGACACGTCCGGAGGCGGATCCGGTGCGTTGTCGTCGACCACGGCGCAGACGGTGACGTTCACGACGTCGGAGAAGGGCAGCAGCGTCGGGACGCTGACCACGCTGGCCTCGTCGCCCCAAGTTCAAGTTCAAGTCGGCTTCGCGCCGGACGGCTCAGGGACACTAGCGGTATCGCCGACGAGTGTCGCGGTGACGACCCCGACCACGCTGACCTTCACTTACACGCCTCAGGTGAGTACCGGACTCGTTTCCGGTGCCGTTGTGATCACTGTGCCAGCTGGCTGGACGCCACCGCAGACCACGCTGTCAACCCCGGGTTATGTCACAGCCAACTCAGGAACCCTCACCGTCTCCGGCTCGACGATCACTGTTGACCCGGTGACGATTGCGGTGGGCGACACTCTGACCGTCACCTACGGCACGACCGCAGGCGGCGGTGCCGTGCCGCCGAGCACGCCGACGACGTCCGTATTCAACGCCAAGCAACGGGGCACGTCCGGGGGCACGCTAACCGCGCTGACGGCCGGCTCGCCGTCCGTGTCTGTCGGAGGCGGTGGCGGTGGCGGCGGTGGCGGTGGCGGTGGCGGCGGTGCTGGACCCGCAGCGCAGGCACTCACGCTCGCCCGGATCGCGGGTGCTGACCGCATCGCCACGAGCGTTGCGGCGTCACAAGCTGGCTACCCCACGACGCATTCGGCGGCTGCGGTTGTCTTGGCTCGCTCCGACACCTTCGCCGATGCACTCGCCGGCACGCCGCTCGCCGTGGGCAAGCATGGACCGCTGCTGCTCACAGGGAGCGCGTCATTGTCGAGCGCAACGTCCGCCGAGATCCAGCGAGTTCTCGCACCCGGAGCGACCGTGTACGTGCTCGGCGGCATCTCCGCGGTGACACCGGCTGTTGCGAACGCGGTCGCCGCACTCGGCCACCCGGTCGTTCGAATCTCTGGACTCGACCGATTCGCCACCGCAGCGCAAGTTGCCGCCACGCTGGGAAACCCGAACGTTGTCTTCGAAGCGGACGGCACGAACTTCCCTGACGCGCTGTCGGCCGGTTCGGCTGCGGCCGAGGCCGGCGGCGTCGTGCTGCTGACGGCGGGCTCGGGGCAGTCCGGCCCGACCGCGGCTTACCTGGCCGCTCACCCAAGTGCGAAGCGCTACGCGATCGGGGGCCCAGCAGCACACGCGGACGCCTCGGCGCAGGCATTCGTCGGCAGCGACCGCTTCGCGACGTCGGTGCTGGTGGCCCAGGCGCTCTTCCCGAAACCCGCCTCGATCGGGCTCGCCAGTGGGTTGGCCTTCCCTGATGCGCTCTCAGGTGGCAGCGTGGCAGCCATGAACCATGGACCTGTCGTCTTGGTGCCGAGCGGCGGCGCTTTGCCAAGTTCGGTCTCCGGTTACCTCGCGACGGCGCAAGCATCAGCGACATCGGCGTGGCTGTTCGGCGGTACGAGTTCGGTCGGCGCGGACATCTTCAACGCGGCCGCGGCAATCCTGGCCACCGCGACCTGACATGACCGGTGATCAGCCGGCGAGTCGCGCCGACGTCCTCGTGACTGGCGGCCGCGAAAGACGTCGTCGCCTGCCACGTTTTCTGGTACCGGTGCTGATCGTGGTCGTCCTGATCGGCTACGGCGTGGTGACCCTCGATCGAGACTCGCGTCACCACGAGTTCAAAGCACTGCTCGCTGCGACGGTCAATGGACAGGCAACAGCTGCACACGCGGACGCGACGCTCGAATCGACGAGGCAGTACACGATGCCGTTGCTCGGTTCAGCGCAGCCAAATGTGCGGGCCGGTCTGTTGCAACTGATCGACCAGTCGGCGAGTCAGGGCGTGGCCCAGGTGCGTGCGACCCGC